>NZ_CP141608.1:3794276-4101238 GCF_035581345.1 Pseudomonas sp. JQ170C
GCCATAGCTGACCACAAAGCCCAGGGCCATGGTCATGCCCAGGCGACTGAAGTCACCCGGCAAGGTCTGCAACACCGAGATCAGGATCGGCAGCAGCGCCGAGGTCAGCGCCGTGGCACTGGCAAACCCCAAGTGAATCAGAATCAGGAACGCCGCCAGGATCGCGAACACGCCCAGGGTGCCCAGTTGATCCAGCCCGGTGTGGGCCACCACCTGCGCGCCGAGCCATTGCCCGGCCTGGGTGGTCAGCAAGGTGGTACCCAGGCTGATGCCGACCCCGAAGACAATCACCGTGCCCCACGGAATGCGTGCCTGTACGTCTTTCCAGGTCATTACCCCAAGGTGCGGCAACAGCAGAATCACCAGGCCTGCATAAGTGGTCGAAGTGGTATCGAAGTGATGCAGCTTGCCCTCCGTGGCCCAGGCCAGCAACAGCAGGACCGACACCGCCAGCAAGCGCTTCTGCGCCCCGCTCATGGGACCGAGTTCGGCCAGGGTCTTGCTCACCGCGGCCTTGCCACCGGGGATGCTGTCACTCTCGGGCGGCATCATCTTGAGTACCACAAAGATCAGTACCGCCGACATGATCACCGCCCACGGGGCGCCTGCAATCAGCCAGTCGATCCACGACACCCGGGCACCGAGCATCTTGTCCATGAAGCCCACTGTAAGCAGGTTCTGCGCCGCGGCAGTCTGGATGCCGATGTTCCAGATACTGGTGCCCTGGGCCACGATGATCATGATCCCGGCGGCGATGTTGGAGCGTTTGTCGACACCAAACGCGGCAATCACCCCCATCATGATCGGCACTACACAGGCACTGCGCGCCGTGGCGCTGGGCACCACCAGGCTCAGCAGGATGGTCACCGCCACCGCGCCAAGCAGAATGCGCCGGGTACTGACGCCAACGCTTGAAAGCGTCACGAGGGCGATACGCCGGTCCAGTCCGGTGTGGGTCATGGCCGCGGCGATGAACAGCGCACCCACCACCAGGGCCAGGGCGCTGTTGGAGAACCCGGTCAGCGCCAGGCTGATGGCGGCCGAGGAGCCATAGGTCACCGAGGGGTCGGCCACGGTCGGCGCGGTACCCAGCAAAAAGGCCATCAGCGAGGTGATCATGATTGCGCTGGCTTCGTACGACACCGCCTCGCTGATCCACACCACCACGGCAAATGCCAGGATCGCCAGCACCCGCTGCCCGGCCACCGGCAGGTCGGCGGGCAGCGGCAACAGGAGTACGCCGATCATGGCGGCGATCCCCACCAGCAAGCCGATTGGAACCCTCACTCGGGTGGTTTGCGCATCCGGTGCGCTGGCCGACGAACTCATGTGAATCTCCCTGCAATGCATGAGCGGGCATGATCGGACACATCCCCCGCAGGCGAACTGATTCGCATCAATTACCGGGGAATCGCGCATTGTCCGACAAGAATGTAGTGCAAGAAAAAAATCACTACAAAACATATTGACGCCGTTCATCGGCCCTTGCATGATGAGGCCGTCTCCCCGATCGGGGACACTGGCAAGGGTGTTCCAGGCAGCTCGAAGGATCCATGAGCTGTATGCGGATGGGTACTGCCCAAAAGGCAGCGTGTAAAAGCCCCCAGTTGCGACGCTGCTGTAGCAGCTTTCTTTCAACGCTACATGTGATGTGCGCCGAGTTTGAACTCAACTACGAATGGTCTAGGGGGCTTTATGATGAATCTGAACAATCAACCGACTGTTGGCGAATTGGCCCGGCTGTTCGCCGCGCGCAAAGACACACTCGACAGCCACATCCTCTGGGTTTGCGAAACCGGTGAAGTGCGCCTCGACAGCCTGGGGCCGCTGACCGATGAAGCGCAGTTTGAGCAACGTACGCCGAACATGCGCGCCCGGTTGAAGATGTACCGCCGTGGCCAGGGCTATGTCGGCAAGAAAGCCGCCGCCGACACCCAATACGTCGGCCGCGTTCTGCAGACCCTGCAACATGAGTGGGCCGCGCTGCAGGACAAACCGGGCGTCGCGGTCATCGACCGCCTCTGCTAGGTCACCCAACGGCAACACGCAAAGCCCGATCCGCAAGGATCGGGCTTTTTTCATTGCCGCGCACACTGGCTACAATGACCGTCTTTTCTTCAAGAGCATGACGATGAACAGTCCCGCATTCGGCACCGGCGATGCCTCCTACCAGGCCGCCGGCGGTATCGACGGCCTGCGCCGCCTGGTCGATGACTTCTACCGCCTGATGGACCAGACCCCAAACGCCCGCCCGGTGCGCCAGATGCACCCGGACAACCTCGACGGCTCGCGGGACAAACTGGCCTGTTTTCTCAGTGGCTGGCTCGGCGGCCCGGCGCTGTTTCGCGAACGCTATGGCTCGATCGCCATCCCGGCCTTCCATGCCCAATGGCCGATCGAACAATCCCACAGTGATATCTGGTTGAGCTGCATGGAGCAGGCCATTGCGCTGCAGGGCTACTCGCCCGAGTTCGCCGACTACCTGCTACGCCAGTTGCGCGTGCCGGCCGAGCGCATTGTCCAGGCCAGCCGCAACCGCCACGCTCAGGCCTGACGGCGCAGCGGCGCCTGCTCCAGCGGCAGCCAGCCGATGGCCAGGGCCCGGGCGCGCTCGACACCCCAGGCCATGGCCCGGGTCATGGTTTCGCCGGGGCGATTGTCGTAGTACTCCTCCACCATCGCCTTGCCCTGGTGCGCATAAATCCCGAGGAACAGTTGCGTGGCACCGGTGCGCGACAGCCTGACCTGCACATCGATGCTGGTGCCGTCACTGAGCGCTTCGTCATGGCTGCGGCTGTGCAATTGCGCGTCTGCCCATTTCCAGAAAGTTTCTTCCCTGATACGCATCGAATGGCTCCTGTGTGGTTAACGGCGGGGGCAAGTAAGGCATACAAGCGCGTAACAGGCGAGCGCCCGTTCCGCATCCGTTGAGCAAGGTCAAGCAATGCAGAAAAAACCCCGCCTCAGAGGGCGGGGTGATGTGATCCTGTTCACTTTCTTGCTGGAACCCTGGGCGTGAACTTGCCCTGTTTGGTGCGTTGCAAATGGCTGGGCTGAACCTGGTCCGAGTCATCCAGGGTCATGTGGGCAAAGCCCAGACGGTAAGCCGCCTGACCACAACGCACCTGGCTGTTGATAGGAAATTCGTCGCCGTTGTCCTCGAAGTAGGATTCGCTCATGCCCTGTCTCCCTCTGACAGCGGGGCGGTACCGGCAAGCAAATGTTTGCCCGGGAAAATACCGACCCAAGAGCTTTTGAGACTAGCCGGTCATTTGCAGACTTCCTGGGCGAAAACAAAAAAGCCCGACCAATGGCCGGGCCAATTTGTCGCACCCCGGGTTATCGAAGCTTGACTGCGGTACCGGTGACGAACACCACGACCATGCCGCCCCGAGACGACGGCATGCTGATCTCGTAATCCAGCCCCACTACCGCGTCGGCCTGCAAGCTGCGGGCCCGGGCCTTGATCTCGTCTGTGGCCTGGATGCGGGCCTCCTTCAAGGCACTTTCCAGGGTTTGCGAGCGGCCGCCGAAAAAGTCGCGAAAGCTGGCGAACACATCGCGCACCACGTTGATGCCCTGGACCGACTCGGCGCTGACCACATCCAGGTAGGCGACGATCTGACGGCCTTCGACGGTGCCTGTGGTGGTGACAATCATGGTGTTCTCCTTCGGTCTTGCAGGGTGTACGCCGGGCGTTTGCACGCACCGGCAAAAGAAGGCGATGGTAGCAAAAACCGCTCGTTGCCCCGGCGGCTATTTATACAAGTCATTACTTGTTTAACCACAGTGGCACACCTAGACTTCGTGCCACTCACCCGTGCGAAGGAGTCGCGCATGTCCTCTACCCCTCCCCCTCAGAGCGCCTCCTGGGCGCAACTGCTCAAGGGCCGCAATGCCCTGCGCTCGATTGCCCTGGCCGGTGGCGTGGGGTTGCATGCGATCAACGTCTACATCGTCACCACGATCCTGCCGACGGTGATTGCCGACATCGGCGGCCTGGCCTTTTATGCCTGGAGCACCACGTTGTTCGTGGTCACCTCGATCATCGGCTCCACCCTCTCGGCGCAATTGCTCGAACGCCTCGGCGCCCGGCGCGCGTTCCTGCTGGCGCTGCTGGTGTTCGCCGCCGGCTCGGCCCTGTGCGCGGCAGCGCCGAGCATGACGGTGCTGCTGGCCGGGCGCAGTGTGCAGGGGTTTGGTGGTGGCATCCTGTTCGCTTTGAGCTATGCCCTGATCCGCCTGGTGTTCGATGAAGCGTTGTGGCCCCGAGCCATGGCCATGGTCTCGGGCATGTGGGGCGTCGCCACCCTGTGCGGGCCCGCCATCGGCGGCGTGTTCGCCGAACTCGGCCATTGGCGCTGGGCGTTCTGGTCGTTGTTGCCGGTGGTGGCGCTGCTGGCGCTGATCGTTATCCAGCAACTGCACAGCACCGTCGTCAACCCGGCGGCGCGTTCGCGCCCGCCCTATGGCCTGATCGCCTGCCTGGTCGTGTCGGTGCTGGTGGTCTCGACCGCAAGCCTGTCCAGCCAGTTACTGTGGAACCTGCTCGGAATGGGCGCCGGCGTTGCCATCGCCGTACTGATTGCCCGCCTCGATCGCAACCCCGAGCGTCGCCTGCTGCCCACCGGGGCTTATTCGCTGGGCACTCGCCTGGGCGTGCTGTACGGGATGATGTGCCTGTTGATCACGGCAATGACCACCGAGATTTTCGTGCCCTATTTCCTTCAACAGATCCACGGCCTCGGCCCACTCGCCGCCGGCTACATGACCGCGGCCATGGCGGCTGGCTGGACCCTGGGTGCGCTGTACGGCGCCGGACGCACGGGGGAGTCGGCCGAGCGCCTGATGCGCGCAGGCCCGGCGGTGATCGTCGCGGCCATGCTGGCCCTGGCGCTGACGACCCCCCAAGCGAACTGGCTGCACAGCACTGCCGGCGTGGCGAGTTACTGCCTGGCCCTGGCCGGGGTCGGCCTGGGCATCGGCCTTGGCTGGCCGCACCTACTGGCGCGGGTACTCAGCGCGGCGCGGCCCGGAGAAGAGAACCTGGCCTCGGCCTCGATCACCACCGTGCAACTCTATGCCACGGCCCTGGCGGCTGCCCTGGCCGGGCTGGTCAGTAACGGCGCAGGCCTGGTCGACCCCGGCGGTGCGGTCGGTGCCCAGCATGCCGCCACCTGGCTGTTCGGTGTGTTCGCCCTGGCGCCGGTGCTGACCTTGCTACTGGTCTGGCGCATCACCGGAACACCGACCAAGTCCCTGGCCTGACGCATTGCATTTCAACCTTTTTGCAGGACGCTTATCGTGCATGACTCCCCCGCTTCCCTGACCCCGACGGCGACTGCCGAACGCATCCTGTTCCTGCTCAAGACCCGGGGGCCGCTGAAAACCACCGACCTTGCCAGCCTGCTGCAGATCAGTTTCGAGGCCACGCGCCAGCAGCTTCAGAAGCTTCAGGGCGCCGATCTGATCAGCGGCATCAGCGCAACGGCCAGCGGTGCCGGACGGCCTTCGCAACAGTGGATACTCACCGAAGCTGCGCAACGGCGCTTCCCCGACACCCACAGCGTGCTCACGCTGCAACTGATCGAATCCGTCGAGCAGGTGTTCGGCGCCGACGGCGTCGATCAACTGATCAGCCGCATGGAAGCCAGCAATCTCAAGGAATACCAGCAAGCCTGTAGCCAGGCCCGGAACCTGGAAGACAAGGTCCGCACCCTGGTGCAACTGCGCGAACAGGCCGGCTACATGGCCCGGATGCAAGCCTGCGACAGTGGCTGGCTGATCATCGAGCACCACTGCCCGATCTGCGTCGCCGCCAGTCGCTGCCAGGGGTTTTGTCGGTCGGAGCTGCAGATCTTCCAGGCAGTGATCGGCGATCAGGCGAAGGTGGAACGCTGCGAGCACCTGCTCTCGGGTGACCGGCGTTGCGTCTACCGTGTCACCCCTGAGCCCGCCCTTACGTCCAGTGCAGGTTGAACACCACAAAGGCCAGCAATGCCCAGAGCACCAACACAAGGTGCGTGAGTTGCAGGCCCTCCTGACGAATCCAGTAGCCGAACCACAGTCCGCCCAGCAGCATGCTGAAGGTGAAGCCGAGCATCGCGCTCAGCGCCAGGTTCAGCCAGGGCCGCGCCGGCTCAAGGCCCGCATCGAACAACAAGGTGTAGCTGCCGATCAGCGCCGCCCCCGCAGCGACCCCCTGCAACACCAACACCATCACCAGCGCGAGCCGGTGCGCCAGCGGGGAATGCAGCGCCCGTGACAACAACGGGAAATCAATGGCCGGCGCCTGCTTCAAGGGGGCCATCGCCATGGTCGCCCCCACTGCACCGACAGAGGCCGCAAAGGCCTGGAGGTTATTGAGTACAGCGATGCAGAGCCAAAGGCTCAAGCCCAGCGCCAGGGTGACCTGAAACAGCCACAGGGAAGTGTGCAACTCCATTTGCGTGCAGTCCTTTTACACAAGAATTTGCTTGGATATTAGGACCGCCTTCGTCAATGCACAAGCCGCAATGGCGCTTCAGGCTTCGCGTCGGTCGGCCACCCTGAGCGCTGCCCACAGCCGCGCACCGAAGACATTGACCAGCAGCCCCGCCATCACCAGCAACGCCCCCCAACCCTGCATCGGGCTCAGGCGCTCGTCCAGCAGCAATGCCGAAGAACTCAGGCCCACGACCGGGACCAGCAACGAGAACGGCGCCACCTTGCCGGCCGGGTAGCGCGACAGCAGGTAACTCCACAAGCTATAGCCCAGCATGGTGGCGACAAACGCCAGGTAGGCCAGCGACAGGATCGAACTCCAGCCAATACCGCGCAGGGCACCCTCGATCAGCTCCGGCCCTTCCAGCCACCACGACAGCGCCAGGAACGGCAGCGGCGGAATCAGCCCGCCCCAGATCACCAGAGCCACCAGGTCGATGTTGCCGAACCGCCGGGTGATGATGTTGCCCATGGCCCACATGGCGGCCGCGCACAAGGTCAGGATCAAGGCGAAAAACGGCACGCTGGCACCGTTCTCGCTACCGATCAGGGCCAGCCCTGCCGCGGCGATCAACAGCCCCAGCACACTGGCCGCACGCAACCGCTCCCCGAGGAAGATCGCGGCAAAGAACAGGGTGAAGAACGCCTGCGACTGCAGTACCAGCGAGGCCAGTCCGGGCGGCATGCCATTGCCCATGGCCTCGAACAGAAAGGCGAACTGCCCGAGGGAAATGGTCGCGCCGTAGGCGATCAACCAGCGCCACGGCAACTGCGGGCGCTTGATCAGCAACACCGCCGGAAACGCCACCAGGGCAAAGCGCAACGCCCCCAGCAACATGGGCGGCAGGCCATCCAGGCCCACCTTGATCACCACGAAATTGACGCCCCAGGCGATGATCACCACCAGTGCCAACAGCAAATCCTTTAATGGCATTGTCCCTACCCGCTTTTTGTAATATTTCGCAACATCATAGCGGCTAAACAGCGGGGAGTGGCTATATCGCCCACCTCGGGCCGGCCCTCCTAGCGCTTCGTCGAGGGAATGCGGTTGTCTGGCCGCGCGCGCTCCAGCTTGATGGCGATGAATTTGGACGTCGGCGTGTAGGTTCGGTCGCCGTAGCTTTCCAGTGGCACCAGCGGGTTGGTTTCCGGGTAGTAGGCCGCCGCCTGCCCGACGGGAATGTCGTAGGCCACCAGGGTAAAGCCGCTGACCCGGCGCTCGCGCCCATCCTCCCAGAGCGAGACCAGGTCCACCTTCTGGTTCGGCGTGAAGCCCAGGCGGCGGATGTCCTGCTCATTGGCGAACACCACTTCACGCAGGCCGAACACCCCGCGGTAGCGATCATCCAGGCCGTACAGCGTGGTGTTGTACTGATCGTGGGAGCGCAGGGTCTGCAGGATCAGGTCGGGCCTGTCGCCGCGCGCCAGCACCGCCTCATTGACCAATTGCGCGGGCAACGCACTGGGGCTGAATTGCGCCTTGCCCGATGCCGTCTTCCACTGCCTTGCCGCCGCCGCATTGCTCAGGTGAAAGCCACCCGGGTGCTGCAAGCGGGCATTGAAATCCTCGAATCCCGGCAAGGTGTCGGCGATCAGGTCGCGGATACGACTGTAATCGGCCACGGCCCAGTCCCAGTCGATAGGCCGGTCGCCCAGGGTGGCCTTGGCCATGCCGGCGACGATCCACGGCTCGGAACGCAACAACGGCGAATGCGGCTTCAACTGGCCATAGGACACATGCACCATGCTGAAGGTGTCTTCCACGGTGACGCCCTGCGGGCCCTCGGCCTGCACATCGACTTCAGTACGGCCCAGGCAAGGCAGGATCAATGCATCACGCCCGGTGACCAGGTGCGAGCGGTTGAGTTTGGTGGCGATGTGTACCGTCAGCTCGCAGTTGCGCAACGCCGCATGGGTACGCGGGGTGTCGGGGGTGGCCTGGGCGAAGTTGCCGCCCAGGGCAACGAATACCTTGGCGCGTTTTTCCTCCATGGCCTGGATCGCCAGCACCGCGTTGTGCCCATGGGCACGCGGCACCTTGAACGCAAAGCGTTGTTCCAGTGCATCGAGCAACCCGGTGGGCGGCTTCTCGTCGATGCCCATGGTGCGGTCACCCTGAACATTACTGTGGCCACGCACCGGCGACAGCCCCGCACCCGGCTTGCCGACGTTGCCGCGCAGCAATTGCAGGTTGATGATTTCCTGCACCGTCGGCACTGAATGCCGGTGCTGGGTCACCCCCATCGCCCAGCACATGATCACCCGTTCGGCACGCCGGTACATGTGCGCCGCCAGCTCGAGCTCGGCCAGGCTCAGGCCCGACTGCTCGACAATGTGCGACCAGCCGGTGGCATCGACTTCAGCCAGGTAGGCGTCCAGGCCCGAGGTGTGCTCGGCAATGAAGGCGTGATCGAACACCGCCGGCTCGCCCTTGGCCTGGGCTTCGCGCTCCCACTTGAGCAAGAACTTGGCGATGCCGCGCATCACGGCCATGTCACCGCCCAGGGCCGGACGAAAGTACGCCGTGTTGGTCGGCCGTGAGCCATTGCTGAGCATTTCCAGCGGATGCTGCGGGTGCTGGAAACGTTCCAGGCCGCGCTCCTTGAGGGGGTTGAAGCACACCACCTGGGCGCCGCGTTTGACCGCCTCTCGCAGGGGCTCCAGCATCCGCGGGTGATTGGTGCCCGGGTTCTGGCCGATGACGAAGATCGCATCAGCCTGTTCCAGGTCGTGGTACACCACCGTGCCCTTGCCCACCCCGAGGGCCTCGCCCATCCCTACCCCGCTGGCCTCATGGCACATGTTCGAGCAGTCGGGAAAATTGTTGGTACCGAACGCCCGCACGAACAGCTGGTACAGAAACGCCGCCTCGTTGCTGGCCCTGCCCGAGGTGTAGAACTCGGCCTGATCGGGCGATTCCAGTGCGTTGAGGTGCCGGGCGATCAGCGCGAATGCTTCCTCCCACGAGGTCTCGACATAGTGGTCAGTGGCCGCGTCGTAGCGCATCGGGTGCGTGAGTCGCCCCTGGTACTCAAGCCAGTAGTCGGTCTGTTCGGCCAGGGCGCTGACGCTGTAGCGGGCGAAAAAGTCCGGGCCTACGGAGCGTCCGCTGGACTCCCAGTTCACCGCCTTGGCGCCGTTTTCGCAAAACTTGACCCTGTCGCTTTCAGGCGACTCGCCCCAGGCGCAACCCGGGCAGTCGAAACCGCCATTCTGGTTGGTCTTGAGCATGGCCCGCAGGTTCTTGAACGCGTTGTCACTGCCCAGCCAGCTCTTGGTCACGCTTTTGAGCGCGCCCCAGCCAGCGGCCGGGCCATTATAGTGTTTGATGTGTTCGTCTTGACTCATCAGGTTAATCCTCGAGGTGCACGCAGCGGTTTGAACAATTTCAAGACAAAGCGCAGCCGCCCGGTTTAATTAACTGGCGTTATTCAAATAACAGTCAGTTGCCCACCGGCCACGCTTCAAGTTGTTCTACCGTTTCAGCCTATTGACCCTCTTGGCACACGTCCAATCGAAAGTAATGACAGACCGATCAAGGCTCTCTATCACGCCACAACCCACAAAATACGCGGCCTGCAGCCCTGATAGACGACACTTATCGGTTGGTCACTAAAAGCAATTTGACGCCCCCTCCCGTGCTACCTATGCTCGACACAAGTTGGACGGCTTATTTAATTAACGATCACACAATGCGTTCACCACCACGCCCCGTTCGCAATTAAAAGAGGTAATGGCAACCGTGAATGCAACTGACAAGACACTGGTCGACGGTTTCAATCGAAAGATTGATTACCTGCGTATGTCGGTCACCGACCGATGCGACTTTCGTTGTGTCTATTGCATGGCCGAAGACATGCAGTTCCTGCCGCGCCAGCAAATCCTCAGCCTTGAAGAGCTGTACCAGGTGGCCGAACGCTTCGTCGCCCTGGGTACCCGCAAGATCCGCCTCACCGGCGGTGAGCCGCTGGTGCGCAGCGGCATCGTCGAGCTGTGCGCACGCATCGCCGCCCTGCCGGGCCTGCGCGAGCTGTGCATGACCAGCAACGGCTCGCAACTCGGGCGCCTGGCCGGGCCGTTGTTCGATGCCGGCCTTTCGCGCCTGAACATCAGCCTCGACAGCCTCGACGCCCAACGCTTCAAGACCCTGACCCGCACGGGCGACCTGGACCAGGTGATCGCCGGCATCGACGCCGCCCGCGCCGCCGGTTTTCGTCGCACCAAGCTCAACTGCGTGGTGCTCAAGGGCCGCAACGACGCCGAAGTCACCGACCTGGTGCGCTTTGCCATCGACCGCGAACTGGATATTTCCTTCATTGAAGAAATGCCCCTGGGCGTCATCAGCGAACACCAGCGCAGCGAGTCCTACTGCTCGAGTGATGAAGTGCGCGAGCGTATCGGCGAGCAGTTCACCCTGATCGAATCGGCCGAATCCACCCAGGGCCCTTCACGCTACTGGCGCCTGGCCGAAGCGCCGCAGATCCGCATCGGTTTCATCTCGCCCCACAGCCACAACTTCTGCGCCAGCTGCAACCGCGTGCGGTTGACCGTCGAAGGGCGCCTGCTGCTGTGCCTGGGCAATGAACACGCCAGCGACCTCAAACACGTGCTGCGCGCCCACCCGGGCGACAGCGCCCGCCTGGACCAGGCCATTTGCAACGCCATGGCCCTCAAGCCCTATCGCCATCACTTCGACGTCAATGGCGATGTACAGATCCTGCGCTTCATGAACATGACCGGCGGCTGAGTGCTGTCGCCGCCGATAGGACCCCCATGATCGTTCACCCCAAGCCCAACCTGCTCAACGTCCTGATCAGCCTCAAAGGTTCCATCGCCAAACGCATCGCCCGGCGCACCTTCATGGTCACCGCGCTCGCCTCGTTGATTGTGCTGATCGAGAACCTGCACCCGGCGTTGTTTTCCAAGGTCAATGCCACTCCCTTCACCTTGCTTGGCCTTTCGCTGTCGATCTTCATGAGCTTTCGCAACAACGCCTGCTACGACCGCTGGTGGGAGGGGCGCAAAGCCTGGGGGCTGGTGATCATCGAAGTGCGCTCGTTCATCCGCGAGAGCTGCGTGATTGCCGACACCCGACTGCGCGAACAACTGCTGCTGGGCCTGTGCGGCTACGCCCATGCGCTCAACGCCCGATTGCGCGGTGAAGACGAACTCAAAGCGGCGCGCACATGGGTGCCGGACGTACACACCCTCGCCGACCACAACATCAGCGACGCCATCCTGCAGCAGACCGGCAGCACCTGCTCGCGGCTTGCCGAACAGCACACCATCAGCGAATGGCGCTACATGACCCTGGAGCAGCGCCTGCGCGGATTGTCCGAAGCCCAGGCCGTGTGCGAGCGAATCAAGAGCACACCGCTGCCCTTCCCCTACACCTTGCTGCTGCACCGCACGATCTACATCTTCTGCGTCCTGCTGCCCTTCGCCATGGCCCAACCGCTGGGTTGGCTGGCACCGATATTCACCGCGATCGTCAGCTACACCTTCTTTGGCCTGGACGCCATCAGCGACGAACTGGAAGACCCGTTCGGCCGTGAAGAAAACGACCTGCCCACCGATGCCATAGTGCGCACCATCGAGCGGGAGATCCTGACCGCCATCGGCCGCCCGGACCTGCCCGCGCCACTGCAGCCGGTGGACTTCGTCCTCACCTGATCAAGCCCCGCACACTCAATCAAGGTAGGAGCGGGCTTGCCCCGCGAGAAGCCGGTACAGCCAGCAAAATGGGTGTGGCCTGAACGATTGGTCGCGGGGCAAGCCCGCTCCTACAGGCAGCGGTCGTGGTGGCGCCCAGGCCTACGCCAGCAAACTGGCAAAGGGTATGAAGTCGAGCGAGTCGCCCGCCTTGAACGTGGCACCCACCGGCACCTCCAGCAGTCCATCCGCCCAGGTGGCACTGAGCAAGGTCCCCGAGCTCTGGTTCGGCTGCAGCACCGCTCGCCCTTGCTCGATACTGACGCGCAGGTACTCCTGACGCCCTCCCGCCTTGGGCCAGTCAAACCCGCAGACCACCGGCAAGCGCATCGGCTCGACCTGGGCGCGCCCCATGCGGCGCAGAATGTAAGGCCGGGCCAGCATCAGGAAGGTCACCAGCGACGAGCCCGGATTTCCCGGCAAACCAATGAACGGCACCCCATTGAAGTGAGCAAAGGTGAAGGGCTTGCCAGGCTTGATCGCCAGCTTCCACATCAGCACTTCACCCGACTCGCGCAACAGCGACCCTATGCAATCGGCATCCCCTACCGACACGCCGCCACTGCTGATGATCAAATCGGCGTTGCCTGCCCGCTCAAGGGCGGCGCGAATCAACGCCAGTTCGTCGTTGACCTTGCCCAGGTCGATGACCTCACAGCCCATGCGCTGCAACAACGACTGCAGTACCACACGGTTGCTGTCGTGGATCTGGCCCGGGGCCGGCACTTCGCCCTCGCCCACCAGCTCGTTGCCCGTGGACAGCAAGGCGACCTTGAGCCGGCGCACAACCGATACGCGATAGATACCCTGGCACGCCAGCACACCCAGGGCGACCGGGTTCAGCACCGTGCCTTTGCCCAGCAGCAACTGGCCGACAGCGGTCTCGCTGCCTTGCAGGCGAATGTTGGCGCCCTCGTGCAAGGTACCTTGCACGGCAATCCGGCCGTCCTCCAGCACCGTGCAGTTTTCCTGCATCTGCACGCAATTGGCGCCCTCGGGGATCGGCGCGCCGGTGAAGATGCGGGCACAGGTGCCCGGTGCCAGCGGCTCACCGGCCTGGCCGGCGAACAGGGTCTGGGATACCGGCAAGGGAAAACCGATGGCATCGACCAGGTTGAAGGCGTAGCCATCCATGGCACTGTTCGACCAGGCCGGCGCATCGACGATCGCCATCACGTCACCGGCCAGCACACGACCATCGGCGTCGGCCAGGCCCAGCGTCTCGACCGTGTCGAGGGGAGCACGCGCAGCCAGCGCCATCAGCTGGCCCAGGGCATCGTCAACCGCAAGTAGCGCAGGTGTACTCATTGGCGCGACTCACATGGCTGGCCAGGTTTGAGATGGGCGACAAAGTTGCACGGCCGGTGACGGGCATCGAGCTGCTCGGCAAGAATCCCCTCCCAGGCGGTGCGACAGGCGCCGGTGGAGCCCGGTACGCAGCACACCAGCGTGCCATTGGCCAGGCCCGCCAGGGCGCGGGATTGGACGGTGGAGGTGCCGATGTCCAGGATCGACAGGGCGCGGAACAATTCACCAAAGCCCTCGATGTGCTTGTCGAGCAGGCACGCGACCGCCTCGGGGGTGCTATCGCGGGCGGTAAATCCGGTGCCACCGGTCACCAGCACCACTTGCACCTGCTCGTCGGCGATCCAGGTCGCCACCTGGGCGCGGATCTTGTAGATATCGTCCTTGACCAGCTCACGCGCCACCAGGCGATGGCCCATCTCCACCGCACGGGTGGCCAGCAGTTCACCGGAGGTATCGGTCTGGAAGGTGCGTGTATCACTGACCGTCAGTACGGCAATGTTGAGCGGCACAAAGACCGCGTCCAGTTTCACACTCATATCGGTAGGCTCATCAAGGTTCATTATCCCTGGGCAAACTAGTGTCTAACATCAGGGCCGTCCAATCGACAGTTCCCAACACCCCATCGACCTCGTCTATTGGCAATCCACCGCTCTGGACCGGGCCTGATCGACCTCACCTATCAGCCGTTCACGATTTCTCATTGGACGATTATCCGTGCCATCGGCAACACTGGACCATCGCTTCGATCAATTGCCGGGCCGTGCCATGGACATCAAACAACTCAAGTTTCTCATCGCCCTGGACCAGACCCGCCACTTCGGCCAGGCCGCCGCCCTGTGCCACGTCACCCAGCCCACCCTGTCGATGCGCCTGCGCAACCTGGAAGACGAGCTGGACCTGGTCCTGGTAACCCGCGGCCAACGCTTTGAAGGCTTTACCGAAGCCGGTGAACGTATCCTCGCCTGGGCCCGCACCCTGCTGGCGGCCTATGACGGCCTGCAGGCCGAAGCGGCCAGTTGCCGCGGGCAGATCGTCGGCAGCCTGCGTCTGGGGATGGTGCCGCTGTCGAGCATCAACCCCATGAGTTTTCTCACCCCGCTGGCCCAACGTTACCCTGAACTGCAATTCCAGCTCTCGTCCCTGAGCTCGGAGCAGGTCATCGATGGCTTGAGCCGCAACCAGCTCGACCTCGGGATCTGCTACCTGGACCAGATCAACACCGCCTTCTTCGAGGTGATCGAGCTGGGCTCCACCAGCATGGGGCTGCTGTACGACACCCGCCACTTCCAGTTCGACCAGCCCGAACTGCCATGGGACCTGATCAGCGACCTGCCCCTGGGGATGCTCTCCAAGGGCATGCACTATCGCCAGTCGGTGGACCTGAGCTTCCGCAGCCGGGGCCTGTACCCCAAGCCTGTGCTGGAGAGCGACTCCACCTACCAATTGATCCAGGCGATCTGCACCGGCATCTGCTGCGCCATCATGCCGCTCAACTGCGGGCTGGACGATTTGAGCGAACACATCCGCATCGTACCGATTGCCAGTGCCAGCGTGCATGCGCCCATCGGCCTGTTGCTGCGCCGCAGCGAACCGCGTTCGGCCCTGGCGGAAAAATGCTTTGCCGAGGTCAAGGCCCTGCTCGACACGCCATGACAGCAAGCGCCCGGCTCAAGGCACACGCTGCGCCAGGTCTTCGAGCAGGTCGGCCGAAGGCACGAAAAACAGCCCCCCGGTGACCGCCGTGCTGAAATCCAGCAGGCGGTCATAGTTGCCCTCGGGGTTGCCGACAAACATGTTCTCGAGCATCCGTTCGATGGGCTCCGGGGAGCGTGCGTAGCCGATGAAGTAAGTGCCGAATTCACCGGCACCTGGCCGGCCGAAGGGCATGTTGTCGCGCAGGATCTTAAGCTCCTCGCCGTTGCTGTCGGTGATGACGGTCAGGGCACTGTGCGAGCAACTCGGCTTCACCGACTCGTCCAGTTCGATATCCGACAGCTTGGTGCGCCCGATCACCCGCTCCTGGGCTTCGACCGACAACGCATTCCACGCCGTCATGTTGTGCAGGTACTTCTGCACCAGCACATAGCTGCCCGCCTTGAACGCCGGATCTTCATCGCCAATCAAGGTAGCGCTCTGGGCCTTGCGCCCTTGCGGGTTCTCGGTGCCATCGACAAAACCGATGATGCTGCGCATGTCGAAGTAGCGAAAGCCCTGCACCTCATCGACCACCGTGACCGCATCGCCCAACGCCTGCATCAACTGGGTGGCCAGTTCAAAGCACAGGTCCATGTGCTCGGCGCGAATATGCAGCAACAGGTCACCCGGGGTCGCCAGGGCCCGGCGCTCGGCCGGGCCGAACTCACGAAAGCCGTGCAGACTCGCCGGGCGCGGCTGGCCGAACAGTCGATCCCAGGCACTTGCCGCAAAGCCACACACGCACGAGAGGTTGCCGCCCTGGGAGCGCGTGCCCACCGAACGGGTCAGCCCGGCGACGTCGGCACACCAGCCGCGTACCTGTTCGGCCGCCTCATCGCCAGGGTTGAGGGTTACCACGAGGTAGATCGCACTGCGGGTGATCGGGCTGCACACGGCTTGGGGTTCAGGCATCGAATCAGGCATGGCGGCGCACACTGTCGGGCTGAAAACCTGCAGCCTAGCAGAGCGGAAAACTTTCGACACATTCACTTGACCGTAATTGTATATACATGCTCATATCGGCTGGCGTCACCGCCCCCGCGTCCGGCCGGTGACCCGACCGCTCGACAACAACAATATGCGGAGATCCACAGCAATGACCCAGGTCAGCGCCTCGCGCAGCAAACCCTTGATCGAGCGTCGCTCGATCGACTACATCCCGGAAAACGAACGGCACGGACGCCTGTACAGCCAGTTCACCCTGTGGCTGGGTGCCAACCTGCAAATCACTGCCATCGTCACTGGCGCCCTGGCCGTGGTGCTGGGCGGTGATGTGTTCTGGTCGTTGATCGGCTTGCTGATCGGCCAACTGGCCGGCGGTGCGGTCATGGCCCTGCATGCAGCCCAAGGCCCCAAGCTGGGCCTGCCGCAGATGATCTCCAGCCGCGTGCAGTTCGGTGTGTATGGCGCGGCCATCCCGATTGCCCTGGTGTGCCTGATGTACCTGGGTTTCACCGCCACCGGCACGGTGCTCTCCGGCCAGGCCATCGGCCAGTTGCTGAGCGTCAGCGACAGCACCGGGATTCTGATCTTTGCCGCGGTCATCGTGCTGGCCACGGTGTTCGGCTACCGCGTGATCCACTGGATCGGCCGCATCGCCAGCGTGCTGGGGATCATCGCCTTCGTCTACCTGTTCAGCCGCATCATGGCCATCGCCGACATCAGCCAGTTGCTGGAAAACCGTCACTTCACCTGGGCGTCTTTCCTGCTCGCGGTGTCGCTGTCGGCGTCCTGGCAGATCGCCTTCGGACCGTACGTGGCGGACTACTCCCGCTACCTGCCAAGCAGCACCTCCTCGTTCAAGACCTTCCTCGCCGCCGGCCTGGGTTCGGTGATCGGCGCCCAGGCATCGATGATCCTCGGGGTGTTTGCCGCCGCCATCGCCAACGGCCAGTTCTCCGGGCGTGAAGTGGCCTACATCGTCGGCCTGGGGGGGACCGGTGCCACCGCTGCGCTGCTGTACTTCAGCATTGCCTTTGGCAAGGTGACCATCTCGACCCTCAACTCCTACGGCAGCTTCATGTGCATCGCCACCATCATCAGTGGCTTTCGCGGGCACATCGACGTCACGCGGCGCCAGCGCCTGTTCTTCGTCCTCGCCATCGTGGGTGCCTCGACCGTGGTGGCCCTGCTCGGCCAGCACTCGTTCCTCAGCGCCTTCAAGTCGTTCATCCTGTTCCTGCTGACCTTCTTCGTGCCCTGGAGCGCGGTCAACCTGGTGGACTACTACTTCATCACCAAGGAGCGCTACGACGTACCGGCGCTGGCCGACCCCAAGGGTCGCTACGGACGCTGGAACATGCCCGGCATCATCGTCTACACCGTCGGCGTGCTGGTACAGATGCCGTTCATTTCCACCAAGCTCTACACCGGCCCGATGGTCGCCTACCTGGGCGGCGTGGACGTGTCGTGGATCATCGGCCTGGTGGTACCGAGCGTGCTGTACTACCTGGTAGCCCGTGGCAAGGCCGCCCATGCACCGGCGCGGATGATCCTCCCAGACCCCGTGCGTTCCTGAGCCAAACCCCTCGTTTGCCCACCGCCCCGGCGGTGGGCAAGCACCGTTCGGCGCCCCAATCATTAACGACATATTTTTATGCTGTAATTGATTTTGTAGGCCACTTCACCCCTCGAGGGTACTGCCATGAAAATCAAACTGCCCCTTGTACTGCTGCTCGCAGCCTTATGTACGCTCCCCGCCCTGAGCCCCGCCGCCCAAACCACCCCGCCCCCGGCCGACTCGGCCGCCCTGACCACCCGCCTGGCCCTGCGTGACCTGTGGGTGGAGCATATTTTCTGGATTCGCAATTACGCCCTGGCCAACCAGCTGGGTGATCGCCAGCAAGCCGAAGTCGCCAGCCAGGAAGTGGTCAGCAACGCCACCGCCATTGCCAACAGCATCGCCCCGCTCTACGGCCAGCCCGCCGCGGACCAGCTGCTGAAACTGCTCGGCGGGCACTGGGGCGCGGTCAAGCACTACAGTGATGCCAGCGTCAGCCAGTCGGCCAGCGGCAAACAGGCCGCCGTGGCCGAGCTTTCCAGCAATGCCAAGGCCCTGGCCAAGTTCCTCGCCACCGCCAACCCCAACCTGCCGGAATCGACGCTCAACGCCATGCTCGCCGCCCACGGCGGTCACCATGTCGCGCAGATCGACGAGTTCGGCAAAAAGGACTACAAGGCAGAAGCGGTCACCTGGAAACACATGCGCGAACACATCCTGGGCCTGGCCGACGCCCTGACGGCGGCATTGGTCAAGCAGTTCCCGGACAAGTTCTGAGTGAGGTCAACCGATGTTTGAAGGCTTGGGACGCACCCAGCAGGATCTGCTCTCGGCGCTGCTGTACACGCCCGACGGCATGAGCATTGAAGAGCTGGCCGGCCAGCTGGCGGTCACCCGTACGGCGGTGCGTCAGCACCTGTCGGCGCTGGAGCGCGACGACCTGGTAGTGCGCGGCGAGCTGCGCGCTACCGGCCGGCGCCCCGAGCAGTTGTACCGCCTCAGCCGGCAAGGCCAGGAGTTGTTCCCGCGCCACTACCACCTGCTGGCCAACTTGCTGATCAGTGAGGTAGCCAGCCTTATCGGCCATGAGGCATTGGTCAGCCTGATGCGCAGCCTTGGCGAAAAAATGGCGCGGGACCTGAGCGCGACCCGGCTCGACGAAGCACAGATCGCTGCCCACATGAAGGCAGTCGGCTACGAGGCCGAAGTTTTTTTCCGCTCAGGGGGCCCTGCGCAGATCGTCGCCCATAACTGCGTGTTCCATCAGCTGGCCGAGGCTCACCCGCAAATCTGTGAGCTCGACCTGGCGCTGATAGGCCGCTTGGGCGGTGGGCAGGTGCAGCACCTGGAATGCATGCTGCGCGGTGGACAGGTGTGTCGCTTTCAATTGACGCGCGACGCCTCATAGTTTGGCGATCGACACCTCGGTGGATTTGACGAAGGCAATCACTTCACTGCCCACCCGCAACTCCAGCTCATGCACCGAGCGGGTGGTGATCACCGAGGTGACGATACCGGCGGAAGTCTGCACATCGATCTCCGAAACCACCGGCCCTTCAATGATCTCCTTGACCGTGCCCTTGAACTGATTGCGTACGTTGATCGCCTTGATGGTCATGTGCTGCTTCCTCGTTCTGGATGCACTGCCGCGCAGTGCTTGAGGTGCAGAGTGCGCCGGGACAAATAAAATTAAAAAGAATAAATATTCACTTGATTAGAACTGTAGGGAATATAAGAAACGGCATATCAAAAGACCTATAAGTTATTTATTTTCAGTTTTTTAGATCATTTAGCATCAGTGCATCTCTCGAAGCCCCAGTGAGCGCACCTTGCATATCGCCCCCTCAACCCCATTGCAGACGGCCCGGGCCCTGGCCAGTGAATTTGCCCGCACCGTCGTCGAACGCGACCGCCAGGGCGGCACGCCCAAGGCCGAGCGCGATGCCATCCGCCGCAGCGGCCTGCTCGCCCTGAGTATTCCCCGGGAATTCGGCGGCCTGGGCGGTAGCTGGACGCAGACCTTCGAGGTGGTGCGCGAATTTGCCCGGGTCGACAGCTCCCTGGCCCACGTCTTCGGCTTTCACCACCTGATGCTCGCCACCGTGCGCCTGTTCGCCACACCCGCGCAGTGGCAGCCCTGGTTCGAGCTGACCGCCCGCAAACACTGGTTCTGGGGTAACGCCCTGAACCCGCTGGACACCCGCACCGTGGTCAAGGACCACGGCAGCTATCGCGAATTTTCCGGCAAGAAGAGCTTCTGCTCCGGCGCCAGCGACTCACAAATGCTGATCGCTTCAGCCGTGGACGAAGCCGCCGGCGGCAAGCTGCTGATCGCCGCCATTCCCAGCGGCCGCAGCGGC
Organism: Pseudomonas sp. JQ170C; assembly: GCF_035581345.1. NCBI lineage: Bacteria > Pseudomonadati > Pseudomonadota > Gammaproteobacteria > Pseudomonadales > Pseudomonadaceae > Pseudomonas > Pseudomonas sp. JQ170C. Next base: position 3,814,335 of record NZ_CP141608.1, read on the forward strand.
ATCACCCTGCATAACGACTGGCACAACATGGGCCAGCGCCAGACCGACAGCGGCAGTGCCACGTTCGAGCGGGTGCGGGTGGAGGAAAGCGATCTGCTGCTCGACCCCGGCCCCCTGAGCACGCCCTTTGCCTGCCTGAGGCCGTTGATTGCCCAGTTGCATTTCGCCCATGTCTTTCTCGGCATTGCCGAAGGCGCTTTCGAGGAAGCGCGCCACTACGTCCTGAACGAGTCGCGGCGCTGGTTCAAATCCCCGGTCGAACAGGTGCATCACGACCCCTTCGTTCTCAATCATTTCGGTGACTTCTGGGTACGCCTGCAGGGTGCGCGAGGCCTGGTCCAACAGGCCACCGCCGCGCTGGACGAAGCCTGGAGCAAAGGCTCGGCGCTCACCGCCGAGCAACGCGGACGCCTGGCGGTCACCATCGCCACCGCCAAGGTCGCCGCCAGCCGCGACGGCCTGGAGATTTGCAGCAAGGTCTTCGAGGTCACCGGTGCCCGGGCCACCCAAGCCTCGGTGGGGCTCGACCGCCACTGGCGCAACCTGCGTACCCAGAGCCTGCACGACCCGCTGGACTACAAGCTGCACGAACTCGGTGAGTGGGCCCTGAAGGGGCAACTGCCGACTCCGACCTTCTACTCATAGTGTGACCGCCATGCAATTGTTGACCCTCCCGCCCTCACCGGCCCTGGCCACCTCGATCCGCGCCACTGCGCAGGTGTTCGAGGACCCCAAGTCCCGGGCTCTGCTCGCGCACCTGCACCAGGTCGCCCCCAGCGAAGCCAGCGTGCTGATCATCGGCGAGACCGGTACCGGCAAAGAGCTGGTGGCCCGCCACATCCACAACCTCAGCGGCCGACGCGACAAACCCTTTGTCGCCGTCAACTGCGGCGCGTTCTCCGAGTCGCTGGTAGAGGCCGAACTGTTCGGCCATGAAAAAGGCGCCTTTACCGGCGCCCTGGGTGCCAAGGCCGGGTGGTTTGAAGAAGCCAACGGCGGCACGCTGTTCCTCGATGAGATTGGCGACTTGCCCATGGCCATCCAGGTCAAGTTGCTGCGCGTATTGCAGGAGCGCGAAGTGGTGCGCCTGGGGTCGCGCAAAAGCATCCCCATCGATGTACGGGTACTGGCGGCCACCAACGTCCAACTGGAAAAAGCCATCAACGCCGGGCACTTTCGCGAAGACCTCTACTACCGCCTGGACGTAGTCAGCCTGGAACTGGTGCCCCTGCGCGAACGGCCCGGCGACATCCTGCCGCTGGTGCGCCACTTCATCCAGGCCTACAGCCAGCGCCTGGGCTACGGCGCGGTGAGCCTGAGCAGCGAGGCCGAGGCCAGGCTGCGCAGCTATGGCTGGCCGGGCAACATCCGCGAGTTGGAGAACGTGATCCACCACACCCTGCTGATCTGCCGCGACGGCGTGATCCGCCAGCAGGACCTGCGCCTGTCGAACCTGCGCATCGAACGCGCCGACGACAGCAGCGACTGCGACGACTCGGCCGAAGGACTGCTTGAGCGGGCCTTCCAGAAACTCTTCGAGCAAGCGCCTGGGGCCTTGCATGAAAAAGTCGACGACGCACTATTGCGAGCGGCCTACCGCTTCAGCCACCACAACCAGGTCCACACCGCCAACCTGCTCGGGCTCAGCCGCAACATCACCCGTAGCCGCCTGATCAAAATCGGCGAACTGGCGGTAAACCGACGGCGGCCGGCCGAGACTGTTCAGGGAGAGCGCGTCCTGAACCTCTCCATCTAAACCGGGTACGACCTGAACCGCGCCCACTTCATGTAGGAGCGGGCTTGCCCCGCGAAAGGCCGTCACAGAATTCACCATCCCGCCAGCCGCACCCCATCGCGGGGCAAGCCCGCTCCCACAGGAATACACCCGGTAGGAGCGGGCTTGCCCCGCGAGAGGCCGTCACAGAATTCACCATTCCGTCAGCCACAGCGCATCGCGGGGCAAGCCCGCTCCTACTGATACACATCCCGCCCCGCCTCCGGCGCCAACCGGCGGAACACCAGCGCCGACGCCATGCACACCAACGCGCACACCCCCATCACCGTCGCGATGTCCCCCACCCCGACCTGCTGCTCGCCCTTGAAGCTCATCAGCGCCCCCAACAACGAAGCCGCGATGCCCACCGACAGGCTCATGGTCAGTTGTACCGTGGCCGCCGACAGGCTGCTGGCCCTGCTGTGCAACCGCGCCGGTACGTCGGCATAGGTCAGCCCGCCCATGGCACTGAATTGCAGCGAGCGGATCAACCCACTGCAAAACAACACCAGCACCACCAGCCAGTACGGCGTATCCAGGTCGAAGCGGGCACAGGCCAGCAGGCTCAACCCGGTCATCAGCGAGTTGAGGCTCAAGGTCCGGCGAAACCCCAGGCGCCTTACGATCCGTACCGCCAACAGCTTCACCACAAAGGCCCCCACCCCACCGGTGAAGGTCAGCAGCCCCGCCTGCAACGGACTCAAGCCAAAGCACAGCTGAAACAACAGCACCATCAGGAACGGCTGCGCCGCCGTCCCCAGGCGAAACAGGTTCCCGCCCCAAAAGGTGAGGGCAAAGCTGCGCACCCGCAGCGGCGAAAAATCCAGCAAGGGCTGCGCGCACCGCCGGGCATGGCGTAGATACAGCAACGCCGCCAGCACCCCGAGCACCAACAGCACCACCACCCAGCGGCGCGCCAGCAAGCCGTGGCCCAAGGCCTCGAAGCCGAACACCAATGCCGCCAGGGCGATGCTGCTGAGCAACAAGCCGCGCCCATCCAGCGGCCGATCGCGGGCGCCCGGGTAATCCGGGATATGCCGCAGCACCAGCCAGATGCCCAGCACCCCGATGGGCAGGTTGACCAGGAAGATCCACTGCCACGACAACAGCGTGACCATCAGGCCGCCCAGCGGCGGCCCGAGCATGGGCCCGATCAGGGGCGGGATGGTCAGGTAGGACATGTTGCGCAGCAGGTCTTCACGGGGCGACCAGCGCAGCAGGATCATCATCCCCACCGGCACCATCATCGCCCCCGCCGCCCCCTGGCACAGCCGCGCCAGGCACAGTTGCAACAGCGAGCCCGCCATTGCGCAGGCCAGCGACGACAGGGTGAACAGCACCATCGCCAGCACGAACAAGCGCCGTGGCCCGAAGCGATCCGCGGCCCAACCGCTGACCGGCACCGCCAGGGCGGCGGCCAGCATGTACAGCGACACCACCAGGTTCATCCGCACACTGGGCACACCGAACTCCACGCCCATCTGCGGCAAGGCGGTCATCACCACGGTGGCGTCGATCAGCTCCATCAAAAACGCGCAGCCGATGATCACCGGCACCCGCCGCGAGGTACCGGCTACCGGGACCAGGGGCGGCGCCTGCAGCGCGCCCAAGTCAAAACAGCCCCGAGGTCGGCGGGGGCGTGTCGGTCAAGTGCCAGGCCCCCACCGCCGCCGCTTTCCAGTGACGCGGGTTGTGGTTGGCGACGGTGCGGGCATTGCGCCAGTGACGGTCGAGGTTGTGGCTGCGCCCGGTGGTCGAGGCGCCGCCGACATCGAACAGCAACTCACCGGCCTTGAGCGCCGACTCGGCGGCAATGTACTGCGCCTGGGCGACATCGATGGCAGCCTGGTCGACCAGCGCCGGGTCAAGCCCGGCCGCCCAGGCCCGGTCGATGGAGGCCGCCGCGCGCAGCACCACCGCTTCGGCAGCAAAGGCGCGGGCGGCGATGTCGCCGACGCTCTGTTGCACATAGGGGTCGTCTACCGAGCGGCTGGCGCTGCTGTGCTTGATCGGGCGGGCATGCTCGCGGGCAAAGCGGGTGGCATCGTCCAGGGCATTGCAGGCGATACCGGCCTGCACCGTGGCCAGGAACAACTGCAAAAACGGCGTGACGATGGTGCGCTTGCCCTCCTCCACGGTGCGCGTGCGAATCTCGTCGGCATACACCCGCACATCGTTGAGCCGGGTGGTGCCACTGGCCGTCAGGCGCTGGCCCATGGCGTCGAAATCGTCCAGCAGCTCCAGGCCCTGGCGGTCACGGGGCAGTACGAACGACACCGGCTCGTCGTTCTCATCCAGGGCCACGGCACTGACCCAGTCGGCATACAGGGAACCTGTGCTGTAGTACTTGCTGCCGCTGGCCCGGTAGTGCTCGCCGTCACGCACGATGCGCGCGCTGATCGCGCCGTTGACGCCGCCCACTTCCCAGCCGGCATTGCCCAGCACCGCACCGTCCAGGTAGCGGGCGAACCAGCGCTGGCGCTCGGCCTCGGCACCCTCGGCACGGGACGCCAGCAGCCCCTCGACAAAGCCGAAGCCGGGGCGCAGCGCCTGGGCGACGTTGGAGTCCACCGAGGCAATGCGCAGCAGCAGGCCGATCACGTCGCTGACGCTGCCCCCCGGCCCGCCGTGGGCCTCGGGGATGCGGCAGGTGTAGAGCCCGGCCTCGGCAATCTGGCGCACGGCGTCATAGGGCAGCTGGCGTTCGCGCTCACGTTGCGCGGCACCGGCGCCGATCAGCGGCAGCAGGTTTTCGGTGTTGCCCTTGAGGTCCTCCAGATGACGACGTTGGGTCCGGGGTACTGCAGATAAACCAGGCATAAAGCGTCCTTGTAGAAGTCGAGTGAGTCAGATCGCCAGGCGGAGAAATTCAAAGCTGGTGCGCCTGCCGCTTTCCAGGTGCGGGATGGCATCGAGCAAGGCGCGGGTATAGGGGTGTTGCGGACGGTCGAAGACATCGCGCACCGGGCCGGTTTCCACCGCCACGCCGTCTTTCATCACCAGCACCTGGTCGCTGACATGGTTGATCACCCCCAGGTCGTGGGAGATGAACAGGCACGCCAGGCCCAGGCGCTGCTTGAGGTCGTCGAGCAGTTCGAGGATCTGCGCCTGCACCGACACATCCAGGGCCGAGACCGGCTCGTCGCACACCAGGATCTGCGGCTGCGCCGCCAGCGCCCGGGCAATGGCGATGCGCTGGCGCTGGCCACCGGACAGCTCGATCGGACGACGCTCCAGCAGGCCCGCATCAAGGCGCACCAGCTCCAGCAGCTCCAGGGCCCGGGTGTGCCAGCTGGCGCGCAGGTGGCCGGCCACTTCCAGTGCCTCGAACAGCACCCGCTGCACGGTGTAGCGGGGATCGAAGGAACTCAGAGGGTCCTGGAACACCACCTGGATGCTGCGGCGCAGCTGACGCTTCTCAGCCTCCGGCAGGCTCAGCCAGGGTCGGCCCTTGATCTGGATGTCGCCGCCATCGGGGATTTCCAGGCCGAGGATCATTCGGGTCAGGGTGGTCTTGCCCGAGCCCGACTCGCCGACGATGCCCAGGGTGCGCCCCTTGTGCAGTTGCAGCGACACCCCGTCGACCACCGTGCGCAGTTGCCCGTCCGGGCCCTTGAAGGCTTTGCTCAGGCCCTGCACCTGCAACAGCGGCGCGGTGGTTTCCACCGGCGCCTGGACCACCGCCGCCAGTGCGGGCACCTGGGGCCGGCGAAAGTGAACGGCCGCACCGGCCTTGAGCAGGTACTGGGTGTAAGGATGCTGGGGGTCCTGCAGCACCGCCTCGACGCTGCCCTGCTCGACGATCACCCCGTTGTGCATCACCGCCACCCGGTTGGCCAGGCGCGACACCACCGCCAGGTCATGGCTGACGATCAGCATCGCGGTGCTGTCGCCACGCAGCGATTCGAGCAGGTCCAGCACCTGGGCCTGCACCGTGGCATCCAGCGCCGTGGTCGGCTCGTCGGCAATCAGCAGGCGCGGGTTGCAGGCAATCGCCGAAGCGATCAGCGCCCGCTGGCGCAGACCGCCCGACAACTGCCAGGGATACTGTCGCGCCCGCAGCTCAGGCGACGGCACGCCCACCAGCTGCAGCAACTCCAGCACCCGCGCCTGGCGCTGCTCGCGGTTCAGTGCGCTGTGCAGTTGCAGGGGCTCTTCGATTTCCTTGCCCACCGGGCGCAGGGGGTCGAGCGAGCCCAGGGCGTCCTGCATGACAAAGCCGATCTGGGCGCCGCGCACCTGGCGCCAGGCGCGCTCGGAGAACTCACGCAGGTCCTGCCCGGCAAAGGCCAGGCGGCTGGCCTGGACCTGGGCATGGGCGCCGGTGAGCCCGGCCAGGGTGCGCGAGGTGACGCTCTTGCCCGAGCCGGACTCGCCCACCAGCGCCAGGCACTCACCGGCCTGCAGGCTGAAACTGATGCCCTTGAGCACGGGCGCGCCTTGCGCGAAACGCACCTGCAAGTCGCGCACATCGATCAAGGGTTGCAGCGGTTGGATGCGGGCGTTCATAGGCGTTTACCTTCATTGCGGCGCAGCAGTTCGCGGCCGATGGCGGTGATCGAAACCACGGTGAGGGTGATCGCCAGGGCCGGCCAGGTCACCAGCCACCAGGCGTTGGCCAGGTAATTGCGGCCGATGGCGAGCATGCCGCCCCACTCGGGTTCGGGCGGCGGCGCGCCAAAGCCGAGGAAGCTCAAGGCGGCACCGGCAACGATGGTGCTGCCGATGCCGATGGTGGCCAGGATCAGGATCGGCTTGATGGCGTTGGGCAGCACATGCCGCCCGATCACCTGGCGACGTGCCAGGCCCAGGGTGGTGGCCGCCTCGACGTAGCCGGCACCCCGTACCACCAGGGTTTGCGCGCGCACCAGGCGGGCATAGCGCGGCACGCTGGCGATGCCCACGGCGATGATGGTGTTGACTGCGCCCTGGCCGAAAAAGGTGATGATCACCAGCGCCAGCAGCAGGTCGGGAAACGCCAGCAGCACGTCCACCAGGCGCATCACGGCGCCATCCACCCAGCGCGGTCCCAGCCCCGCCGCCAAGCCCAGCACGGTCCCCAGCAACAGGCCCAGGGCGGTGGCGCTCAAACCCAGCACCAGCGAGGGGCGCACCGCATACACCAGCCGCGCAAGAATGTCGCGGCCGTTCTCGTCGGTACCCAGCCAATGCAGGCTGCCCGGTGGCTGGAATGCCTGACGTGCGCTGGCCTCCAGCGGGTCGGCCGACACCAGCCAGCCAGGCGCCAGCGCCGCCACCACCAGCAACGCGACGAACAGCGCAGCCAGCACCAGGCCCGGCCGCACGGCCAGTTGTTGCAGCTGCCGACGCCGGGCGCCGAAGCGCGCCTGGGCCTGGATCAGGCCGGCGCTGGGCAACACGGCCGCAGTTGAATTGATCGGCGCCATCGGGCACCTCCACAGACATTGGGTTGGGGTTCAAGGCGCCGGGTTGGGGACCTGGCGATGGATCTGCTCGATGCGCGCCAGGGTTTCCGGGTCGAGCTTCACGTCCAGCGCGCCCAGGTTGTCGGCCAGTTGCGCCAGGCTGGTCTGCCCGGTCAGGGCGCTGCTGACGAAGGGCTGGTTGATGACAAAGGCCAGGGCCAACTGCGCCGGGCTCAGACCGCGTTCGGCGGCCAGGTCCACATAGGCTGCGATGGCCTGGTGGGCGCCGGGGCTGTCGTAGCGATTGAAGGTGCGGTACACCGACGACAGCCGCGAGCCCTCGGGCAAGGCGCCGTTGAGGTACTTGCCGGTCAGGGCACCGAAGGCCAGCGGCGAATAGGCCAGCAGGCCGAGGTGCTCACGCTGGCTGAACTCCGAGAGGCCGCCCTCGTACAGGCGATTGAGCAGGCTGTAGGGGTTCTGGATGCTGACGATGCGCGGCAGGTTCTGCTCGCGGGCCTGACGCAGGAACTCGGCCACGCCCCAGGGCGTTTCGTTGGACACGCCGATATGGCGGATCTTGCCCGCCTTCACCTGCTCGGCCAGCACCTGCAGGGTTTCGCCGATGCTCACGGTCTGGGCGTCGTCGGCCCCATAGGGGTATTCACGCTGGCCAAAAATATTGGTGGTGCGGTCCGGCCAGTGCAGTTGGTAGAGGTCCAGGTAGTCGGTTTGCAGGCGCTTGAGGCTGCCGTCCAGTGCCGCGACGATATTGGCGCGGTCGTGGCGGGTGCGTCCGTCGCGGATATGCGCGCCCGCACCCGGTTGGCGCGCCGGGCCGATGATCTTGCTGGCCAGTACCACCTCACTGCGCCGCCCGGTCCTGGCCAGCCAGCTGCCGATGAAACGCTCGGTGCTGCCCCAGGTTTCGGCGTGGGTGGGCGTGGGGTACATCTCGGCGGTGTCGATCAGGTTGATGCCGGCGTCCAGGGCCGCATCGAGTTGCTGGTGGGCGTCGCTTTCGCTGTTCTGGTGGCCCCAGGTCATGGTGCCAAGGCCGAGGAGGCTGACCTGGATATCGCTGTTGCCCAGTGTGCGTTTGATCATGATGAGTCCGTGTGCGATAGGGGAAGTCAGACAGCCGCGGCTGCCCGTTGGTATTGGCTGGCCGGGTACGGCAGGCCCAGGTGGTCACGCAGGGTGCTGCCCTGGTAGTCGTGGCGGAACACACCGCGCTTTTGCAGCAGCGGCACCACCTCATCGACGAACACCTCGACACCGGAAGGGAACATGTCGGGCATGATGTTGAAGCCGTCGGCGGCGCCGGCACGGAACCAGTGTTCCAGGGTGTCAGCGACCTGCTCCGGGGTGCCGACTATCAGCCGGTGGCCCACCAGAATCCGTCGCGACAGCTCACGAATGGTCAGGTTCTCCCGGCGCGCCAGGTTCAACTGGGCTTCGAGAAAACCATGGGAGCCGCGCTCGAAGGCATTGACCGGGCCGATACGCTCCCAGGGCAACGGCGCATCCAGCTGCAACTCGCTGACCGCCAGCCCTACCCGCGCGGCCACCTGGTTGATCAGCCCTTCTTCGCCGTAATAGGCATTGAGCTCATCGAAGCGCGCCTGGGCCTCGGCCTCGGTGCTGCCGATCACGGTCGACAGCCCCGGCATGATCTTCAGGTGCTCGGGGTTGCGCCCCCACTGGCGGGCGCGCTGCTTCATCTCCTGGTAGAACGCCAGGCCATCGACCAGGGTGGTCTGGGTGGTGAAGATCGCATCGGCATAGCGCGAGCCCAGGGCCTTGCCGCCTTCGGAGGAGCCTGCCTGCACCAGCACCGGCCGCCCCTGGGGCGAGCGCGGCAGGTTCAGCGGCCCCTTGACCGAAAAGTGCTGGCCGACAAAGTCGATGGCATGGACCTTGGACGGGTCGGCAAAGCGACCGCCCTGGGCATCGCCGATCACCGCATCGTCTTCCCAGCTGTCCCAGAGCTTGAGGGTCACGTCGATGAACTCGTCGGCCCGGGCATAGCGGTCGACATGCCGCGGCGCCCCGGCCAGGCCGAAGTTCTGCGCGGCTGCATCGCCGGCATTGGTGACCACGTTCCAGGCGGCGCGACCGCCGCTGATATGGTCGAGTGAGCTGAAGCGCCGGGCCAGGTTGAACGGGTCGTTGTAGCTGCTCGAGGCCGTGGCGATCACGCCGATATGGCGGGTAGCCAGGGCCACGGCGGTGAGCAGCACGGTCGGCTCCAGGCGCCCGGCGGGCTGCTGGGCAATGTCACCGGCCAGCGCCGGGCCATCGGCAAGAAAAATCGCATCGAGCTTGCCGCGTTCGGCGATGCGGGCGATGTTGCGGTAGTACTCGACATCCAGGTAGGCGTCGGCGGCCACCTCGGCCTTGCGCCACGCCCCGGCGTGGGCGCCGAAGCCGAGGATGTTCATACCGATGCTCATCTGTGCGGTGGACTGGCTCATGGCAACTCCAATGTGAGGGGGTTCAGACGGCACTGGCTTCATCCCGTGCACCGCTGTCCTGTTGCGCGGCATGCAAGGCACGCCAGGCAGCGCCGGGGCTGATGCCGTTGAGGTAGTAGTTGCCCAGCGCCTGCTCGCGGTAGATGGCCGGGTTGTGCGAAGCCAGGGTGCGGGCGTTGCGCCAGTGGCGGTCCAGGCGCCGGGCCTGGCTGGTGGCCGAGGCGCCGCCCACCTCGAACAGCAAGGTGGTGGCTTCGAGTACCTGCTCCAGCACGATTTGCTGGGCCTGGAAGGTGCGGATGTCGGCCTCGACGTAGTGGGCTTCGGTGACCGCGCCGCCCTGCTCGGCCTCGTGCACCTGCTGCAGCACCTGGGCCACGTCCAGCACCAGGGCTTGCGCGGCATAGGCCAGGCTCGACAGGCGACCGATCACCCGTTGCACCAGCGGATCCTCCTTGGGGCTCGACTGCCCGGGAACGCCGAAGGCGCGGGTGCGGCCCTGCACGAACGCGCTGGCGTCGCGCTGCACGGCGCGGGCGATCCCCGCCAGGGTGGCCAGGTGGAACAGCTGGTAGTAGGCCGACAGGTACGATTCGGCGCGCAGTTCGCCCGGCTTGAAGCGGCGCAGCACCTGCTCCGGCGCCACGGCCACCCGGTTGAAGCGGGTGGTGCCGCTGCCACTCAGGCGCTGGCCGAAACCATCCCAGTCGTCCTCCAGGCGCACGCCGGGGGCCGAGGTCGAGACCACCACGCTGACGAAGTCCTTGTCGTCCACCGCCACCGCTGCCAGCCAGTCGGCGTAGATCGCGCCGGTGCAGTAGTACTTTTCGCCGTCCAGCAACCAGCCGGCTTCAGGTGCCTCGGGGTCGGCCGGGCTGAGCAGCACCGAGTTGCCGGTGGTGTCGGTGCGCTCGGCCATGGCCGCGCCCCACAGCTGCCCCGCCGCCACCTTGGCCAGCCAGTACTGGCGGGACTCGGCATCGTCGCTGGAGAGCCGGCCTTCGACAAAGCCGAAGTGGGCGCGGAAGATCTGTGGCAGGTTGGAGTCGGCTTCGGCCAGGTCGATGAGCAGGCGAAACAGCACCGGCAGGCTGACCTGCGAGCCGCCCTGGGCCAGCGGCACACGCAGCGCGCCGAAGCCTGCCTCGCGCAGCCAGGTGACCGGCTCATGGGCCAGCTCACGCTGTTGTTCACGCTCGACCGCGCCTTGGGCAATGCGGGCGAACACCGGGGCGTAGCGCGCCAGCAGGTGCGGATAGTCCAGGCCGGCGCTGCTGGCGGCCTGTGGGGTGTGCGGTTGATGGGCAGTCATGGTGAGTCCTTGATGCGGGTTCATACCCGAGTGCTACGGGGGTCGACCCAGTGGTTGATCAGGTCGACGAGAAAATTGACGACCACATAAATGGCCGCCGCCAGCAGGGTGATGCCCAGCAGCAACGGCATGTCCTTGCTCAGGGCGGCATCGAGCATCAGCCGGCCGATGCCCTGGCGGGCGAAGAGCATTTCGATGATCACCGCCCCGCCCAGCAGGCTGGCGAAGACAAAGCCCGACAGCGTCACCAGCGACACCAGGGCATGACGCAGGGCGTGCTTGAGGCGCACCCCGGTCTCGGACATGCCGCGGGCCCGGGCCATGGCGATGAAGGGTTGTTCGAGGATGTCTTCAAGCTCCTGGCGCAGCACCTGGGTCAGCACCGCGGCCACCGGCAAGGCCAGCGCCAGGCTGGGCAGGATCAACGCCTGCCAGCTGCCGGAGCCCGAGGGCGGCAACAGGTGCCAGCCGAACGAGAACAGCAACAGCAGCACGATGCCGATCACGAACGACGGCGCCGACGACAGCACCAGCTCCGTGCCGGACACCAGTGATCGCACCCAGCGCGGCCGGTTGGCACTGAGCACCGCGCACACCACCGCCAGCAGCACCGACACCAGGGCGGCGGCCAGCGACAGCTGCACCGTGGCACCCAGCTGGCCGCCGATCACTTGCAGCACCGGCATGCGCAGCCGGTACGACTCGCCCAGGTCGCCCTGGGCCAGGCGCCCCAGGTACTGGCCGTACTGCACCAGCAGCGGTTGGTCCAGGCCGTACTCGGCGCGCACCTGGGCGATCAGTTCGGCGCTGGGCATTGCATCGGGGCCGCCAAGAATCGCCAGGGCCGGGTCGCCGGCACTCAGGTTGATCGCCAGGAAGGTCAGGGTCGCCGCGCCCCAGAGCACGCCGACACCGGCCGCCAGGCGCCAGAAAATCCGCTGCAGCGTATTCATATGCCCTCCTGGTCGAGCCAGACGCTGGTGAAGAACGGGGTGTTGTGCGAGGTGTCGAAGATCAAGCCCTTGACCGCCTTGCGGTAGGCCAGCAGCACATGGCTCTCGAACACCGGCACCGCCGGAATGGTTTGCGCCAGGCGCTCCTGGGCGGTGCGGTAGAGCCCGGTCAGTTCGGCCGGGTCGGTGGTGCTTCGGGCAGCGCTGAGCACCCGGTCCAGTTCGGCGTCGCGAAAGCGCCCGGCGTTCTGGCCGATCAGCTTGGCCGTGCTGATCGCCTGGCTGTGGTAGAGGATGAACAGGCCGTCCGGGGTGTTGGTGTGCCAGTAGCCGCCGCCGATCAGCTGGAAATCGCTGGCGTAGCGGCGCTGGGTGACCTGCGCCAGGGGCAGCAGGTCGATGTCGATTTCCAGGCCGATCTTTTTCAGGTCCGACTGAATGGCCACGGCGATGCTGCTGGGGTAGGCGGCGGTCTCGTAGGTGAGCAGGTGCGCGGCCAGGCGCTGGCCGTTCCTGACCCGATAACCCTGGTCATCGCGCTGCTGCCAGCCGGCCTGGTCGAGAATGCGGTTGGCCTCGTTCACGTCATAGGCCAGAACGTCCTTGAACGCCGGGTCGTAGTAGCGGGTGTTGGCGGCCAGGAAGTCGCCCTTGGCCAGGTACTCGCCAAACCCGGTGATCCACGCCAGGCCGTCGCGGTCGATGGCCTTGGCCACTGCCCGGCGCACCTCGACGTCGTCAAAGGGAAAGCGCTCGACATTGAAGGTCAGGCTGCGAAACGGATTGGCCTTGCGGATGCGGCTGCGCAGTTCAAGGTCGGGGTTGCCGCGAATGGCCCGGGCGTTCTGGGTCGGGGCATCGACGGTGAAGTCCGACTGGCCCGATTCCAGGGTGCTGAAGCGGATCATCGGCTCCGGGACGATGCTCAGTTCCAGCCGGTCCAGGTAGGCCTCGCCCTGGTGGCGGGTCACCGGCGGCGCCCAGTTGTAGCCCTTGCGCTTGACGAAGTTGGCGCCCTGGTCGCGGGTGTAGCTTTCCAGCACGAAAGGCCCGGAGCCGATCGGATGCTCGGCGATGCTCTTGGGCGCTTCGAGAATCTGGCGGGGCGAAATCATGCTCAGCCAGGATTGCGCCAGCACATCGAGAAACGGCGAGTACGGCTCGCGCAGGTGCGCCTCGAAGGTGTACTCATCGACGATGCGCCCGTCCACATAGGGGGCGATGTAGGCCGCCGCCAGGGGCGACTTGGTGGCCGGGTCGCGCATGTGCTCCAGGTTGACCTGCAGCGCGCGGGCGTTGAATTTTTCGCCGTCGCTGAAGGTCACGTCGTCGCGCAGATGAAAGGTGTAGGTCTTGCCGTCGGCGGAGATGTCCCAGGCCTTGGCCAGCCACGGCGAGATATTGCCCTGCTCGTCCTGGTACAGCAGGCAGTCGAACAGGATGCGCCCCAGCCACTGCACATTGCCGTGGGAAATCGAGTGCACATCCAGGGTGGTGGTGTCCGAGGCGGTCGACACCCGCAGGGTGCCGCCGGGCTTGCCCGGTGCGGCCTCGAAGTAATCCTGGGCGGCATAGCTCAGGGTGCCGTTGCTGAACGTGCCGTCGATCGCGCTGGTACTACCGCCCTGCCCCGCGTCGCCCGCAGGCTCGCAGGCCGCGAGGGCCAACAGCGCGCCGAACAGGCCCAGCCGTGTGAATACACTCATGTGGTTCTCCCGCAGGTGCCGCGCGAACGGCACCCGCCCCTGGCTCAGAAGTTGTAGGCAATACCGGTGTAGGCACCGAAACCGTCACCCGGATACAGCGCCGCAGTGTCCTGGCCCTTGGCGTCGTAGGTGGGCAACAGTGCGGTGGCGTAGTCCTGGTCGGTGAGGTTCTTCAGGTCCAGGTACACCTGCCATTTGTTGTTCGGCGCGTCGTAGCCCAGGCGTGCGCCCCACAGGGTGTAGGACGGCGCGTAGAAACTGTTGGCGTAGTCCACCGCCGTGCGCGAGGCCGTACGCACGTTGACCCCGGCGTAGAAGCCGTTGGCGTACTGGTAGAACAGCTCGCCCTGGTAGATGTGCTTGGGCAGGCCGGGCAGTTCGTTCTTGCTGAACAGCGGGTCGTGCTGGTAGTGGAAGTCGTTGAGGGTGTAGGCCTGGCGCCAGCTCAGCACATCGCCATTGGCGCGCTGCCACAGCTTGGTGGTCAGCCCCGCCTCGACGCCCTGGTGAATGGTCGGGCTGGCGTTGGCGGTCGACACCACCGAGGCCGAGGTAGTGGTGGCCGGGATGATCTCGACGTTGAGCAACTCGTCCTTGATCCAGGATTTGTACAAGGTCAGGCTGCCGTCGAAGATCTCCGAGCGACCGCGAATGCCCAGCTCCACGGTGTTGGCGCTTTGTGGCACCAGGGTCTTGGCGAAGTTGGTGGTGACCCCGGAGCCGGAGCTGGACCAGGAGCTGGGCGGGTCGATCGAACGGCTGACGTTGCCGTACACCTGCACATCGGGCGTCAGGTAGTAGCGCAGGCCAGCCCGCGGCGCCAGCTTCCATTCCTGGTAGCGGTAGTGGCTGGGAAAGCTGCTGGTGTTGGGCCGGTCGCTGAAGCTCACATCGACGTTGCGCTTGACCTCGATGGCCGAGACACCGGTCGACAGGTACAGGTTGTCGGTCAGGCCCAGGTCATTGCCCAGGGTGAACACGTGGTCGAAGGAGCCGTCGTACTCGACCTGCTTCTGCAGCACACCGAGGTCCTTGTCACCCTTGTAGGTACGCACCCCCGAGCGGATGTGCTGGGTGCTGGTCCAGCCCGCCGTGGTGATGCTGGGCAAGCCCAGCAGTTCATCGCTGCGGGTGTAGTTGAGCGAGTAGTTGATGTCGCGCCAGTCCCAGTAGTTGGGGTTGACCGTGCTCTTCTTGCTGAGGATCTGCGGGTAGTTGTGGTAGACCAGGCCGGCCACCAGGGTCGAGTCGTCGTCGAAGGTGTAGGTGGTCTTGCTGCCGACCCAGGTCGAACCTTCCTTGGTCGAGTCGGAACGGGTGGCCTGGGTGGCCGGGTTGGTCTGGGTGGAGTTCTTTTTCAGTTGCGCCCGGGTCAGGGTGCCGGAGTTCTCGTGGTACTCCTCGCGGTAGCGGATGTACAGGCGAGTCTCGAGTTTCGGGTTGAAGCGATAGCCGAAGTTGCTCACCACGCCCTTGGCCTTGGTGAAAGTGAAATCCTGGTAGCCGTCGCGGCGCGAGTTGTCGACGCTGATGAAGTAGTCGCCACTGCCCGCCGTGCCGCCGGTGCTCAGGGTCTGCTTTTGCCAGCCGAAGCTGCCGCCCTCGACCTTGATGCGGTTGCCCGGTGCGGTAAGCCCCGACTGGGTGACGAAGTTGATCGCCCCGCCCAGCGACAAGGCGCCGAACTCGAAGGCGTTGGCCCCGCGCAGGACTTCGGTGTAGCTCAGGCCCTGGGTGTCGAGCAGCTCATAGGGCGTGCCACCGGCGCCGGTCAGCGCCAGGCCGTCGAACAAGAACTTGGTGCCTTCGCGAAAGTAGCCGGGCGAGGTATTGGCGCCCGAGCCACGGATGGAAATCTTGATCGCATCGTTGCCACCGGCGGCCTGGGCATACACGCCCGGCTGGTAAGCCAGGGTGTCTTCCAGGGTCGCCGAACGGCCCTTCTCGACCTCGGCCTGGGTGACCAGGCTGGTGCCCCCGGGAATTTCGTCCAGTTGCGCCTGGGCCTGTTCCACCGGGGTGACTTTTGCGGCCTGGACCGTCACGGTTTCCAGGCGTTGTTCGGGTGCTGCGCCGTCCTGGGCCTCGGCCAAGGGGGCCAATGTCAGCAGTGCGGCGCCGACGCCGGCCAGTGTCCAGTCTCTCCCTACTACTTTGGTCGAATGAGTGCGTGTTGCGGATGTTGCCCGAGGCACGAAATTCAAGGTCTTGCTCCCCACCTGATTAAAAAAATAGGCGAGTTTCTATTGGTATAGTCAATCTCGAAGTGAGCTGTTGCAGCGACCGTGCCAACCTTTAAAACCCTTGAATTACGGGGACTTGGCGCACAATCCTCGGTTAAACAATTGTTCGGATTAGAGGCGATGTGTGGATCTGCTGTTGCCTGGCGAACAGTTGGCCGGGCGATAGATCAAGCCTTGGCAAAAATCGCCTTGATAGATTTGCTCGATAGGTTCATCGACAGCCTTGATTAGCCCGTACATTCCGTAAGGGAATACACTACCGCGCATCCGCGTCATCCGAGCCCCGCGCCAGACAGGGCCTGCAACCAATCGTGACCTCACCCCAGCCAACTGCGCTTGCGACGCCTTGTTGCCGGGCATGCCTATGCCTGTGGCTTTGTGCAGCCGCAAAAGAATAAGGAGATACTCATGGGACTCGGCAGACGCCAGTTCTTCAAGCTCTGCACCGCCGGTGTCGCCACCGCCACCTGCGCCACCCTGGGCTTTGCCCCCGGCATGGCCCAGGCCACGCAGTCGCGCCAGTACAAACTGCTGCGCGCCAAGGAAACCCGCAACAACTGCACCTACTGCTCGGTGGGTTGCGGGATTCTGATGTACAGCCTGGGCGACGGCGCCAAGAACGCCAAGGCGCGTATCTTCCACATCGAAGGCGACCCCGATCACCCGGTCAGCCGTGGCTCGCTGTGCCCCAAAGGCGCGGGCCTGGTGGACTACGTGCACAGCGAGCAGCGCCTGCTGTTCCCCGAATACCGCGCGCCCGGCTCGGACAAATGGCAACGCATCACCTGGGACCACGCCATCGAGCGCATCGCCCGGCTGATGAAGGACGACCGCGACGCCAACTTCATCGAGAAGAACGCCAAGGGCACCACGGTCAATCGCTGGTTGAGCACCGGCATGCTCTGCTCCTCGGCCGCCAGCAGTGAAACCGGCTCGCTGGACCAGCGCTTCACCCGCGCCCTGGGGATCCTCGGCACCGACAGCCAGGCCCGGGTCTGCCACGCACCGACCGTGTCGGCCCTGGCGCCGACCTTCGGCCGTGGCGCGATGACCAACAACTGGGTCGACATCAAGAACGCCAACGTGGTGCTGATCATGGGCGGCAACCCGGCCGAGGCGCACCCGGTGGGCTTCAAGTGGGTGATCGAGGCGAAGATCCGCAACGGCGCCAAGGTCATCGTCGTCGACCCGCGCTTCAACCGCAGCGCCGCGGTGGCCGACATCTATTCGCCGATCCGCGCAGGCTCCGACGTGACCTTCCTGATGGGCGTGGTCAACTACCTGATCAGCCACGACAAGGTCCAGCACGAGTACGTGCGCCACTACACCAACGCCAGCCTGATCGTGCGCGAGGACTACCACTTCGACGACGGCCTGTTCAGCGGCTACGACGCCAGCAAGCGCAGCTACGACCGCAGCTCCTGGACCTACGAGCTGGATGAAAAGGGCCATGCCAGACGCGACCTGACCCTGAGCCACCCACGCTGCGTCTGGAACCTGCTCAAGGCCCACGTCAGCCGCTACACCCCCGAGGTGGTCACCAATATCTGCGGCACGCCCAAGGAAGATTTCCTGGAGATCTGCGCGGTCCTGGCCAGCACCTGCGTGCCTGATCGCACGGCCACCTTCCTCTACGCCCTGGGCTGGACCCACCACACCAACGGCGCGCAGATGATCCGTGGCTCGGGCATGATCCAGCTGCTGCTGGGCAACATCGGCATGGCCGGTGGCGGGGTCAACGCCCTGCGTGGCCACTCCAACATCCAGGGCTACACCGACCTGGGCCTGCTGTCGCTGCGCCTGCCCGGCTACATGAACCTGCCCTCCGACGAACAGACCACGCTGGCCACCTACCTCAAGCAGACCACGCCCACGGCGCTGCTGGAGGACCAGGTCAACTACTACAAGCACACGCCGAAATTCTTCATCAGCCTGATGAAGAGCCTCTGGGGCGACAAGGCGACCAAGGACAACGACTGGGGCTTTGATTGGCTGCCCAAGTGGGACGACAGCTACGACGTGCTCAACTACAGCAACCGCATGTTCGAGGGCAAGGTCAACGGCTACATCGCCCAGGGCTTCAACCCGGTGGCGGCCTTCCCCGACAAGAACAAGGCCCAGGCGGCACTGGCCAAGCTCAAGTTCCTGGTGATCATCGACCCGCTGGCCACCGAGACGTCGAGCTTCTGGCAGAACCACGGCGAGCAGCACGACGTCGACACCGCCGCGATCCAGACCGAAGTGTTCCGCCTGCCCTCCTCCTGCTTTGCCGAGGAAGACGGCTCGATCGTCAACTCCGGACGCTGGCTGCAGTGGCACTGGGCAGGCGCCGCGCCGCCCGGCGAGGCCTGGCACGATGGCAAGATCCTCGGCCACCTGTTCATGAAACTGCGCGAGCTGTATGAACAGGAAGGCGGTGCCAACCCGGCGCCGATCCTCAACATGGCCTGGGACTATGCCGACCCGTATGACCCCAAGCCTGAAGAAGTGGCCAAGGAGTCCAACGGCCGCGCCCTGGCCGACCTGCACGACGAGCAAGGCAAGCTGATCCTGCGCAAGGGCCAGTTGCTCAGCGATTTTTCGCAGTTGCGCGATGACGGCAGCACCCAGTGCTTCAACTGGATCTTTGCCGGCTCCTGGACCGAACAGGGCAACCAGATGGCCCGTCGCGACAACGCCGACAGCGGCCTGGGCTGCACACCGGGCTGGGCCTGGGCCTGGCCGCAGAACCGGCGCATTCTCTACAACCGCGCCTCGGCCGACCCCCAGGGCAACCCCTGGGACCCGAAACGCAAGCTGATCGGCTGGGACGGCCAGCGCTGGAGCGGCGTCGATGTACCCGACTTCGCCGTCAACGCCGCCCCCGGTGGCAAGGTCAACCCGTTCATCATGCTGCCCGAAGGCCTGGGCCGGCTGTTTTCGGTCGGCGCCCTGAACGACGGCCCGTTCCCGGAACACTACGAGCCGACCGAAAGCCCGCTGGCGAACAACCCCTTGCACCCGAACGTCACCTACAGCCCCACGGCGCGGGTGTACGAAAGCGACCGCAAGCGCATGGGCAAGCGTGAAGACTTCCCCTACGTCGCCACCACCTACTCGATCACCGAGCTATTCCGCCACTGGACCAAGCACGCGCGGCTGAACGCCATCGTCCAGCCCGAGCAGTTCATCGAGATCGGCGAAAAGCTGGCCAACGACAAGGGCATCCAACAGGGCGACACGGTCAAGGTGACCACCCAGCGCGGCTACATCAAGGCCAAGGCGGTGGTGACCAAGCGCATCCGTCGCCTGGCGGTCAACGGCCAGGATGTCGACACCATCGGCATCCCGTGCCACTGGGGTTACGAGGGCGCCACCCGCAAGGGCTTCCTGGCCAACACCCTGACCCCCGGTATCGGCGACTCGAACACCCAGACGCCGGAGTACAAGGCGTTTCTCGTGAACATTGAAAAGGTCTGAGGGCGAAACCATGTCCATGCAATCCCAAGACATCGTCCGCCGCTCGGCCACCAGCGTGCTGACCCCGGCGCCACACACCCGCGACCACCAGGCCGAAGTGGCCAAGCTGATCGACGTGAGCATCTGCATCGGCTGCAAGGCCTGCCAGGTGGCGTGCAACGAATGGAACGACCTGCGTGACGAAGTCGGTCACAACGTTGGCGTGTACGACAACCCGGCGGACCTGTCCGCCGAGACCTGGACGCTGATGCGCTTTGACGAAGTCGAAGACGAAAGCGGCAAGCTCGAATGGCTGATCCGCAAGGACGGCTGCATGCACTGCGCCGACCCCGGCTGCCTGAAAGCCTGCCCGCAACCGGGGGCGATCATCCAGTACGCCAACGGCATCGTCGACTTCCAGTCCGAGCACTGCATCGGCTGCGGCTACTGCATCGCTGGCTGCCCCTTCGATGTGCCGCGCATCAGCCAGAAGGACAACAAGGCCTACAAGTGCACCCTGTGCGTGGACCGTGTCTCGGTCGGCCAGGAGCCTGCGTGCGTCAAGACCTGCCCCACCGGCGCGATCAACTTCGGCAGCAAGCAGGACATGCTGCACCAGGCCAGCGAGCGGGTCACTGAACTGCAGGGCCGCGGCTTTGCCGGCGCCGGCATCTACGACCCGCAAGGCGTGGGGGGTACCCATGTGGTGTACGTGCTGCAGCACGCCGACAAACCGCAGCTGTACCACAAGCTGCCCACCGACCCGCGTATCAGCACCGCTATCCAGGGCTGGAAAGGCTGGATGAAACCGGTGGCAGCGGCAGCCTTCTTCGCCACCCTGGCCGGCACCCTGTTCCACTACATCGGCGTGGGCCCAAACGAGGTCGACGAAGCGGACGAGAAACGTGAGGAGGACACCCACGCATGAACACCGACAAACTGATCCTGCGCACCCGCTTCATCGACCGCGCCTGTCACTGGTTCATGGTGATCTGCTTCTTCGCCGTGGCGTTGTCGGGCCTGTCGTGGTTCTTCCCCTCGTTCAACGGCCTCAACGCCGTGTTCGGCACTGCGCAACTGGCGCGGATCCTCCACCCGTTCTTCGGGGTCGTGGTGTTCGTGCTGCTGATGTTCCTGTTCGTGCGCTTCGTGCGCTACAACCTGCCCGAACGCGAGGACGTGCAGTGGTTCAAGAACGTCAAGCAAGTGCTGGCCGGCAAACATGACCCGGCACTGAACATCGGCAAATACAACGCCGGGCAGAAGGTGCTGTTCTGGGGAATCATGGGCCTGATCACCCTGTTGCTGCTCAGCGGCGTGGTGATCTGGCGGCCATACTTCGCGCCGCTGTTCAGCATCCCGACCATCCGCATCGGTTTGCTGGTGCATGCCCTTGCCGGCATTGCCCTGATCCTGCTGATCATTGGTCATGCCTACCTTGCGTTCTGGGTCAAAGGCTCGATCCGCGGCATGGTCACCGGCTACGTCAGCCGCGCCTGGGCCAAGACCCACCATGACCGCTGGTACCGCCAGATCAGCAAGCAGGACAAGAACGGGAGCAAGCCATGAGCATCCACATGACCCCGGTGCAAACGCCGGTTGGCGGCGTCAACGAAATCGTCGCCGTGCTGCTGCCCACGCTCAAGGACCGCTACAGCAAGCGCGCCGCACGCCTGCGTCAATTGGCCCAGGAACATGCCATGGGCGACTACCTCGAATTCTGCGCGCAACTGGCCCAGGCCCAGCACACGCTGCTCGAACACCTGCCGTTGCCGCCGACGCTGGTGGCGGGGCTGGCCGAGCGCCTGGTCGACGGCCAGGCGCCGCTCGACAGCGCCGACTACCCCCGTGATCGGTACTGGCACTCGCTGCTGCATGGCTTGATCGAACAATTGCAGGCCACCGCCAACCCGGCGGTGCGCGCGACCCTCGACAGCCTTCGCACGCACACACCCGAACAACTGGAAGACCTGGCCAGCGCCTTGCTGGCCGGTGACTTCGAGCGCGTGGGCAGTGGCCGGGCGCTGTTTGTGTGGGCGGCACTGTCGCTGTACTTCACCCAACTGGCCAGCGCCCTGCCGGCCTCGGCCAGCGCCGCGCTGGGCGAACAGCGCCAGCACTGCCCGGTGTGCGCCAGCGCGCCGGTGGCCAGCATCGTCATGACCGGCGCCCAGGCCGGCTTGCGCTACCTGCAATGCAGCCTGTGCGAATGCCGCTGGCACATGGTGCGGGTCAAATGCAGCAACTGCGAAGGCACCGGCGCGCTGGACTACTGGTCGCTGGACCGTCAGGATGCCGCGCTCAAGGCTGAAAGCTGCAACGACTGTCACAGTTACCTGAAAGTCTTCTACCCGGAAAAGGACCGCGACCAGGAACTGCTGGCCGACGACCTGGCGTCCCTGGCGCTGGATGCCGAGGTGGAACGTGAAGGGTATGGACGTAGTGGCGTGAGTCCGTTTCTGTTTCCGGGTTGATACCGACCCCCACCGAGGTTACCCATGGGCCTGAAAAAATCGTCTGCCGAACTCAAGCGCGACCTTAAAAGCGTCGCCTCCAACCTTGAGCGAACAGCGGGAGAAATCAGCAAACTGGCCGAACGCATCGACGGCGTCGACGTAGTGGCCGTGCTGCACCTGATGAACCGCCTGTACAAAGACTCCGACAAACTTCACGCGTACGCCGACGAAATCAAAAGCGGCCGTATCGTGCGGGGCAAGGCCGAGTAACGCATCGTCGCCTGAAATACGGCCGATCGCTGGCTATCGCCAGCGGCTACAAAGGCCTAGCTGTAGGAGCGGGCTTGCCCCGCGATGGATCTTGAATCCTGCCGAAAGATTCATGCTTGCCGGAGACCCGCTTCACCGTTGCATCTGGATGTGCATGACACGGGGTCATGTCGCCTGGATTGTGGCCGCTACGCGGCCGATCGCAGGCTGTCGCCAGCGGCTACAAAGGCCTAGCTGTAGGAGCGGGCTTGCCCCGCGATGGATCTTGAATCCTGCCGACAGATTCATGCCTGCCGGTGATCTCGCTTCACCGTTGCATCTGGATGTGCATGACTCGGGGTCATGTCGCCTGGATTGCGGCCGCTACGCGGCCGATCGCAGGCTGTCGCCAGCGGCTACAAAGGCCTAGCTGTAGGAGCGGGCTTGCCCCGCGATGGGTCTTGAATCCTGCCGACAGATACATGCTTGCCGGTGACCCCGCTTCACCGTTGCATCTGGATGTGCATGACTTGAGGGCCATCGCGGGGCAAGCCCGCTCCTACAACAGCCCGAAAGAACGCCACAGGCCAGCAAGAGCGCAGCGAATTGTGCTTTTGATCTTGATCTACCCGCCCCGTTAACCAGAAGGGCCGAACGGAGGTGTCGTGGAGGGGCTAGCGCGCAGCGCCTTCGGCGAATGCCGAAGATGCGAAGCGTAGCGTTGCTTGCAACGCGTAGCTCGCAATGCCCCGTAGCGACACCGCAGTGAGGGCACCCGAAGCGCAGCGTAGGGCCCCTGGTGGGGCAAGCCCTTTGCTTACTTTGGGGCGTTTGCCAAAGTAAGGCGCCGTAAGGGCGCAAAGGTGAATCAGCGTCACCTTGGCCAATGGATAAGACCACCAACACCAACACCAACACCTCATCGCGAGGCCGGTGATGGTCCTACCCGATGTGTACGATTTGGGGGCCATCGCGGGGCAAGCCCGCTCCTACAACGCAAGGCAAATGGATAAATTCACCCACCCCGCCCCGCCACAATCAACACCCCGATCTGCTCAGCCAACCCCAGCACCTGCAGATACGCCGCACTGTCCGCCACCAGACTGCGCCCCGCCCCCTGCCGCACCAGCGGCCCAACCCGATCCCCGAACAACATCAACGCCCGCGCACTGTCATCCTGGCGCGAAGTCCAGCACAGCCCCTGCACCTGCGCACATTGCCGGTGAATCGCCTCGGCCCACAGCCGGGTCAGCGGATACTGATCCTTTTCGGTATCGATCAACAGCTTGCGCGGCACCCCCAGCTTGCGCAGGGCCTTGCTGCCCAAATCCACCAGCAACAAATCCTGCCCACAATGCAGCAGCGAGTGTTGCTGACCAGCCAGCTTGCCCTTGTCATAGGTTTTGAACCCGGCGGCAAAAGGCACGTCATGAAACACCGTCTCCATCGCCGCACAATCGAAACTGGTGCCACCGTACAGCGTCGGAATCGGCTGCCCATGCACATCACGGATCGGACTGAAACGCGCATTCCCCTGAAGGCCTGGATTGAACTGATCAGCGCCATAGCACTCAAGGTGTACCCGATGAATCGGCGTTCCGGCCGCCCAGATCAGGGTCGATAGCTGCAGCCGGTCTGGCGGCTGCGGCGTATCAGCCATGGGCGACTACCTGCAACTCGTCCTCGGCGGCGGCAAGTACCCGGTCAGGCTCCCGGGCCAGCAGGTCCAGCGGACGCTGCCCGCCCAGAAAACTGTTGGCCGACATGAACCAGTACGCCAGGCCCCAGCTGTCCTTATGCTCGCCAAACCGCTCCAGCACCGGCGCCATGGCCTTCAGCGGCCGGTACCCGCCGGCAGCATCCAGACCATAGGCCGGAAAGTAGTCCACGCCATGGTGGCGCAAGGCAAAGATCGCCCCTTCACGCTTCCATTTGTTCGGTTGGGCGCTGGGGTTGCTCGGGCTGAAGCCGGCAAGCCCGGCAATCTGCGCCGCGGTCAGCCACTCGCCGCTCTCCAGCACCGCGGTGCGCGCCTGGGCCAGCATCGCGGCCTCCTTGAGCGCGGTGGGCGTGGGCGGCACCTTGGGTACCAGGGCCTCGACAATGGACTCCAGCGCCTGCCGGTGCTGGCGGCCGACCAGGTCCTTGACGAACCCGGCAATGCTGGCAAAGGTTTCGGCAATGGCATCGGCCTCGCGCGGGCTGGCCTGGGCCAGGGCCACGGCGACGACTTTTTCGGCTTCGCGCAGACGCTGTTGTTGAGGGTCGGTCCGGCGGCTCATGGGACCTCCTTTGGATTAGATCGGATAGACATATTTCATACTAATCCAGATCATCGGCCACAGCCAACCACACCGGCCTGCGCCGACGACCGGCGCGCAAATCCTGTGGGCCGTCTTACACTTGGGGGAGTGTCTTCCCCCTGCGTGCATGGAGCGCAACACAATGCCAAGCCTGGATTTTCTCATTACCTCCCTGATCGTCGTGCTGATCCCCGGTAGCGGTGTGATCCTGACCATCTCCACCGCCCTGGTGGCGGGCAAGCGCGCCAGCCTGTACACGGCGCTCGGTTGCACCGCCGGGATCGTCCCGCACCTGCTGGCCTCGATCCTCGGTCTGTCGGCAATCCTGCACACCAGTGCCCTGGCCTTCCAGGGGCTGAAGTTCGCAGGCGTCGCCTACCTGCTGTACCTGGCCTACGCCACCTGGCGCGATCGCTCGGCCTTTGCCGTCGACAGCACCACCAAGGTCGGCAGCGCCGGCCACCTGATACTGCGCGCCGGCCTGCTGAATATTCTCAACCCCAAGCTGACCATTTTCTTCCTGGCGTTCCTGCCCCAGTTCATCACCCCCCAGGGCGGCTCGGTGACCGCCCAGATGCTCAGCCTGAGCGGGGTGTTCATGCTCATGACGTTCGTGGTGTTCGTGTTGTACGGCCTGCTGGCCAACCTGTTCCGCCGCGCGGTGATCGAGTCGCCGCAGGTGCAGAACTGGCTGCGCCGCAGTTTTGCGGCATCCTTTGCCGGCCTGGGCCTGAACCTGGCGTTCGCCCAGCGCTGAGGAGCGCGTGCGATGAACCGCTGTGAGGTACTGATCGTCGGCGCCGGCCCCACCGGGCTGGTGCTGGCATTGTGGCTAAGCAAACTGGGCGTGAAGGTGCGCATCATCGACCGGACCGCCGGCCCCGGTACCACCTCCCGGGCCCTGGCGGTGCAGGCCCGGACCCTTGAGTTGTATCGTCAGCTGGACCTCACCTCGGCGGTTCTCGAACTCGGCCACCGGGTGCCGGCGGCCAATCTCTGGGTCAAGGGCGAAGCCGCCGCGCGCCTGCCCTTCAACGCCATTGGTGCCGACCTTACCCCCTACCCCTTCCTGCACATCTACCCCCAGGACCAACACGAGCAACTGCTGATCGAGCGCTTGCTGGGCTTTGGCGTAGAGGTGGAGCGCCAGACCGAACTGCTCGGCTTCAACCAGGATGAGCACGGGGTCAGCGCCCAGTTGCGCCACGCCGACGGTCTGCAGGAACAGTGCGAAGCGGCTTACCTGGCCGGCTGCGACGGCGCCCGCTCGACCGTGCGCAAGGCGCTGGGCATCGGCTTTCCGGGCGGTACTTACCAGCAGGTGTTTTATGTGGCCGATGTGCAGGCCCAGGGCCCGGCACTCAACGGTGAGCTGCATGTAGACCTGGACGAAGCGGACTTTCTGGCCGTCTTTCCCCTGGCCGGTACTGGCCGTGCGCGCCTGATCGGCACGGTGCGCGATGAGCGCGCCGAACACCCCGATAAACTGCGCTTCGAGGATGTCAGCCAGCGGGCGATCGAGCACCTGAAAGTGCAGGTGCAACAGGTGAACTGGTTTTCCACCTACCGGGTCCATCACCGGGTCGCCGAGCAGTTCAGCAAGCAACGGGCGTTCTTGCTGGGCGACGCCGCCCACGTCCACAGCCCGGCCGGTGGCCAGGGCATGAACACCGGTATCGGCGATGCCATCAATCTGGCCTGGAAGCTGACCAGCGTGCTGCGTGGCCAGGCCGAGGACAGCCTGCTCGACACCTTCGAGATCGAACGCAGCGCCTTTGCCAGGCGGCTGGTGGCGACCACCGACCAGGTGTTCAATTTCATCACCGCCGATGGCCGCCTGGCCGGCCTGCTGCGCACCCGCCTGGCGCCGCGACTGTTCCCGCGAGTGGTGGCGTTGAAATCGGCGCGCGAGTTCCTGTTTCGCACGGTCTCGCAAATCGGCATCAACTACCGGGACATGCCACTCAGCGTTGGCAGCGCCGGCCATGTTCATGGCGGCGATCGCATGCCTTGGGTGGCCGAGGACGGACGTGACAACTACAGCACCCTGACCCGCGTGCGCTGGCAAGTACAGGTGTACGGCGCGGTGGGTGCCGACCTGGTGCAATGGTGCGGCACCCGTGGCATTCCGGTGGAAGTGTTCAGCTGGAGCGAGGCCCATGAGGCCGCCGGGCTGATGCGCGATGCGGTGTACCTGCTGCGCCCCGACAGCTACGTCGCCCTGGCCTGGAGCAATGCCGGGGCGGACGTGCTGGAGCAGTATTTTGCCGAGCGCGGACTGACCGGCCGCTGATACGCCGCCGTCAGATCATTGCCTCACCGCGCTTGCGGGCGGCTCGCACATCGCGCCAGAGGGCCACCAGCAACACCATCAGTACCACCAGCGAGATCGCCGGCCAGACCAGGAAATACACTGTCAACCACATACCACTTCTCCTTGGATCGAGGATTGTTCACGCTGGAACGAGGTCACCCGCGTTGCCAGCAGGTCGAAGTCGAAGCGCTCGGTGTTGCGCAGGCTCAAGGCCACGCAGACCACCGTGCTGACCCCGTAGGCCGTCAGCGAGCCCATCAACACGATGTACTCGCGCAGGGTGCCGATGAATGCCGGCAGCATGATCGCCAGCGCCAGCGCCGCCACCGCAAAGGCCGCCCTGCGCCCGCAAAAGCCGAAGGTCATCAGCCCCAGCACCACCGCGCCACCCACCGCCGCGCAGACCTCGAAGAACACCGCCACCGCCCCTTCGACCGGCACCAGCTCGAAGCGCACCACGGTGAACAACAGCACCGCCGACAACACCGAGCAGACAAAGGCGCGGTTGTTGACCCGGTCCCAATAGCAACTGGCGATCACCGGAAACACGATGGCCCCCCACAAGGCGCCGACAAACACCAGCATGACCAGGATGTCGAACTTGAGGCTGGCGAATACCACCCCGAACAGGGTCGCGATCACCATGGTCGCGCGTCCCCACCAGAGCATGCGGCGCGGGTCCGGGTTACCTTTGGCGAGGTTCTTGCCATACACGTCGGTCATGACAATCGCCGAGAGCGCAGTCAGATCGGAGTCGGCAGTCGATGACAGTGAGCCGATCACCAGAATGAAGAACAAGGCAATGCCAATGGGCGGCAGGTAGGTGGAAGCCATCTGCGGAATGATGTTGTTCATGTCGCCATTGACGGGCTCAAGCCCGGTGAACAGCGCCAGCAGGCCCAGCATGCCCAGGCCGATGACGATCGCGCCGTAGCCTAGGGTGGCGGTCAGGAAGGTCGGTTTGATCAGGTCTTCGCGCACGGCGAACAGGCGCTGGGCAATGGTCTGGTTGCCGATGGCGTAGGCCAGCACGGCGACGAAGTACGGTGCGCCCTGCTCCAGGATCGCCTTGGTGGAGTAGAAGTCCGCCTGCTGGGCATCCAGGCGCCACATATTGGCGGCCAGCAGATCGGGACCTCCGGCATTGAAGAAGATCAGCGGAATGATGATGACCGCGGACAGGATCATCGCCACCAACTGGGCGAAGTCGGTCATGACCGAGGCGCGAAAGCCCGACCACAGCGTATAGGACAGCACCCCGAGGCCGGCGATCAGCACGCCCTGGGTGAAGGTCAGCGGGCTGAGCATCGATACCAGCGCACCGGCTGCGGTGAAATTGACCATCAGGCTGATGCAACTGCCGATGATGTTGGACACCGCCATGATCATCTGGCTGGAGGTGCCGTGGCGGGCGTGAAGGATTTCGGCCAGGGTGTGGGCCTTGGGCGCCAGCTGGCGAAAGCGCTTACCGAAGGGGTAGATGAACAGGATCATCAGCGCCCCCCAGAAGCCATAGTGCAAGGGCCCCGAAAGTCCGTACTTGAAACCCGACGTGGCGCTGGCATAGAACGAAGCGGCCCAGATCCAGGTGGCGATCATGCTCGCGCTGGACAGCCCGAAGCCCACGGCGCTGTTGGAGACCATGAAGCCATCGACGTTTTCGTTTTTCTCACGAATCAGCAGTGACAGGAGGAAGGTGGCGCCGTAGAAGCCGACCAGCAGCAGAATCGCTGAGGTGGCTGACAGCTGGAAAAAAGCAGTGTCGTGCATCGTGTTTTCCCTTTCTCTTTCGCAGGTTCGGTCATGCATGACCAGAGGTGGCTGCGAGCAGGCCGTTTGCGCGGGATGCGATGGGCGGCGAGCCCCATGGCCAAGCCGTCGAAACACTGAGCAGAATTGCGGATGCACGTGGACCTGCGCGAACGTGCAAGACGCGCCGGGGGCGCGAGGTATCTGCGAAAAAAGGCAGAGCGTGCTTCGACGCTGGGCGTCGGGCCACTGAGCGTGACCTGGATGTTGACCCTGCAGAGGCAGGGCCAGTGGTGAATTGCAAGTGGGGGAGTATAGGGATGCGGGGGGTGATGGTCCAGCCTTGGCCCCAACACCCCCTGATCGCTACAGCGGGCGATCGGCCACGCCGGCGTTGGCAAAGCGGTAGGTGGTGACCGCGCACAACAGCAGGCCGGCCACCGCCAGCGAGCCGCCCACCAGGCCGATATCGGCCAGCCCCATGTGCACGCTGACCAGGCTGCCGATCAAGGCCCCGGCGCCAATGCCGATGTTGTAGATCCCCGAGAACATGGCCATGGCCACGTCCGTGGCATCGGAGGCGAGGATCAGCACCTTGGACTGCAGCGCCAGGCTGAAGCACATGATCGAGATACCCCAGAACACACTCAGCGTACCCAGCAGTTTGAAATCACCGGACAGCGGCAGCAACAGCAGCAGGCACGCCGCCAGCATGGCGATGGCGGCGATCAGGAAACCACTGGGGAAGCGCTCGCTGTAGCGGCTGAACAGCACCGAACCAAACACCCCGGCGCCACCGAACAACAGCAGCAGCACGGTGGTCATCTCGCCACTGATCTGCGCAACGTTCAAGGCGAAAGGCTCGATGTAGCTGTAGGCGGTGAACTGCGCGGCAATCACCAGCGCCACCAGCACATACACCGTGACCAGTGCCGGGCGCTTGAACAGCACCGGCACACTGCGCAGCGAGCCCGAGTTCTGGCTGGGCAGCAGCGGCAGCGACTTGACCAGGCAAATCAGGGTTGCCAATGCCACCCCGGCAATTGCCAGGAAGGTCGTGCGCCAACCCAGTGCCTCCCCTACCACCCGGCCCAGGGGAATGCCCATGACCATCGCCAGAGTGGTACCGGTCGCCAGCAGCCCCAGGGCCTTGGCCTGTTGCCCCGGCGGCGCCACCCGCACGGCCAGCGAGGCGGTGATGGCCCAGAACACGGCGTGGGCCAGGGCGATGCCGATACGGCTGAGCAACAGCATGCCGAAGCTCTGTGCCACCCCCGACAGCAAGTGGCTGACGATGAACAGCGCAAAGACAATGATCAGTAACTTGCGCCGTTCGATATTGCGCGTGAGCAGCATCATCGGCAGGGACGCCAGGGCCACCACCCAGGCGTAGATGGTCAGCATCAGGCCGACCTGGGCGGTCGGCATCTGGAAGCTTTCGCCGATGTCACTGAGCAGGGCCACCGGCACGAACTCGGTGGTATTGAAGATAAAGGCCGCCAGGGCCAGGGCGATCACACTGAGCCAGCTGCCGGCTCGCGCATCCACGGGGGTATTCATCGGTGGGGGTGTTACTCCAGATCGTTTGCAGTCGCAAGGCACGGATCGTGCGCCCAGCATGAAGCACCCAAGGCCGTCGGACCTGAGTGGAAGCGTGTGCGCAGAGGAATTGGTTATAAGTATGCGGGGTATCGCTTGGCGGCAAGGATAGTACGTCGTGGGTCGGGTCACAACCGCGTGGCGGGCGTGCGCCTGCAGTTTTATCGGGCACTGCTACACTGAATTCGCACGCGGAGGATTACGCCATGTCCGACAAAGAAATCACCAAACTTCTGACCCTGATCGACCATCGGCAGACTACGTTGGCCAGCGCCTGCAAAGAGATTGCCGACTGGATAGACCGCCAGGGCGATATCCCGGTGGCCGGCAAGATCCGCGCCAGTCTCAAGGCAGTGGAAGCCGACGAAGCCCTGGTCAAAAAGACCCTGACCTCGCTCAACGTCGAACGCCCGCTGCCGCGTTTTCGCTGATCGTCGCCACACCTGACATCAGCTCAATCTGGCTTCATGGCTGTGCTGCCGCGCTTTCCATAATCGCGAGGACTTGTCATGCGTATGCGTCCCCTTCTGCTTGCTGCATTGCTGGTTGCCAGCCCGCTGGCGCTGGCCAAGACCGAATGTTCCAAGGCCGACAAGGTCCAGTGGCAAGACCCGGACAACTTCCAGCAAGACCTGAAAAATCAGGGCTACGAGATCAAGAAGTTCAAGATCACCGACGGTAACTGCTACGAGATCTACGGCTGGGACAAGGACAAGCGCAAAGTCGAAATCTACTTCGACCCGGTCACCGGCAAGAAGGTGAAAGAAGAGATCGACTGACGTGACGGCCGACACGCTGCGGCTCTGGGACCCCTTG
Source organism: Pseudomonas sp. JQ170C (assembly GCF_035581345.1). NCBI lineage: Bacteria > Pseudomonadati > Pseudomonadota > Gammaproteobacteria > Pseudomonadales > Pseudomonadaceae > Pseudomonas > Pseudomonas sp. JQ170C. Next base: position 3,845,111 of record NZ_CP141608.1, read on the forward strand.
GTGCGGTTTTGCCATTGGTCGCTGGTGCTGGCCTTTGTGGGCGGCTACTTCTTCACCGAAGAAGGTGACGGCTGGCACCGCTGGCTGGGGTACTACGCCGTGGCCATAGTGTTGATCCGCACGCTGTGGGGATTTGTCGGAACCCCGGCGGCGCGCTGGGCCGACTTCTGGCCCACCCCGGCACGGCTCAAATGGCACGCCCATGCGTTGCTCCATGGCGAGGATTACCACCGCCTCGGCCACTCGCCCATCGGCGCGCTGGTCATGGTGCTGATGCTGCTGTTGATGGTTGGCCTGGGTGTCAGCGGCTTTCTGCTGGAGGAAGTGGATTACTTCTGGGGCGAAGAGCTGCCGCGGGATATCCACGAGTACATGGCCAACACCCTGCTGGGGCTGGTCTGTTTGCATATCGCCGCGGCATTGTTTGAAAGCCTGCGGCTTAAAGAAAACCTGCCGCTGTCGATGATCACCGGCAAGCGCCGCAGCCGCTGAATGCAATCGCGGGGCAAGCCCGCTCCTACCCGCAGGAGCGGGTTTGCCCCGCGATGCATTTACCCGCCTCAGAAGCGGTAGTTGGTACTCAACTCCAGGGTGCGCGGTGCGCCCGGGGTGATCAGGTCGACCGAGCCGTGGGCCGAGGCGTAGTAGTCGCGGTCAAATACGTTGCGCAAGCGCAGGGCCATGTCCCACTTTGGCTGGTTGTACAGCAAGGCCGCATCGACGGTGGTGTACGACGGCATCACCACCACGTTGTCCAGCGCGGTGTAGCGCTGATCCACGTAGTTGGCGCCCATGCCCACCCGCCAGGTTTCGGTCAGGGAACGGACCAGCCAGAGGTTCGCGCTGGTGCGCGGGGTCAGGGTCGGGGTCTGGCCTTCGTTAGGAACGCCGTTGGTGCTGCTGTTGGATTTGGTGATCTGCGCATCCAGGAAGGCAAAGCCACCGTACACCTGCCACTTGTCTGTCAGCTGGCCACTGACGGTCGTCTCGAAGCCATCGGTGCGCTGCTCGCCCGACAACACCAGGTTGGCCGGGTTGGCCGGATCGGTGGTCTTCATGTTGGTGCGTTCCAGGCGGAACACCGCAGCCGTCACCGACAGTCGATTGTCGAGCAGGTCCCACTTGGCACCGATCTCATAGTTGGTGGTTTCTTCCGGCTCCAGCCCCTGGTTGCCGGTGCTCAGGGCGAACACCTCGGACGATGGCTGGTAGGAACGGCTGACCGACACATAGTAGGACTGGATCTGGTCGGGCTGGAACACCAGGCCCACACGCGGGCTCCAGGTGGTGTCGGTCCGGGTCAGGTCGGCACCGCTGAGGTCGTCGGCGTACTCCTGGTCGAACACGTCGTAGCGCACCCCGACCAGGGCCTTCCACTGCGGGGCCAGGTCGATCAGGTCCTGCACGTAGAAGCCTGCGGTGTCCTGGGTGGTGGTGCCTTTGGCGGTCTGGCGATTGGCCTGGAACGGTACGTCCACCAGCCCATCGCGGAACACCGGGACCTGGGCCACGTTGTTCTGGCTGAACACCGACTGGTCCTTGACCTGGCGACCCAGCTCCACCCCGTAGAGCAGGTTGTGGTTCATGCCGGCCAGCTGCGCCTGGTGCTTGAGCTCGGTCTGGTTGAACCAGCCGTCTTCGGTGCGTTGCACGTTGCCGCGGTTGAGCTTGACCAGCAGTTCGCCGTTGGCGGCGGTGACAAAGCGCGTGGGGCTGGAGTCGGCCAGGGTGTTGTTGCGGTCCAGGTCGTAGTGGTAGTAGCGGCTGGTGTTGCTCAGGGTGAAGTCGTCGTTGAGGCGGTAATCAACGCCTGCGGTGAACGAGAACACTTCGCTGCGGGCGTAGTCGTCATCGGGGTCGCCGGCACCGAAGCGCTTGTCGCGGTCGACATCCACCGGGCGGTCGCCCAGGGCAGGAATGCCGAAGTCGATCAGGCGCTTGTCGTACAGGTAGGTGGCGCCGACGGTCAGGTCCAGGTCGTCGGAGAGCTTGAAGTAGGCGGTCGGCGCGATGGCCTTGCGGTCGATGTAGCCGTCATCGCGGAAGGTGTCGCTGTCTTCCAGCGCGCCGGTGATGCGAAACGCCTTGTCGCCGTGCTGCTCATCGGCCCAGCCGGCATCGAACTGGGTGCGGCGCTTGCCTTCGCTGTCGAAGGTGACGCCCGCTTCCTGCACCGGGTTGAAGGTTGGCTTCTTGCTGACGTTGTTGATCAGGCCGCCGGAAGATCCACGTCCGTACAGCACGGCCGCCGGGCCCTTGATCACCTCGACCCGCTCGACGTTGGACAGGTCGCGGTAGTACAGCGCATCGTCACGCAGACCATCGACATACATGTCGCCGATGGCGCTGAAGCCGCGGATGGTGACCTGGTCGCGCTGGCCGTCGCCGTTGGACAGGCCGATACCGGGCACGTTCTTGAGCACGTCTTCCATCGACTGTGCGCCCTGGTCCTTGATCACGCTTTGCGGCACGACGTTGACCGTCTGCGGGATGTCGCGCAGCGGGGCGTCGATTTTCAGCGCGGTCTTGCTTTCGCTGGCCTTGTAGCTCTGTTCTTCATAACTGCTGTTAACCGAGGTTGCCGGGATAGCCAGGGTTTCAGCTTGCAGCGCGGGAGCAACCAACATGCCCAGCACAGAAAGAGAGGCCGGGCGAATGCGCGAAAATGCCACCTTGCGTTCCTTATTTGTAAAGATTGTAAAGAAGGGCGCGAATGGTAACGATTTGTAAATGAGAAGTTAATGCTATTGATACAAAATATTTTTGAAGCCGCGCACAAAAAAGCCAGGCTGCCGTCCTTGACTGCAGCCTGGCTTTTTTATTGCCAGATGATCACGGGCCAAGCCCGCTCCTACCCAGGCGATCAATGCATGTGCTTGTGGCCCTGCATTTCGGCGTTCAAGGCACGTACCGGCGCCTTGATCTCGAGGGTCTGCTTCTGGCCCTTGGCGTCTTCGATCACCAGGGTCAGGGGCACCTGCTCGCCTTCCTTGACCTGTTGCTTGAGCTTCATGAGCATCACGTGATAGCCGTTGGGGTCGAGACTGACGGCCTTGCCGGCAGGCAAGTCGACGCTCTGCACCTGCTTCATGCCCATGACGTCGTTGTCCATGGTCATCTGGTGCACCTGGACGATTTCGGCCACAGGCGACTGCACGTCCACCAGCTTGCTGTCGCTGCTGGCGGTCAGGGTCATGAAGGCACCGGTGGACTGCTGGTGCGCCACGGTGGCGCGAACCCAGGCATCGGTGACGCTGGTGTCGGCCAAGGCCGGCAGTGCCAGGCCGAAAACTGCCAGGGCAGCCAGGGTGCGTTTCAGGATTGGGTAGCGCATCAACATACCTCCATGACCGTGAGCAGATCTTCCGTGCACTCTTTGGCGGTCAGTGAATGGGACAGTCCCAGGCGCAACTGGCCACGGGAATCGAAGACGTAGCTGGTCGAGGTGTGCGAGATCGTATAGGTATCGCCTGCCGGGACCTTTTCATAGAACACGCCGAATTCCTTGGCGGCCGCAGCGGTTTCCTCAAGGGTGCCCGACAACGCCACGAACGAGGGGTCGAACGCCTTGACATAGGCATCGAGCACCTCGGGGGTGTCGCGTTCCGGGTCCAGGCTGATGAACACCACCTGCAAAAAGCCGCCGTCGCGGCCCATCAGCTTCTTGATCTGCGCCGCGCGCGCCAGGGTGGTCGGACACACCGCCGGGCACTGGGTAAAGCCGAAGAACACCATGGGCATGGTGCCCCAGAAGCTGGACAGCGTACGTTCGTTGCCCTGGGTGTCCTTGAGTTTGAAGGAGCGGCCAAGGATCTTGTTGCTCATGTCCTTGCCGTACTTGAACGACAAGGCGCCACCGCCTCTGTCGCAACCTGCCAGAACCCCGAGGCTCAGCAGGCTGATCCCGGCCATGACCTGGCGCCGGGTCAGTAAATCAGTCATGTAACCATCCTTTTGGGAAGGTGTTTCGCCTCGTGTGCGAGGCCTGTCGAAAAAGCGCGACATTTTGTCATGTGGGCCGCTCAGGGTTCCAGCGCCGATCGCTCCGTACGTCTGTAAGCCTTGAATTCCGGGGTGCGGCCCGTTGTCGCAGAATGTGACAGGAACCCCGACCACCCCTTCGCCCCCCACCGCCCTGCTCGCCCCTGCGATCAAACGCCTCACAAAGCCTAACGCCACCGCTATATATTTTTGTATATTGCGAAAGGAACGGCCAAGCCTGTCGAGAGCATTGATGGAAAACATGGTGTACGAGCCCACCCCGGGGATTGCCGCAGGAGTGTCCTTTGCGAGTAACCGCAAGGGGGAGAAAAAGCCCAATGAGCCGGGACGGCGCAATCGCGCCTTGATACTGCGGGTCGCTGCCAAGGCGTTCGCCCGCAATGGCTTCGCAGCCACCACCCTGAGCGAGGTGGCGCAGTTGAGCGGCTTGCCCAAGGCCAACGTGAACTACTACTTCCAGTCCAAGGAAAACCTTTACCGGCAGGTGCTCGACAGTGTCGCCCAGCGCTACCTGGACGCCTTCAGCCAATTGCGCCCGGAAAACCCGCCGCTGGAAGCCCTGGAGCGATTGATCCAGGCCAAGTTCAAGATCATCCGCACCCGCCCGTGGGCGGCGAAAGTCTTTGTCGCGGAAATGATGCATGGCGCCCGGCACCTGCCCCGCGAACACGCCGTGCGCCTGCAGCAGGAAGTGAACCAGGGCATCGGTTGCCTGCAGCAGTGGATCGACAACGGCCAACTGGCCGCCGTCGACGCCCGGCACCTGCTGATCAGCCTCTGGTCGACCACCCAGGCCTACGCCAATTTCGGCGCCCACCTGGCAAACGATGCGCACAAGGGCAAGGCCACCGACCTGGACAACGCCGTGGCCAGCATCACCCGCCTGGTGCTGCGCGGGGTGTTGCCGGCCTAGGCGCTCTGCGTCTGGGCATCGTCGGCCACCACGCGGTTGCGTCCAGTGGTTTTTGCGCGATACAAGCGCTGGTCGGCGCGCTTGAGAATGGCCTCGTGCGCCTGCATGTCGACGCTGCGGCAGGCCACGCCGATAGAGATCGTGAGCATGCCGACCTGGGCTATCTCGGTACCGGCAAGGGTCTGCCGGATACGTTCGGCAATCTCACTGGCCACTTCCAGGCTGGCCTCCGGCAACACCAGTACAAACTCCTCGCCTCCGGCCCGGCAGGCCAGGTCCTCGGCCCGGGAGCACCGTTCAATGATGGCGGCCACCTGCTTCAAGGCAATGTCGCCAACGTCGTGGCCAAAGGTGTCATTGACCCGCTTGAAGTGGTCGATATCCAGGGCCAGCACTGCGTAGTGGCGACCGGACTGATCGAGTGATTGCAACGACGCATCCATGGCACGGCGGTTGGCCAGTCCCGTCAGCGCATCACTTTGCGCGGCGTGGCTGAGGCTGCCGATTTTCTGCTGTACGTGCTCAACGCTGCCGAGCAAGGCCAGGCGAATGGCCGCCGCTTCCTTGTACCAGGCCTTGATCACGCGCAACGCCTCGCTGGCTTGCGGCGCCGACAGTTGGTTTGCGCTTTTGGCCAGTTGCTGCAAGGGCCGGGTGATCAACAGGGTGCCCAGCAGAATCAACCCCAACCCCACCAGGCCCGCCGGGACGATATTGAGCAGCATGTCGCGCATTAGTTTGCTCAAGGGCGCCAGGGCCAGTTCCCTTGGCTGCTGCGCGACCACCGCCCAGTTGGCATTGGCGACCTGGGCGTAACCGGCCAGCATCTGGACGCCCTTGGAGTTGGGCACGTCCATTGCCCCGTTCTCGCCGCGCAAGGCGGCATCGACCGTCGGGCTGGAGGTCAGCACTTCGCCGATGCGGGGAGGATCGGAGTGGTACAGCAAGCGCCGGTTGTCATCGGCGACGAAAGCGAAGGTGCCGTCGTGGTGAAAGTGGTTGCCGATCAACGTGTGCAACACGCCCTGCTCGCGGATGAAGACCGAAGCGCCGATGATGCCGAGGAACTCCCCCGTCGCACTGAAGATCGGATTGGAAATGAACACGATCAGGTTGCCCGTTACCGTTACATAGCCATGACTGACCCGCGGGCGGCGCTCATTGAGCGCCTGCTGAACTTCCTCGGATATGGCCGTGGTGCCGATCAGGTGCGCCTGATCGGGGTACGCCTGCAGGACCTTGCCGCTGGCATCGATGACGCGTACGGCGTTGAAATCCGTGTCCTGGGCGTGCAGCCGCACGACTTCGTCCTTGAGCAGCACAGGGTTGTGGAAATCCCGGGCGACCATCTGGCTGCTGTAGCCCAGATGGTGGTGCGCCGAAGTGAGGAACTGGCCGATGCTCGAGGCCACCTTCGAGGCGTAGGCGCGGTTGGCTTCCAGGCGTGAATGGATCAACGCATCGCGCTGGACGCCGTAGGCCACCCACAGGCTGTTGCACAGCGTGGCCATGACCGCCAGGAGAACGAAAGTCAGCATCAGGCCGCGCAGGCTGATGGAGGTCGGACGTAAGTACTTCATGCTTCCTGCCGTAAGTAATTTCCGCATCTGTAGCGTAGTTGCCCTACACCACATCCACCCACTGCGCGCCTACCAGGCTCGCCAGGTGCCCGGGCTCGATCCGCACCGCCGCGTTGGGTGCACCGCCCGCAGGGAATACCACAGGAAAACTTTTAAGCGACACATCGCAATACACCGACAGCGGCCGCACCAGCCCGAACGGGCAAACACCACCGACCGGGTGCCCGGAGGCCTCCTCGACCTGCGCGGCATCGAGCATGCGTGCCTTGACGCCGAAATGCTGCTTGTACTTGCGGTTGTCCAGGCGCGCATCGCCGCGGGTGACCAGCAGAATGACCTCCTCGCCCACCCGCAGCGACAGGGTCTTGGCGATCTGGCCATGCTCGACACCCAGGGCCTCGGCGGCCAGGGCGACGGTGGCGGTGCTGGTACCCAGCTCCACTACTTCGATATCGGGGGCGTGATGGGCGAAATAGGCCCGGACTGACTGCAAGCTCATGGTCGACGTGTCCTTGTTATTGAGGCGTTGCGATTTGACGCAACGTCGCAATGGAACATGACGTCATCACCCTTGGCAAGCCTTGCGCCGGTCAGTGCAGCGCCCGTGTCACCAGGTAGTTCTGCAAGTCGGGCTCGTCATCGAGTTCGATCATCCGGGCGGAGCGTGGCAAGTTGTCGAACACCTTGCGCCAGAATGCCTGGGCGGTTTCGTCCTGGTCGTAGAAACGGATCAGCCAGTCGCTCTCCCCGCTCATCAGTACCTGGCTGGCCAATGCGCTGGCGATGCCCTTGCGCCGGTAACGCTTGAGGATGAACAGGTCGGCCAGCTCCAGCGCGTTGAGTGCCGGCAGTTCGCTGCGCTCGATCAACATGAAACCGGCAATGCAGCCTTCGACCAGAATCAGGTTGGCGCTCCAGTCCGGCTCTTGCCAGTAACGCAGCAGGTGCTCGTCGTGAACGTAGAAACGACCGTCCGTCTCGACGTCTTCCTGTTCCCAGTCCGAAGACTCGTAGGCATAGAATTGGTAGAGGTTGCGGATCAGGTCGGCAAGCTCCGGGCCGGTTTGCACAAGCTCGACAGTGAGCTCGCTCATGGCTGGGCCTCGAAAACGGACGGGCTGGAAACATGGATCGAAAGCATAGGGATCTCGGTCTATAAACACGGGTGCCTTTTTTGGCGGGCGCCATTGTTATCAATGCCGGATCACGGGGCAAGCTCGCTCCTGTAAGGAATTCCTCCATGAAGGCGATAGACCCACCCGCCATGCCCCGCCGCACCGCCCTGGCCTACGCCGTTGGCCTGCCCCTTGCACTGCTGGCCCTGATCTTCCTGCCCGCCGGCAGCCTGACCTGGGCGCCCGGCTGGTTGTTTCTCGGCGTGCTGGTGATCGGCTTTGCTCTCTCGGCCCTGGTGCTGGCCCGGGTCAATCCTGTGATCTTCCGCGCCCGCAGCCGCTTTCAACCCGGCACCAAGGGCTGGGACAAGGCGCTGCTGGCGGTGATGCTGCCCGCGATGACCGCCGTGCTCCCGGTGGCGGCGCTCGATGCCGGGCGCTATCACGACGCCTCGGTACCCGCCTGGATGGTGGTGCTGGGCTACTTCGGCATGCTGGCGGGGATCGCGGTGGCTGCCTGGGCACAGGCAGTCAATCCGTTCTTCGAGCCCGGCGTGCGCATCCAGTCCGAGCGCCTGCAACGGGTGATCGACAGCGGTCCCTACCGGGTTGTTCGCCATCCCGGCTACATCGCCGCACTCTGGCTGTTCTTCGGCATGGCGCTGGCGTTGGGTTCGTTCTGGGCGCTGCTGCCGGCCGCCCTGGCCGCCGCGCTGCTGATCGTGCGGACCGCCTGGGAAGACCGCTTGCTGCAGGCCGAACTTGCCGGCTACGCCGCCTATGCCCAGCGGGTACGCTGGAAACTGATTCCCGGCCTCTGGTAGAGGTGACGCTCAACCCCTTCCGTTGAGCGCCGACACAGTCAGTAAGTGCCGCGCAGGGTCAGCATGAAGTTGCGCGGGTCGCCGTAGTAGTTGCCATAGGTCGAGGTGCCGACAGTCTGGTAGTACTTCTTGTCGAACAGGTTGTTGCCGTTCAGCGCCAGGTCCCAGTGCTCGTCCAGCTTGTAGTCCACCAGCGCGTTCCAGGTGGCATAGCCACCCTGGCTGAAGTCGAACGGCACGTTGCTCTGGGCGACACTGCCGTCGGGATTGAAGCGCGTCGTGGTGCCCGATACATAAGTGGCGCTCTGTACCTGCACACCGCCACCCACCTTGAAATCCTGCAACACGCCCGGCAGGCGGTAGGTGGTGTAGAGCTTGAACAGGTGCTTGGGCATCACCGTGCTCAGTGGCGCGTCGGCACTGCGGTTACGGTTGAGGTTGAAGGTGTAGCCACCGATCAGGGTCCAGTCCGGCAGCAGCTCGCCCGAGGCCTCGATGTCCACGCCCTTGCTCACCACCTTGCCGTTGCTCAGGTAGCAGCAGCTACCCGCGAACAGGCTGCTGGTGCCGGCGTAGGCCGGGTCGATCACCGCCTCGTTTTCGCGGGTGGTGTAGTACAGGGCGATGTTGGTGTTCAAGGCGCCGTCGAACAGCTCGCCCTTGAGGCCGGTCTCGTAGGTCTTGCCCTGCATCGGTTCGATCGGGCTGCCCGGCTGTGGGCCGGAGAGTTTGTTGGCCTGGGGTTTGTAGATTTCCGAGTAGCTGGCGTAGGCCGACCACTGATCGTTCAGGTCGTAGACGACACCGCCGAAGGGCGTGAGCTTGGTGCCGATGCGCTGGTCGACATCCGATACCGGGGTCCACACATCGCCACTGCGGGTCTGGTAGGTCTGGTTGAAGTGATAGCGCTGGGCCCGGGCGCCGAGGATCAGGTGCAACGGTTCGGCCAGCTGCAGGCGCAGGCTGGAGTACAGGCCGTACTGACGCTGGGCGTTGGGGTTGTAGTCGCGGCTGTAGTCGGTGTGGTTGGCCGGCTCCTCCCAGGGCGTTGCCGACGGGTCGAAGACGTTCACGGGGCCGCCAAAGCCCGGGTGCGGCGCGGTGCCCAGCCAGCGGCTGTCGATACGCTGGTAGTCGGCGCCGACCACCAATTGATGATCGAGGCCAAAGGCCTGGAAGTCGCCGGCCAGGTTGACGTCGTACAGGTGTTGCTCGTTTTCCTGGCGGCTCTGGGTGCCGTACCAGGTCACACCGGTGCCGGTGGTGGGGTTGACTGCATTGAGGGTGCTGGCGGTCTTGAACCAGGACACATCCCAGATGTTGGTGTACGACAGGTTCAGTTTCCAGTCGTCGTTGAAGCGGTGATCGTACTTGGCGAAGTACTCACGCGCGGTGGTGTCGGCAAACGCCCAGTTCTGGGTCAGGCCGGTATGCCGCGGCAGGCCCAGGTCGGCACCATCGCTGTAGCGCGGCACGGCGCTAGCGGTGCCGTTCTCATGGGATTTGTTGTAGCGCACGCCGAAGGTGACCATGTCGGCGTCGGTCAGATCGGCCTCCATCACCCCGTATACCAGCGGCTTTTGCGTGCTGCGATTGTCGACGAAGTACTGGCGGTCGGTGTTGGCCACCACCAGGCGTCCACGCAGGCGACCGTCCCAGCCCATGGGGCCGGTGAGGTCCAGTTCCTGGCGGTAGTTGTCCCAGCTGCCGGCACTCAGGGTCAGCTTGAGCTGGTTGTAGGCCATTGGCCGTTTGCGCACCAGGTTGATGATGCCGCCCGGGTCGCCAGATCCACCGAACAGCGCACCTGAACCCCGCAGCACTTCGACGTGGTCGAACTCGGCCATGTCAAAGATGTTCGAGGAGTAGAACGAGCCCATGGCGGTACCCAGCGACTGGGGGGCGGCGCCGTCGATCTGCAGGTTCTGGATGGAGAAGCCGCGGGAGATGAAGTCCTGGATACGGAAGGTCGTGCTCTGGGTGATCACCCCCGGCGTGACCTTCATCGCTTCGTTGATGTCGGTGATCTGCTGGTCTTCGATCAGCTGGCGGGTCACCACCGAGACCGACTGCGGCGTTTCCCGCAGGCTGGTGGGCGACTTGGAACCGACGCTGATCAGGCCGGGGGCATAGCTGCCGGTGTTCTCGGTACTTTCGCCCATGCCCTGGCCGGCCACGGTGGTCACGCCCAGTTCAAGGGTTTGCCCCGACTGCAAGTCGACCACCGGCAACAACAGATAACCGTTGTCACTCTGGCTGATGCGATAGCCGCTGCCATCGAGCAGGGTGGCAAAGCCGTCGTCCACGGTGTAGGTGCCGACCAGGCCATTGCTGGTACGCCCCGCCAGTTCATCGGCCTGGAACACCAAGGCGACACCGGCCTGCTGGGCAAAGCGGTTCAGCGCAGTGCTGAGCGGCCCGGCCGGAATATCGTAGCGCTGCTGGGACTGGGCCACAGCCAGCTGCGGCATGGCCACGATCACCCCGGCGCAGGCCAGGTGAATACATAGCGCAATGGGGCTCAGGGTCGGTGAGGCAGCAAATCGACGCATGGTACAACGGCTCCTGTTTTAATCATGTTGGCCCTTTGCTTGACGGGCCACGCTGACAATGCGGAACCGATGGGAATGATTATTTTTGGTTCATCACGGATTGTCGGGAACGTTTGGCTTGGCTTGGCTTGGCTTGGCTGGCTTGGGCGGTGGCGGTGGCGAGCTTATCCATTTTGTGTGGTGGGGCCACTGGCCCCTTCCGCCCTTACGGCGGCTTACTTTTTTTCAGTCGAAAAAAAAAGTAAGCAAAAAATTCTCGCCCCACCAGGGGCCCTACGCTTCGCTTCGGGTCCCCTCGCTACGGTGTCGCTACGGGGCATTGCGAGCTACGACTTGCTTCGCCAAGTCTACGCTTCGCAACTTCGGCCACGGCCGAAGGCGCTTCGCGCTAGCCCCTACACGACACCTCCGCTCGGCCCTTCTGGTTAACGGGGCGGGTGGATCAAGATCAAGAGCACAATTCGCTGCGCTCTTGCTTTTGGACCCCGGTGAATCAGTAGGCACCGCTCTTTTGCTCTTTTGCTCTTTTGCTCTTTTGCTCTTTTGCTCTTCTGCTCTTCTGCTTTTGCTTCTGCTTTTGATCTACCTGCCCCGTTAACCAGAAGGGCCGAACGGAGGTGTCGTGGAGGGGTGAGTGCGGAGCACCTTCGGCGCTAGCCGAAGTCGCGAGACGTAGACTTGGCGAAGCAAGTCGTAGGCCGCGATACCCCGTAGCGACACCGGAGTGAGGGGACCCGTAGCGAAGCGTAGGGCCCCTGGTGGGGCGAGAATTTTTTGCTTACTTTTTTTTCGACTGAAAAAAAGTAAGGCGCCGTAAGGGCGCAAAGGTGACTCAGCGCCGCCTTGGCAAATGGATAAGCCCGCAGCACTAAAAGCCACAAATTCACAAATCCACAAATCCACAAAGAACATCAAACCCGTAAATCCGTGAAGAACCTTATTTTTCGCCAGGCTGTCGTTCGATGCGCGTCCACAGCGGCGTAAACGACTGCAGGCGGATCGGCAAGGCCTGGGCCAGCAGTTGCAAGGCACGCTCGGTATCGTCCAGCGGCAGTACGGCAGACACCTTCAGATCGGCCAGGGCCGAGGCATCGAATTGCAGGTGCCCGCGACGCTGACGCCCCAGGGCCTCCAGCACCTTGGGCAGCGGCCATTGTTCGACCACCAGCTGATGACCCTGCCAGGCCTGCTCGAAGCTGGCGGGGTCGATGTCCGGCAGCCGGCCCACGGCATCGGGACGCACCCACACGCGCCCGCCGCGCTGCACGTCCAGGGCCTGGCGGTGGTCCGCGCTTTGCGCCGCTACGCGGGAGTGCAACATGCTCAACTCGCTCTGCCCGTCCCCACGGCTGACCACAAAACGCGTGCCCAGGGCCTTGAAACTGCCGTCGTCGGTGACCACCACGAACGGCCGCTCAGGGTCTGGCGCAACGTCCACCAGCACCTGCCCGCGCTGCAACTCGACACGACGCTGGCCACTGTCGAAGTTCAGGTCGACCGCGCTGTTGCCATACAGGGTGATACGCGAACCGTCCTCGAGCGTACGGGTGTGCCACTCGCCGGGCGCGGTGTGCAGGTCGACGAACAGGTCATCGATGCGGTAGCCGCCCAGGTGCATCACCAGCCCCAGGTTGGCCAGCAACACGCCGATGCCCAGCAGGTGACGGGCACGCGGTACCTTGCTGCGGCGCTTGCCGGTGACCTCCAGCGCGGCACGCACGGGCCGGCGCTGCGAGCGCAGGCTGTGCAGTTGCGCAACCACGCTGCTGATGCGATCGAAGGTGGCCAGGTGACGGCTGTCGAGCTGACGCCAGCGCTCGAACGCCTGGCGCTCCTGCTCGCTCAGCTCACCTTCGCCCAGGCGCAGGACCCACTCGGCCGCCTGGGCCTCGATACTGTCGTCAGCGTGCATCGGCTTCACACATCCAGGGCCTGGTTGCAGTGCATCAGCGCCTGCAGCAGGTACTTGCGCACCATGCGTTCGGACACCTCCAGGCGCTGGGCAATCTGGACCTGGGTCAGCTCGTCGAGGTAGTAGTCGACGAAGGCCTGGCGCACCTTGTCGTTAAGGCCTTCGAGTACAAAGGCGATCTGTTCCAGGGCTTGCAGGGTGGTGAGGATCTGCTCGGGCGACTGATGGCCTTCGAGCACATCGACGGTCATCGCCAGTTCGCGCAGGTAGGCATCTTCGATATGCTGGCGGCGGGCCTTGTCGATGATCAACCGGCGCGCGGTGGTGCTGAGGAAGGCCCGCGGCTCGCGAATGCCCACCAGCGAATCCCGTGAGCCGAGGATGCGCAGGAAGGTATCGTGGGCGGTATCGGCGGCATTCTGCGGGCAACGCAGCTTGCGCCGCAGCCAGGTGAACAGCCATCCATGATGCTCGCTGTACAGCTCATGGATCGCACGCTGGAAGGTCGGCTCGGCAGCAGACATGGACGCACCTGGCACAGATGTAAGTGAGAATTGTTCCGAATAGTATCGGCACAATGCCCTGCCGGCAACCGCTGAATCGACTGGCGCCGGCCTTTCAGCCCAGCTCGCAACTCCACAATTCCACCGCCGGCTGACTCGCCTGCGGCGGCCCCAGCCAGTGACTCAAGGCCAGGCAGCGGCCGTCGATGCACACCTGATAGTCCCCGGCCTGGGGCGTACGCCCCAGGCGCAGGGGCTGCAATGGCGGCAACCGGCGCTGGTAACGCCAACTGCCGTCCTGCAAGCGAGCATCGTCGGGGATCTCCATGCCCGCGCCGGAGCCCTTTACCCGTGCTTCACCGAGCAGCAGCCCCGAGGGCGTGACGCGATAGTCCTCCTCCCAGCGGATCTTCTCGATGCTGTGGGTCCAGGCCAGGGTGAAGTCGGTCAGCAGCAACTGACTCCACACCACGCCGGCCAAGCCCATGCACAGTCCGGTCACGCCAGTGCCACAGCCCTGCGGGAACGCCACAGGTGCTGACCGAGCAGCAGCGCACCCAAGGCAAAGCCCACCTGATCGGTGTACGGCATCGCCACGATCAGCAGTGCGCCAACGACCAATGCCAGCACACGTTCCCACCACGCCAGCGGCCCGTTCAGGTAGCCGATCGACGCCGCGCCCCAGAGCCCAATGGCAAAGGCGGCCTTGAACACCACGTAGACGCACTCCCACACACTGTCACCCTGCAGCATCAGCGCCGAGTCGTAGACCGCCATGAACGGCACGACGAAACCGGCAGCGGCGATCCGCACGGCCCACAGGCTGATCTTCAGGCCCGACGCCCGGGCAATCGGCGCGGCGGCAAAGCAGGCCAGAGCCACCGGCGGCGTGAGGTCGGCGAGGATGCCGAAGTAGAAGACGAACATGTGCGAAACGATCAGCGGAACGCCCAGTTCCATCAATGCCGGCGCGGCAATGGAGCTGGTGATGATGTAGTTGGGAATGGTCGGAATGCCCATGCCCAGGACCAGGCAGATGAGCATGGTCAGTACCAGCGACAGCAGCAGGCTGTCTTCGCCGATGGCAAGGATGTAGCCGGCAAAGGTGGTGGCAATGCCGGTGAGGCTGACGATACCGATGATCACCCCGACCAGCGCGCAGGCGATGCCCACCGGCACGGCATGACGGGCCCCTTCGACCAGCGCATTGAGGCAGACCCGCAAGGTATCGCGCCCGCCCTTGATGAACCAGCACACCGCCACCAGGGCAGCAATCACAGCAAAGATCACACTGATGCCCAGCTGGAAGAACCCGGCGCACAGCACACCCAGCGCGATCCAGAACGCCACCCGCAAGCCGGTGCTGGAGACCTTGAGAATGAGTGCCGAACCGAGAATGACGATGGCCGTCAGGGCAAGGCCGATGGTGCCCGAGAACAACGGCGTACGGCCGGAGAACAGCAGGTAGACAAGCACCGACAACGGAATCAGCAGGTACCAGCGCTCGCGCACCGCCGCCCAGGCATTGGGGCACTGGTCTTTGGGCAAGCCCTTGAGGTCGGCCTGCTTGGCCGAGAGGTGAACCATCCAGAATACCGAGCCGAAAAACAGCAACGCCGGAATCAGCGCCGCCTTGGCGACTTCGATGTACGGCACGTTGATGGTCTCGGCCATGATGAACGCCACGGCACCCATCACCGGCGGCATCATCTGGCTGCCCATGCTGGCGGTGGCTTCCACGCCACCGGCAAAGGCCGACTTGTACCCGGAGCGCTTCATCAATGGAATGGTGAACTGTCCGGTAGTAACCACGTTGGCCACCCCGGAGCCGGTGATGGTGCCCATCAGTGCCGAGGACACTACCGAGACCTTGGCCGGGCCGCCCACCTTGTGGCCGAACAGGCCCATGGAGAAGTCGGTGAACAGTTTGATCATGCCGGCCTGCTCGAGAAAGGCACCGAACAGGATGAACAGGAAGATGTAGCTGGCCGAAACATAGGTCGGCGTGCCGTACAGCCCTTCGGTACCAAAGGACAGTTGGTTGACGATCTGGTCCAGGTCGTAGCCGCGATGGGCCAGGTCACCCGGCAGGTATTCGCCGAACAGCCCATAGGCCAGAAACAGGCCACAGATGATCGGCAAGGCACTGCCCATGACCCGCCGGGCGGCCTCAAAGACCATGACGATGAGGATCAGCCCGATCACCATGTCGGCCTGGGACAGGTCACCCGAGCGCTGGATCAGGTCACCCTCGAACCACCACTGGTACAACGCCGTGCCCAGGCCCAAAAGGCCCAGCACCCAGGCCAGGGGCTGGTACGGGCGGGCCTTGCCAAGTGCCGGGTAGCTCAGGAACACCAGCATCAGCAAAAAGCCCACGTGGCCGGCACGTTGCACCTGGCTCGAAAACGGGTGGAAGGCTGCGGTAATTATCTGGAAGGTGGTAAAGGCCAAGGCGACGATAAACAGCGCCTTTGGCCAACTGCCAACGCCGGCCGTCAGGCCTTGCGGTTGTTCACTCATGGATCAGGACCTCGGTGATCGAAAACGTGCGATTCGCCGAGCCCGGCACTACCAGGCCCGACCGGCGAATACGCGATGGCTTACAGTGCCCCTTGTTCTTTGAAGTAGCGCTCGGCGCCGGGGTGCAGGGGGATAGGCAGGTTCTGGGTGGCCGTCTCAAGCGAAATGTCCTTGGCCACCGAGTGCGACGTGGACAGGCGATTGAGGTTGTCGAACATCAGCTTGGTCATCTGATACGCCAGCTCTTCGGAGACCTTCTCCTGGCTGACGAGGATGTTGGCCACCGCTGCCGTCGGCACGTCAGTGTCCTGCCCGTCGTAGGTGCCGGCCGGGATGGTGCCCGCCTGGTAGGCCGCGTTGCCGATGTTGGCGACGACCTCCTCAGGAATGGCGACGAAGCGGATCTTCATGGTCGAGGCCAGGTCGCGGATCGCTGCCATACCCAGGCCCGCCGACTGCAGAGTGGCATCGAGCTGGCGGTTCTTGATCAACTCGACCGACTCGGCGTAAGGCAAGTACTCGACCTTGCCCATGTCTTCGTACGAAAGGCCGGCCGCCTTGAAAATCGCCCGGGCATTGAGCTCGGTACCCGATTTCGGCGCGCCGACCGAAATGCGCTTGCCCTTGAGGTCTTCCAGGGTCTTGATGCCGGACTCTTCACTGGCAACCACCTGGATGTAGTTGGGGTAGGTACTGGCAATCGCCCGCAGCTTGGTCAGTGGTTTCTTGAAGCCCGCTTCTGCTTCGCCGTTCCAGGCGTCGGCCACCGAGTCGGCCAGGGCCAGGGCCAGTTCACCACGGCCTGCCTCCAGCAGATTGAGATTTTCAACCGACGCCTTGGTGGCCTGTACCGACGTCCGGGAGCCCTCGATACCAGTGCTGTAGGCCTGCGAAAGGGCGACACCAATGGGGTAATACACCCCGCTGGTACCGCCGGTGAGAATGTTGATGAAGGTAGGAGCGGCGAATGCCGCACTGCTGGCGGTGAGGGCCGCTGCGGCCGCAAAAAGGCCCAGGCGCATGCTCGATCGCATAGGGTTGACTCCACGAGGATTTTGTTTTTTGAACCCCGGATTATGGTGAGCCGTATCGGAACACTCCTTCAGAAACGTCGGAAAAAACGCCTCACTGGTGGCCCCCTGCCCTCTGCCACATTGGCAAACTCGCTTTCCTTTCAATAGCTTAGGTAGGCATCATGCGGGCTTATGGATTGACCCTCGCAACCGTTTTTCTCGCCACGTTGTCCGTTGGCGCACACGCCAAGGCACTGGGTCAGAACGATCGCTATGTGTGTAGCTGGGGGTCGGACATAGCCGCCGGCGCGCAACAATCGAAGCTTGCCGGGGTGACCCTGTACTCGGCGCGCAAAAAGCTGCAGGTGCGCAAATTCCCCAAACCCTGGATGCGCATGACCGCCATGGGCATCACCGAACAGACCTACAACAGCCAGTCACGCCTCAAGCCTGCGGCCATCAAGCAGACCTACTACGAGCAGTGCGTTCACCACGCGGTGGCACGCCGGTAATACGCGGTGCGTGTATCATCCTCGACGGACTTTTCACGGACGCTCGATTGATGAATGCGCTCTATCGCGGCAGCTGCTTGTGCGGCGCGGTGACCTACCAGCTCGACTCCCCCATCAAGGCCGTCAGCCATTGCCATTGCAGCCAGTGCCGCAAGGGCCATGGTGCGGCCTTTGCGTCCTACGGCAGTGTGCCCGCTGCCAGCCTGACGTGCCTGGACCCGCAAGGGCTGGTGCGCGTATTCCATTCTTCACCGACGGTCAGCCGCAGCTTCTGCGCGTGCTGTGGCGCGAACCTGTTCTGGGCCAATGCGGCAGGCGCTTTTCCAGACTGGATCAGCATCGCCCTGGGCACGCTGGATACGCCCTTTGAACCTGCCCGGCAGCGGCATGTGCATGTGGAGTCGAAAGTTTGCTGGTTGCTGGACGGAACGCACTGACAGGTAGGAGCGGGCTTGCCCCGCGATCAATGGTTCAGACAACACCCATTCTGCTGGCTGTACCGGCCTCTCGCGGGGCAAGCCCGCTCCTACCCAGTGCCAAGCCTGGCCTGCACGCTGTAGCCGCTGCCGAGGCACGAGGCCGGCAGGGTCAGGCCCAAAGGTGGCCCGCTCCCGCCGGCCGGCCCGGTAGGAGCGGGCTTGCCCCGCGATCAATGGTTCATGCAACACCCGTTCGGCTGGCTGTACCGGCCTCTCGCGGGGCAAGCCCGCTCCTACCCAGCAGCACATGACCGCTGCGTTGGACAACCCCACAAACCCCACCATACTGACTCGTCACTGCAAGCAAGCACGCAAGCAGCCCCTGAATGATTTACACACTCCAAGGAGCTCCCATGGCAGGTTGGTTCGAGTTGGGCACCAGCAGTGACGGCCAGTACCGCTTTGTTCTCAAGGCCGGGAACGGCGAAGTCATCCTCACCAGTGAGTTGTACAAAGCCAAGGCCTCTGCCGAGAGCGGCATTGCCTCGGTCCAGGCCAATAGCGGCACTGACGAGCGCTATGAAAAAAAGGAGGCCAGCAACGGCAAGTTCCACTTCAACCTCAAGGCGGCCAATCATCAGATCATCGGCACCAGCCAGCTGTACGCCACCGCGCAATCACGCGACGCGGGCATTGCCTCGGTGAAGATCAATGGCAGCAGCAAGACCGTCAAAGACAATACCTGAGCACGGCTCCTCACCAGACAACCCCGCGCCTACCGAACAGGCGCGGGGTTGTCTCGCGATACCAGGGTGATCCAGTAACGGCTGCGGGCTTGAACCGTCACCGGCAGGCTGGCGGCCAGGCAAGCAAGAATGGAGTCGGTGTCATGCAGCTGGAACGTGCCACTGACCCTATGCGATTCCAGCGCCGGCTCCCACCGCAGTACGCCCGGGCGATAGCGTGAAACTTCGCGCAGAAACTCGCCCAGCGGCCAATCCATGACACTCAGCACACCGTCACGCCAATCCGGTACGTGCGGGTCAAGACGCCCCATGGCGCCACTGCCATCGGCATACACCGTCAGCTGGTCACCGTAGTGCAGCGCCAGCGCCGTCCCCTGCTTGATCTGCACCTGCACCGTGCCGTACAGCACCGACAGCCGGCACACCCTGTCATCGCATCGCACGCTGACCTGGGCCTGGCCCACCGTCACCCGCGCCGGCCCAAAGTCGACATGCAAGGGGCGCGCATGGCTGACACTCAGGGCGATCTCGCCCTCGATCAGCCTTACGCAATGCCCCGCCAGGTCCAGGTTCACCGCCGTCGCGGTGTTCAATTGCAGCACGCTGCCATCCGCCAGGCGCACCCCGCGCCGCTCGCCAACCGCCGTGCGCAGATCGGCGCTCCATGCGGCCAACGGCAATTGCCAGCCCAGCAACCCGCTACCCGGCACCGCAACGGCCAAGGCCAGCCCGCACTTGAGCACGCTGCGACGGCTGGCCGGTGTGCTCGCTGGCACGTTCATGGCCAACCCCTGTGGCACAAATAAAGCCGCAGATGCTAATTGGCCATCACCTGATCAGCCAGCACTTTCTGCGTTGGTGCGCAGCGTCACTCATCGCGTGGATTGAAACCGCGGGCACTGCCCCTCCAACCGATAACGCAACGTCACCAGTTGCCCGCTCGTGTCTTCGTAGGTCATCAGCATCGGCGCCGCTTCGCAGCCGCGGGCCTGAGGGGTCTGTTCGATCAAGCGGGCTACCGCAATGGGCTTGCCATAGCTGTAGTCCTGAACAGCCGGGACGGGTTTGCCGGTTCTTGCCGCATAGGCCTGCACTGCCTGCTCATGGGCAACCAGACGCGCATCCTTCACTTCTGGTGCCGAGGCCAGCACGCTTTGGCCGGCCAGCAGCAACACCGAGGCCACCACCAAACCTTGCTTGCGCTTCATTTCGCCTTACCTCGCACGTAGTGGAACGATTTGCCTCATGAGCTTACGCCCGCATTGGCAGACCGGCTACAAGGCGACACCCAGCGCATTGCGCAGCGTTGCGCCGCGGCTGTCGGAGGCGGCACTGATCAAGGCGTAGTTGTAGTCACCCTGGGACCAATAGCGCGCCTGCAGTTGCCCGTCGATGCGCTCGCCACTGGGCATGCGCCCATAGCGCTCGCCGGGTGAGCGCAGAAACAGGCTGACCCGCTGGCCCTGGGCATCTTCAAACACCAGCAAGGCGGCCGGTCCTTGCTCGTTGCTCAACAGCCGTGCGCCTACGGGCGTGAAGCCATAGACGGAAAAGTCCGGCAGGTTGCCGACATGCTTGAAGTGCTCGCCCAGCCACGCCTGCAGGCGCGCCGGATCGCGCGCGCTGAGGTCCAGGGCGCTGGCAGCGGCGAACAAGCGGTGCGCCTGCACGGCATCGGCCATGGGCGGGTTGCTGGCCAGCAGGCTTGACTCGCGCACTTGCCAACCGCCCACGCCGCCAATACCCAGGGTCACCAGCAAGACAGCGGCATTGACCCAACGCCGCTGGCGCTTGCGCCGCAGTTCACGACGGATCGCTGCAGGATCCAGGCGCGGGTTGGGTGCTCGCCCGGCAAGCCCGGACGAGGCCGCGCGCAGGTGCCGGGCATCGATGCGCCAGCCTTCGACCCGGGCCGCCTGCTCGGGGTTGGCCGCCAGGTAACGCTCCACGGCGCGCCGGCGCTCGCTGTCCAGGCGCTCGTCGACATAGGCATGCAGCTCTTCTTCAGAGGGGATCAACGGACTCATTTCAACCTCCGTAACGCCGGGGGCGGTGTATTGCCCTCGGCCAGTTCGCGCAACGCCGTGCGCGCCCGCGACAAACGTGACATCACCGTACCGATGGGCACCTGCAACGCCTGGGCCGCCTCCTTGTAGCTCAGGCCCTCGACGCTGATCAACAGCAACAGGGCCCGCTGCTCGGTGGGCAGGCGTGCGAAAGCGGCGAGGCCCGACTCGGCCAGGACGATGTCCTCGGTGGCATTGCCCGCCTCCTCCCCACGGCCGAACCAGGCCAGCCAGCGGGCATGGCGGCGCTCCCGGCGCTTGCCGTCGATGAACTGCCGGTACAGGATCGAGAACAGCCAGGCCCGCAGGCTACCGTCCTCGCGCTGCTGGCCACGATGGGTCAGGGCGCGCTCGACCGTGGCCTGGACCAGGTCGTCGGCGCTGCTGGCTTCACGGGTCAGCCACAGGGCGAAGCGGCGCAGCCTCTCAAGCATTTCGCGTAACTGATCGTCATCCAGGTCATTCATAAGCGGGCCTTGGCCTGTAGGAGCGGGCTTGCCCCGCGATAGCATTCCACCAAAGACGCCCAAGCACACAATTTATTCCCGGGCTCTGGAATAAATACCCGCCGCCAACGTCGTACCGGCTCATTCATTGACCCGGATTGTTCCCATGAACACACCGTTACGCGGTACACCTCGCGCCTTGCGCCTGGCAGCCATCGGTGTCGGGCTGGCGGCCCTCGGCGCAGCCTTTGCCTACGCTGCCGGCTGGATCGGCGCCGAGCGCCTGACCCCGCAACACATCATCGACACCTTTGAAGCCCAGGGTGGCCACTTCCCTGGCTACCGAAAAAACCACGCCAAGGGCCTGTGCGTCAGTGGCTACTTCCAAAGCAGCGGCCTGGCCGAACCGCTGTCCCGCGCCCGGGTGTTCAGCCAGGCAAAGGTGCCGGTGATCGGGCGCTTCGCCATCGGCGGCAGCAACCCCTACAGCCCCGACACCAGCGTGCCCGTGCGCAGCCTGGCGCTGCAGTTCAGCAGTGATGACGGCCAGCAGTGGCGCACCGGCATGAACACCCCGCCGGTGCTGCCGGTGAATACACCCGAAGCCTTCTACCAGCAAATCCTCTCCATGAAGCCCGACCCGGCCACCGGCAAACCGGACCCGGCGCGGATCCAGGCATTCTTTGCCGCTCACCCGGAAAGCGCGGCCTTTCGCCAATGGGCCAAGGACTACAAGGCACCCGACAGCTTCGCCAACTCCAGCTACAACAGCATCAATGCCTTTGCCTTGGTCAACGGCGGCGGCACGCGTCAGTTCGTACGCTGGAGCCTGATACCGCAAACGCCGTTCGCAGCCCTGCAAACCCCGATCGACGACCGCGATTATCTGCAGCACGACCTGCACCAGCGCCTGAGCGAAGGCGCGTTGCGCTGGACCTTGCGCCTGACCCTGGCCGAACCTGGCGATGCGGTCGATGACCCGTCGCAGCCGTGGCCGGCCCAACGCCGCAGCATCGATGCGGGCACCCTGGTGATCGAACAGGTGGACGGCCCCGAGCAAGGCGCCTGCCGCGACCTCAACTTCGACCCACTGATCCTGCCCTCGGGCATCGAGCCCTCGGACGACCCGATCCTCGCGGCGCGCTCGGCCGCCTATGCCGTGTCGTTCAACCGTCGCAGTCGGGAAGCCGGCCACCAGGAAACCCAACCATGAACACCTCCTCCCCCGCTGCGTTTCACCCCCTGGCAAGGCTGCTGCACTGGCTGATGGCGCTGCTGATCCTGGCGATGTTGTTCGTCGGGGTGAGCATGGTCGTCGACCTGTCACCCCGCCACACCGTGCTGATCAGCCTGCACAAAGCCATCGGCCTGGCCTTGCTGGTGCTGGTCGTGGTCCGCATTGCCATGCGCCTGACCCTGTCCCACCCACCGCTGCCCAGCGATCTGCCACCCTTGCAACGCCTGGCCGCCGGCGCCTCGCACCTGCTGTTGTACGCCCTGATGCTGGCCATGCCCCTGATCGGTTGGGGCATGCTGTCGGCCGGTGGCTACCCCCTGCCGCTGCACCTGCCGGCCCTGGTGCCGCATGACCTGCAGCTGTATGCCGTGTTGCGCCGGGCCCATGGCTGGCTGGCCTATGTGCTGTTCGCCACGGTGCTGGTGCATCTGGGCGCGGCCTTGATCCACGCCCTGATACGACGCGACGGCGTCATGCGCAGCATGTGGCCCGGGCCGGTGCGACGCGATCAATGACCTGGCCATGGCCGGTATTGTCGGCCGGCCTTTTGCGGCACAATGCCCGGCCCGCCTTCACTGCCTTGGATAGCCCATGAACGCCGCACAGGACCCTGCCCAACCCGACACCACCCAGGCCACCTTCGACCTGCGCCCGCTGTTGATCGCCAACATGGCCTGCACCATGGCGATGATGGCGTTCGTCGCACTGATCGGACCCATCGCGCGCACGTTGGGGCTGGCCACCTGGCAGGCGGGGGCCGCGGTCACAGTGGCGGGGGTGATCTGGATGCTGTTGGCCAGGCCCTGGGGCCAGGCCAGCGACCGCCTGGGCCGACGCCGTGTGCTGCTGCTCGGCACGGCCGGTTTCACCGTCGCCTACTGGGCCTTGTGCCTGTTTATCGACACCGCCCTGCAGGTGCTGCCCAGTGCCGCGCTGGCCTTCGCCGGCCTGGTGATCGGCCGCGGCCTGATCGGCGCGTTCTATGCCGCCCTGCCGGTGGCGGGCGCGGCGCTGATTGCCGACAACATTGCCCCGCAGTACCGCGCCCGGACCCTGGCGACGCTGGGTGCGGCCAACGCCGTGGGCCTGGTGATCGGCCCGGCCCTGGCGGCGCTGCTGGCCCGCCACAGCCTGAGCCTGCCGTTCTATGCCATGGCGATCCTGCCGATGCTGGCGTTCCTGGTGTTGCTGCTCAAGCTCAAGCGCCAGGAACTGCACCTCAAGCAACCCCCGCGCCCGGTACGCCTGACCGACCCGCGCCTGCGCCGACCATTGCTGGTGGCCTTCGTGGCCATGGTCAGTGTGTCGGTGGCGCAGATTACCGTCGGCTTCTTTGCCCTCGATCGCCTGGGGATGGGCCCGGCAGAAGCGGCGCAAACGGCCGGCATTGCCCTGACCATGGTCGGCGTGGGGTTGATCGTGGCGCAATTGCTGGTGCGCAAGCTGCAGTGGCCACCCCTGCGGATGATCGCCGTCGGCGCCAGCATCTGCGCCGTGGGCTTTGCCACCGCCGCCTTTGCCACCAGCGCGACCCTGTTGTCGGCGTGCTTTTTTGTTTCGGCCTGCGGCATGGGCTGGGTGTTCCCGGCGTTTTCGGCCCTGGCGGCCAATGCCATGGACGCCTCCGAGCAGGGTGCCACAGCCGGCTCCATCGGGGCTGCGCAAGGCCTGGGCGTGGTGGTCGGGCCACTGGCCGGTACCCTGATCTATGCCGTGGATCCCCGCCTGCCGTACCTGATCGTTGCCGCCATGCTGCTGTTGATCGGCCTGTGGCCGCAGCCGCGCCCGGCATCCGTACAAGCGGACCGCTAATACCTGACGGAATGTGCTTTAATGCTCCGCCCAAAATTTCAACTTATAAGGCGGCTATGGACACGGGGACACGACTCAAACTGGTGCGTGAACGCAACAAACTCTCCCAGCGGGAGCTGGCCCGTCGCAGCGGGTTGACCAACTCGACGATTTCCCAGATCGAGCAGAACCGCGTCAGCCCTTCGGTCAGCTCCCTGAAAAAACTGCTCGAAGGCATTCCCATGTCCCTGGCAGAGTTCTTCAGCTTCGACGAGCCGCCACGCGAGGAACGTTTCGTCTTCCGCTCCACCGAACAGCCTGACCTTGGCAACAGCGGCCTGCGCCTGCTGCTGGTCGGGGCCAGCGTCGAGGGCCGGCAGATGCGCATGCTGCGCGAACTTTACGCCCCCGGTGCAGATTCCGGCGATGAGCCGATCGTGCATGCCGAAGGTGAAGAGTGCGGCCTGGTGACCCGTGGCACCATCGAACTGCGAGTCGATGGCCAGGTCAGTATTCTCAACTCCGGTGACGGCTACTACTTCCCCACCACCCTGCCCCACAGCTTCAAGAACATCGGCCCCGACGAGGCCGAAATCATCAGCGCCAACACCCCGGCGAACTTCTGACAGACAGGCGGCTCTTGCACCGACGTTGTGGGAGCTGGCCCGTTACATCGGCGCGCGGGGCGCGCCCGCCTCTGCGCCCAGCAATTGCTGGATGACCTGCTCCTGCTGCTCGTACGCGCCTTCGCCGAAATGCACAAAGCGCACCTGGCCCTGCTTGTCGACAAAGTAATGCGCCGGCCAGAACTGGTTGGAAAAGGCATTCCAGATCGCATAGCGGTTGTCGATGGCCACCGGGTACTCGATGCCCAGCTTCGCCACCTGCTCACGCACATTGTCGATGTCGTTTTCATAGTCGTACTCGGGCGTATGCACGCCGATCACCACCAGGCCCTGGTCGGCGTAGCGCTTGGCCCAGCCATTGACGTACGGCAGGCTGCGGCGGCAGTTGATGCAGTCGTAGGTCCAGAAGTCCACCAGCACCACTTTGCCCTTGAGCGCTTCGCGGTCCAGAGGCGATGAATTGAGCCACTGTACCGCGCCGCTCAAGGGCGGCATCGGCCCCAGGCTGTCCAGCTGCGAACTGCCGGCGAACAAACGCCCGCCCAACGCCGCCAGGGCAGTGACCAGCACAAAGGCAATGCCCAGGGTTGTCTTCAATCGCATCGAGAGTCACTCCCTGTGAAGGCTCAGCCGCCTTCGTGGCAGCCATTGGTGGCGTAGGTCTGGTACTGCACGCTGCGTGACTGGCCATGGGAGTCCAGGTAGTCCATCTGCGCGGTCGTCACGCCACAGCCACGCGTGCTGTCTTCGTGCACCGCCAGGACTTTCTGCACATCCAACTGCTGCCCGTAATGGTAGCGCTGTACCGGCACGCTGCTATCGGCAAAGGCACTGAGGGCACCCAGGCCCAGGGTGGCGAGCAGGCCGATGCGCACCAAATTCTTGAAAGTCATGTCGAGTCTCCCGGGTGAAGGATTCACCGTTTGCCGGGGAGGAAGTGCCCGCCCCGTTGAGACCTATTTGAGGCGCGCAAGGTATCGCCGATGTGTCTGGAAATGCCTGGATTGCTTCACCAGGTATCTGTGGCCATAGCGGATACACTGCAATACAAACCCCGGCAGGCAGGCGCCGCGGGGCTCGATACACTGGCGCCAGAACGCTTGAACAGGAGCCCGGCATGGACCATGTCGATCACGTACTGGTCGTCGATGACGACCGCGAAATCAGGGAATTGGTTGGCAATTACCTGAAGAAAAACGGCCTGCGCACCAGCATCGTCGCCGATGGCCGGCAAATGCGTGCCTTCCTCGAAGCCAATGTGGTCGACCTGATCGTCCTCGACATCATGATGCCCGGCGAAGACGGCCTGCAGCTGTGCCGCGAACTGCGCGCCGGCCGGCACAAAGCCACGCCGGTGTTGATGTTGACCGCACGCGGCGATGAAACCGACCGTATCGTCGGCCTGGAAATGGGCGCCGACGACTACCTCAGCAAACCCTTCTCGGCCCGCGAGCTGCTGGCGCGGATCAACGCGGTACTGCGTCGCACGCGGATGCTCCCGCCGAACCTGAGCATCAGCGAAAACAGCCGGCTGATCGGTTTCGGTCATTGGCGCCTGGACACCACTGCCCGCCACTTGCTCGATGCCGACGGCACCCTGGTGGCCCTGAGCGGTGCCGAATACCGGTTGCTGCGGGTTTTCCTCGACCATCCGCAACGGGTGCTCAGCCGTGAGCAATTACTCAACCTCACCCAAGGCCGCGAGGCGGACGTGTTCGACCGCTCCATCGACCTGCTGGTCAGCCGCCTGCGCCAACGCTTGCAGGACGACGCCCGCGAACCGGCCTATATCAAGACGGTACGCAGCGAGGGCTACGTGTTCTCGCTGGCGGTGCAACACGTCGAGGCCCAGCCATGAGCGCGCCTCTGCGCTGGCCGCACACCCTGGCCTCGCGCCTGGCGCTGATCTTTTTCACCGGGCTGGTGCTGGCCTACGGGCTGTCGTTCAGCTTCCAGTTCTACGAGCGCTATGTCAGCGCACGCTCGATGATGCTGGGCAACCTGGAGCTCGACGTATCGACCTCGGTGGCCATCCTCGAGCGCCTGCCGGCGGCGGAACGCGAAGCCTGGCTGCCGCGCCTGGAGCGGCGCAACTACCGCTATCTGCTTGATGGCGGTGAACCGGGCCAGCCGCTGGAGTTGAACGATGCGCCGATGGCCGCGCAGTCCATCGACAAAGCCATCGGCAGTCACTACGCCCTCGACTACCAGAACATACCCGGCCCGCGCCCACACTTTCAGGTTCACCTGCGCCTGGCCGACGGTGAACCGCTGACCGTCGATGTCACCCCGACCACGGTGCCTCTGTCGACCTGGTTGCCGGTGGTGCTGGTGATTCAGCTGATGGTGCTGCTGTTGTGTACCTGGCTTGCCGTCAAGACCGCCATCGGCCCGCTGACCCGCCTGGCCAGGGCGGTGGACAGCCTCGACCCCAACGCGCCCGGCCCACGCCTGGAAGAGCGCGGGCCGCGAGAGGTGCAGTACGCAGCCGTGGCGTTCAACTCATTGCAGGCGCGCATAGCCGCGTACCTCAAGGAGCGCATGCAACTGCTGGCCGCGATTTCCCACGACCTGCAAACCCCAATCACGCGCATGAAGCTGCGGGTCGAAGTGATGGACCCCTCCCTTGAGAAAGACAAACTGTGGAGCGACCTGGAAGCCATGGAGCACCTGGTACGCGAGGGCGTGGCCTATGCCCGCAGCATCGACGGCAGCACCGAAGCCCGCTGTCGGGTCAACCTGGATGCCTTGCTCGACAGCCTGGTGCTCGACTACCAGGACAGCGGCCAGCACGTCACCTTGGGAGCAACCACCGGCGCGGTGATCGACACCCGTCCCCATGCCTTGCGCCGGGTGCTGGCCAACCTGATCGACAATGCCCTGAAATTCGCAGGTGCTGCGCAACTGGAGGTGCTGACGGGTAGCGATAACAGCTCGCTGATCCGGGTACTGGACAACGGCCCCGGTATTCCCGCCGATGAGCTGGATGAAGTGCTCAAGCCCTTCTACCGCGTCGAAGGCTCGCGCAACCGCAGCACCGGCGGCACCGGCCTGGGCCTGGCGATCGCCCAGCAATTGACCCAGGCCATCGGCGGCACCCTGACCTTGAGCAACCGACCGGGTGGCGGTCTGTGCGCGCAGGTGGACCTGCCTTCGTCGTAGCCGCCGGCGAACGAGGCTACGAACGACGGTAGGAGCGGGCTTGCCCCGCGATCAATGGTTCAGACAACACCTGTTTTGCGGGCTGTACCGGCGCCTCGCGGGGCAAGCCCGCTCCTACATAGAACCACGACCGCTTCGCGGCCGATCGCAGGCTGGCGCCAGCGGCTACGGGGCCTGTGGGAGCGGGCTTGCCCCGCGATCAATGGTTTAGACAACACCTGTTTTGCAGGCTGTACCGGCCTCTCGCGGGGCAAGCCCGCTCCTACATAGAACCACGACCGCTTCGCGGCCGATCGCAGGCTGGCGCCAGCGGCTACGGGGCCTGTGGGAGAGGGCTTGCCCCGCGATCAATAGCTCAGACCACAGCCATTTTGCTGGCGGTGCCGGCCTCTCGCGGGGCAAGCCCGCTCCTACCTGGCCGTGGGTGTATCACTGTGCTGGCAACACCGCCGCCTTGTTCACGTCCTTGAGCAGGAACACCACGAATTTCGCCGGTTTGCTCTGGCTGGCATTGCGCCCCACTGTGTGGATGTCGGCCGGGCCTTCATGGAAGCTCTGCCCCGGCATGAGGGTGACTTCCTTGCCCCCCTTCACGCCCATCACCACAGACCCCTCCAGCACATAGACAAACCCGTGGGCATCGTGGCGATGCACAGGGTCGGCGCCGCCTGGCGGGTACTCGACCTCCAGGATCAACACTTCCTTGCCGGGGTACTCGGGCAGCGCCTGGGTCATCACCGGTTTGACGCTCGGAGGTGGCGCACTGGAGGGCTGGGCGTGAACGGCCATGGCGGCCGTCAAGGGTACAAGCATGAACAAAGACTGGATGCGCATGTCGCTCTCCTGGTCCTGTGTATCAGTGTTGGACGGGGGTGGTTTTCAGCCAGGTCTGGAAGTGAATGGCGCCAAGGCGCGCATCGTCATCGGGCGTCAGCGAGCGGTCGTCGATGGGGGCACCGAAATAGGTGGCCTGGGGGTCGGCGATGACTTCGCGAGGGTCCTGGTTGTATTGCAGGTAGGTGCGCACGAACTCCACCAAGGGCAAGCGCTCGGGACCGGCGACTTCCAGGGTGCGGTTGGCCGGGGCCTGCTCGGCGATGTCGGCCAGGGTCTGGGCTACGTCGGCCGAGGCCACCGGCTGCAGGGCGGCGTTGGTCAAGCGCACCTGGTTGCCTTCTGCACCGGAGTAAGCAATGCCCGCCATGAACTCGTAAAACTGCGTGGCACGCAGCAGGGTGTACGGCACCCCCGAGCGCTTGATCAGTTCTTCCTGGGCCATCTTGGCGCGAAAGTAACCGCTGTCGAGCATGCGTTCGGTACCCACCACCGACAACGCAATGTGATGGCCCACGCCAGCGGCCTTCTCGGCGGCAAACAGGTTACGCCCGCAGGTTTCAAAGAACGACAGCGCCGCGGCATCCTCGAACGACGGCGAGTTGGAGACATCGACCACCACCTCGGCGCCCTGCAACGCCGGGCCCAGGCCTTCGCCGGTGAGGGCGTCGACGCCGGTTCTGGGGGAAGCGGCCAGCACAACGTGGCCCTTCGCCCGCAAGTTGTTGCACAGCTGGGTACCGATCAGACCGGTGCCCCCGATCACGACGACTTTCATGGCCGACCCTCCCACGGTTGGGTGATAGCAACCCTTCATCGTAGTCCGTCGTACAACCGCAAGCGTGAGAGCGGATCAGTGGTTGTCGGGCAGTTGCCACTGGGCACTTTGGCCAAAAAACGCCTGGGCGTTGTCCTCCAGGCTTTCCAGGTGATAGCCGCCCTCCTGCACGATCAGGCACGGCAGGCCGAGGCTGCGAATCCGCTCGCCCAGGGTGGCGAAGCCGTCGCGGGTGACGGCGACCTTGCTTTGCGGGTCCAGCTCGAAGATGTCGAAGCCCAGCGACAGCACCAGCACCTGCGCGCCAAAGCGCTTCACTGCGACCAGGGCTTGCTCCAGTTGTTCGAGGAAATCCGCCTCGCTGGCACCGTGGGCCATCGGCAGGTTCAGGTTGTAGCCCTCCCCGGCGCCGCTGCCGCACTCATCGGCAAAGCCGGCCACGCCGGGGTAGAAGTTGGTGGGGTCGCCATGCACCGAGACGTACAGGACATCATCCCGTTCATAGAAAATTTCCTGGATGCCCTGGCCGTGGTGCATGTCGGTGTCGAGCACCGCGACCCGCTCGAAGCGCTCGCGCAGCACCTGGGCGGCAATGGCGGCGTTGTTCAGGTAGCAGAAACCACCGGCGGCTTCGGCCCGGGCGTGATGACCCGGTGGCCGGCACAGGGCATAGGCCGCCGGCTCGCCATCGAGCAGTGCCCGCGCCCCGGCCACCGCGCTTTGCGCTGACCAGTAGGCCGAGCGCCAGGTCAGCTCGCCCACCGGACAACTGCCGTCGGCCAGATACCGGGCCGCCTGGGCGAGGATGCCGCGCAGGGCGTTGGGTTCGCGCACGAAGATGTTCGACATCACTTCATCGCCCCAGTCCTCGGGCACTTCCTTCCAGCGCCGATGGGCCTCTTCAAGAAACGTCAGGTAAGGCGCGCCGTGCACCGCCAGCAGCGGCTGCAGGCCGCCATCCGCCGGCTGGGCGATCTCGAAGCCCAGGCCCTTGGCCGCCTGCAGCAGGTTACGCGCGCGTTCGGGCACTTCCTGAGGGGTACGCATCTGGCCGCGGGAATAGTAGCTGCGCGGGTGATGCAGCAGCTGTTCAGGGTGAAAGTAGCAACGCATGAGCTTCTCCTTAGTCGACCCGGCCGGCACGGGCCAGCACGGCGTTGAGCAGTACGTCGGCGCCCTGGCGCACGTCTTCGGGCAACACGTCTTCGGCCTCGTTATGACTCAGGCCGCCCACGCAAGGGATGAACACCATGGCCGTCGGGCAGTAACGCGACAGCAGGATCGCATCATGA
Source organism: Pseudomonas sp. JQ170C (assembly GCF_035581345.1). Classification (NCBI taxonomy): domain Bacteria; kingdom Pseudomonadati; phylum Pseudomonadota; class Gammaproteobacteria; order Pseudomonadales; family Pseudomonadaceae; genus Pseudomonas; species Pseudomonas sp. JQ170C. Next base: position 3,875,957 of record NZ_CP141608.1, read on the forward strand.
CCGGCACCGCTGACGATGGTTTGCTGCGTGTACCCCAAGCCATCCACCGCCGCCTGCACGGCGGCCACGCAGTCGGCATCGAAGGGCGTGGCCGGGCTGACCCAGTGGCGGCTGAGGCTGACCTTCAAGCCGCGCGGAGCGGCAATCGCCCGCAAGCGCGCTTCGACCTGCCGCTCCATCTCTTCGATGGCGCTGTCGTGGTGGTGCCGCAGGTCGACGGTGAACTGCAGCAGGCCGGGAATGGTGTTGCGCGACGATTTGGCGATGCTCAATTCGCCCACGGTGGTCAGGCCTTCGGGGGCGAAGTCGCTGGCCAGCTGTTCGATCGCCTGGATCATGGGGGCGGCGCCATAAAGGGCATCCTTGCGCAGAGGCATGGGGGTGGTGCCGGCATGGGCAGCCATGCCTTGGACCTGCACATCGAGCCAGCGAATAGCTTGGCCGCCGCTGACCACGCCGATGCTCTTGGCGTTGTCTTCAAGGATCGGACCTTGCTCGATATGCGCCTCGAAATAGGCATCCACCGCACCGCCCAACGGGCGTTTGCCGGCGAAGCCGGTTTGCTCCAGGGCCTGAGCGACACTGATGCCGTCGGCATCACGCACCGCCAGGGCGTCTTCAAGTTTCATGCTGCCGGTGAACACCGCCGAGCCGAACATGGCCGGGGTGAAGCGCGCGCCCTCCTCGTTGGTCCATACCGCAATCTCCAGCGGCTTTTGCGTCTGGATCTTCAAGTCATTGAGACGCCGTACCACCTCGAGGCCGGCCAGCACACCGTACACACCATCGAAGCGCCCGCCTTCAGGCTGGGTGTCGAGGTGGCTGCCGATCATCACCGGGGCGGCGTGCGCATCGCGCCCCGGGCGACGGGCGAACAGGTTACCGATAGGGTCGACACTCAGGGTCAGGCCGGCTTCACGGCACCAGTGGGCGAAGAGGTCGCGCCCGGCCTTGTCGTCTTCGCTCAGGGCCAGGCGGCAACTGCCGCCCCGGGCGGTGGCGCCCACTTCAGCCATGGCCATCAGGCTCGCCCACAGGCGTTCGCCGTTGCTTTTCAACATCGCAGCTACTCCAGAACTCATCGGATTTTCAGGCCATTTCCAGGCGGTGGGCGGCGGCATGGCGGCGCGCAAGGGCCAGTACACAGAGCAGCGAAATTGCCGCAATCACGCTGTAGAACACTGCCATCGGCCACCATTGGCCGGTGAATGTGTGGGCAAGCCAAGTACCCACCAGCGGCGTCAGGCCGCCCGCAATGGCGCCACACACCTGGTAGGCCAGGGAGATCGCGGTGTAGCGCACATGGGTGTCGAACATGCCACTCACGTAGCCTGCAATCACCGCATAGAACGACGCCATGCAGATCACCGCCAGGGCAATGCCGACGATGATCAACGGCGCCTGGCCGGAACTCACCAGCACGAACATCGGATAGGGCGAGGCCATGGCCAGCAGCGACACCAGGCACAGGAACCGGGTGGCACCCACTTTCTCCGCCACCCAGGCGGCCATGGGCTGGATGCAGAACTGAATGATCGCCACCACAAACAGGCACTCAAGGATCAACGAGCGTGGCAAGGCCAACTGCTGGGTGCTGTAGGCGATCATGAAGGTGTTGGTGAAGTACACCCCGGCAATCCCCAAGGTGTTGGCGCCGATGCACAGCAGCAGAGGGCGCCAGGCAGTACGCAGCACTTCCATGACCGGCGCCTGCTCCTTGCGCTTGGCCTTGCTGGCCTGTTCGCGACTGGCGAGGAACTCCGGCGACTCATTGACCCCCAGGCGAATCGCCAGCCCCACCAGCAACAACAGCGCACTGGCCAGGAACGGCAGGCGCCAGCCCCAGCTCATCAAGTCTTCTTCGGGCAGGCGGGTGACGGCGCTGAAGGCCAGCAGCGACAGGATCAAGCCCGCCGGGCTGCCCAACTGGGCGAAGGAGGCGAAGAAATTGCGCCGCCCCTTGGGTGCATGTTCCCCGGCCATCAACACCGCGCCACCCCACTCCCCGCCCACGGCAATGCCCTGGACGATGCGCAGCAGGATCAGCAGCACCGGCGCGGCGGCGCCGATCTGCGCGTAGGTCGGCAGCAGGCCGATGCACACGGTAACGACGCCCATCATCAGCAAGGTAATCACCAGCGACTTCTTGCGCCCGATGCGGTCACCGATATGGCCGAAGACGATCCCGCCCAGGGGCCGGGCGAAAAAGCCCACGGCGAAGGTGCCGAAGGCGGCCATGGTGCTGAACAGTTTGTCATCGGAGGGGAAGAACAAGGCGCCGAACACCAGGGCGGCGGCGGTGGCGTAGATGTAAAAGTCGTACCACTCGATCATGGTGCCGATAAAAGCGGCAGCCGCGGCCCGGCGAGGCTGGGGCGAAGCGGAAGGCGTCATGGGTCAGGCTCCTTTGATTATTTTTCTGGCAGGAGAGAACGGTGCGGCTGGGCGTTCTGGTCGACGCCTCTGTAGGATCGATTTTTCGGCTCGGGACTATGATTAGTCAATTTTCTATTTATTATTCGCACTATTAGCCACCGTTATATTCACGCCACCGGGGCCCGCCATGCCTGACCGCCTGCTCAACGACCGCCTGGACTGGAACCTGCTGCGCACCTTCCGGGTGATCGGCCAGGAACTGAGCATCAGCCGCGCCGCCGCCCGTCTGCACCTGACCCAGCCTGCGGTGAGCCAGGCGCTCAAGCGCCTGGAGGAACAACTCGGGCGCCAACTGATCGCCCGGCGCGGCCCGCGCTTTGCCCTGACCGAAGTGGGCGAGCAGATCTTCCACCTGGCCGGGGAAATCTATGGGCAGATGTCCCAGGTCAGCGGTGTGCTGGAACAGCCGGCCGATGAGGTGATCGGCAAGGTGCGGCTGCTGATGATCAGCCGGATCTTTTCCGAGCCCTTCGATGACTTCCTGGCCGCGTTTCATCGCCAGCATCCCCGGGTGGACCTGGAAATCGACGTGATGCGCAGCTCCGACATCATCAGCGCCCTGCAGGAAAAGACCGCGACCCTGGGCCTGAGCCTCAACCGTCGCCCGCAGCCTCGCCTGGAGCAGCGCTTGTTCCTGCGCCAGCGCTACGCCTTTTTCTGTGGCAGGCACCATGGGCTGTTCGGCAAGGAAAACGTGGCCGAAGGCGACCTGCAAAAAGAGAACTTTGTCAGTTTTACCAGCGACCAGATTGGCGGGATGCTCTCGCCCTTGACCATCTTTCGTGACCAGCAGGGCTTCAGTGGGCGCATCGTCGCCTCGTCACCGAGCCTTGAAGAAGTGCGGCGCCTGGTGATCGCCGGGTTTGGCATCGGCTGTTTGCCGGCCCATGTGGTGGCAGCCGATGTCGAGGCCGGGTTGCTCTGGCAACTGCCGCCCACGGAAGGGATTGCCGACGTCGACATTCACCTGCTGTGGAACCGTGAGCAGCGCATGAGCCGGGCTGAGTCGGTGTTTATCGAAGCCTGTGCGAACGGGCCTTGTGGCAGCGCAATTGACCGATAAATATCGGCAACCGAGCCCTACCCGTCTATTTTAATAGACGCACAACCAGCACCACCCTCGATCAAAACCAGCGAAATAGAGCGTTTTTGTCGATAAACGCCGACAAAACCTTGAAACAATTTGTCAGAATTTAATTGACACGCTCCTGTCACCTTCTTATTTTCCTTCCTGCATCACCTCCTTCAGAAAAATAATTCCAAACAAAACACGGGCCAGTGCCATCCATGATGCCAGTCTCTTCACGCGCACCCAGCAAGCAGAACAAAGGACCCGTTCTCAGCGTTACACCTCGCCAGCCCGCCCCTCAGAACCAGGAGCGCGCCCAGCATGTCCAGTAACAACGCCGCAGCCCCCGACGCCCAATTCAAAAAAACCCTGAAGCTCTGGCAGGTGGTCATCATCGGCCTGGCCTACATCGCCCCGATGACCGTGTTCGACACCTTCGGCATCGTCTCCGGCATTACCGATGGGCATGTGCCCAGCGCCTATGTACTGGCCCTGCTCGGCATCCTCTTCACCGCCGTGAGCTACGGCGTGCTGGTTCGCCGCTTTCCCGAATCCGGCTCGGCCTACACCTACACCCGCCGGGCAATCAATCCGCATGTGGGCTTTCTGGTTGGCTGGTCGTCGCTGCTCGACTACCTGCTGCTGCCGATGGTCAACGCCTTGCTGGCCAAGCTGTACCTTTCGGTGATGTTCCCCGAGGTGCCGGCCTGGGCCTGGGTGGTGGGCTTCGTGACGATCATGAGCCTGATCAACATCCGCAGCATCAACCTGGTGGCCAGCTTCAACACCCTGTTCGTGGCGATCCAGGCCATCATCATCGGTGTGTTCATCTACCTCACCGTACGCGGCCTGCACAACGGCGAAGGCCTGGGCACGACGTGGAGCCTGCTGCCGTTCGCCGGCGAAGACACCCACCTCAATGCCCTGGTGGCCGGCGCCACCATCCTGTGCTTCTCGTTCCTGGGTTTTGACGCGGTCACGACCCTGTCGGAAGAAACCGAGAACGCCGAGAAGGTCATCCCGCGGGCAATCTTCCTGATTGCGCTGATCGGTGGCCTGGTATTCATCATCGTGTCGTTCTACATCCAGTCGTACTTCCCGAACATGGACCGCTTCCAGGACCACGAAGCCGCCCTGCCGGAAATCGCGCTGTATGTGGGCGGCAAGCTATTCCAGTCGATCTTCATCTGCTGCACCTTCATCAACACGCTGGCCTCGGGCCTGGCCTCCCAAGCCAGCGTGTCGCGCCTGCTCTATGTGATGGGCCGTGACAACGTCATCCCCAAACGCTACTTCGGTCGCCTGCACGGCAAGTGGAAAACCCCGGCGATCAATATCGTGATCGTAGGCTTCATCTCGCTGTCGGCGATTTTCTTCGACCTGGTGACCGCCACCTCGGTGATCAACTTCGGTGCGCTGGTGGCGTTCAGCTTCGTGAACCTGTCGGTGATCGTTCACTGCTACTGGCGCGAGGGCAACAACAAGACCCTGGCCGACAAGTTCAAGTACCTGGTCGTACCCACCATCGGCTTTTGCATCATCGCCATCCTGTGGCTGGACCTTGATGAACACTCGCTGTTGTTCGGCGGGGTCTGGGCCGCGACCGGGGTGTTGTACCTGGCGTACCTGACCAAAGCCTTCAAGGTCGCGCCGCCGAGTTTCATTGCCGAGTAGTGTCCCCATGAAAACAGCCCGTCGATATCGACGGGCTTTTGCGTTCAATACCGCCAACAATAAGGACGTCCCCATGCTGCTGCGCCGCCTGCTGATTCAATGGAAGATCACCTTGCTGGCAGGCTTGTGCCTGCTGGCTATCGTCGCGGTGTTGATGGCGGCGGCGCTGTTTCAAGCCGGACGCAGTGCAGCGCTGGTCAACAGCGCCAACACGCAAATGCTCGACCAGAACGCCCGCCTGCGCCTGCACACCTATGCCCAGCTGCAGGCGTCGCGGATTCAGCGCTACTTCAAGGATGCCTACCTGTATGGCAACGGCGTCGCCCACCTGATGACCGTGCTCAAGGCGCAAGGCACCGACAACCTGCGCCAGGTGCTGACCGCGCAGGCGAAAACGGCACTGGGCGACAACCCTGAACTGCTGGGCCTGTACCTGGTGTACTTGCCCGATGCGCTCGATGGCAAGGACAGTGCCTTCACCGATCAGGCCGACCTGGGCAGCAACGAAACCGGCCGGTTTTCCCTGTACTGGTCGCAGCCCAAACCCGGCCAGCTGGAGCATGAGGCGATGCCGGAAGACATGCTCGCCGACACCACACTGGGCGCCAACGGCGTTGCCTACAACCGCTGGTTGACCTGCCCGCTGGAGACGGGCAACACCTGCGTAATCGACCCCTACTTCGACACCGTCGGCGACCGTACGCCGCTGATGACCAGCATTGCCATCCCGCTCAAGCAGGACGGCAAGGTGATTGGCGTGATGGGCCTGGACATCAGCCTCGACAACCTGCAACAACTGAGCCTGGAGGGGCGCCAGGAACTGTTCGACGGCAACGGCCAGGTCAGCATCGTCAGCCCCGCCGGCCTGCTGGCCGGGCACAGCCGTGACGGCGGCCAGCTGAGCAAGAACGTCGAAGCGGTGTTCGGTCCGCAAGCCAGCGCACTGACCACGCAGATGCGCGCCGGCAAAGCCGCCGAGTTCACCGACAACGGCATGCTGCAGGTCAGTCAATCGTTCGTGCCGGTGCCCGGTGCGCAGCCATGGAGCGTGTTGCTGGAGGTGCCCGAGGCGGTACTGCAGGCCCCGGCCATTGAACTCAATGCGCGCCTGGACGCCCACAACACCCGCGCCAACCTGACCAGCCTGCTCATGGCCCTGGGCGCCGCCGTGCTCGGGTTGCTGGTGATCTGGATGACCGCCCGCGGCGTGACCCGGCCGATCCTCAAGGTGGCGGCGATGCTCAAGGACATCGCCAGCGGCGAAGGCGATCTGACCCGCCGCCTGGACTACAGCGGCAAGGATGAGTTGGGCGAACTGACCGGCTGGTTCAACCGCTTTCTCGACAAGCTGCAACCGGTGATCGCCGACGTCAAAGCCTCGGTACAGGATGCACGCGGCACCGCTGACCAGTCGGCGGCCATTGCCAGCCAGACCAGCGCCGGCATGCAGCAGCAATTTCGCGAAGTGGACCAGGTAGCCACGGCCTCGCAGGAAATGAGCGCCACCGCCCAGGACGTTGCCCGCAACGCCGCCCAGGCGGCAGAGGCGGCACGCGGTGCCGACCAGGCGACCCGTGAAGGGTTGGCGCTGATTCGCACCACCACCCACGCCATCGAACAATTGGCCTGCGAGATGAACGCCGGCATGGAGGAAGTCCAGCAACTGGCCAGCCGCAGCGAGCAGATCGGCTCGGTGCTTGAGGTGATCCGCTCCATTGCCGAGCAGACCAATCTGCTGGCCCTGAACGCCGCCATCGAAGCGGCCCGCGCCGGTGATGCGGGCCGGGGCTTTGCCGTGGTGGCCGATGAAGTACGCAACCTGGCCAAGCGCACCCAGGACTCGGTGGATGAGATCCGCGTGGTGATCGAAGGCTTGCAGCAAGGCACGCGCGAGGTGGTGGGCTCGATGCACAGCAGCCATCGTCAGGCCCAGAGCAGCGTGAGCCAGGCCGAACAGGCGCTGCCGGCGTTGCAGCGCATTGGTGAAGCGGTGACGGTGATCACCGACATGAACCTGCAGATTGCTTCGGCAGCTGAAGAACAGAGCGCGGTGGCTGAAGAGGTGAACCGCAATGTGGCGAGTATTCGAGACGTGACCGAATCGCTCTCCGGGCAGGCCGAAGAATCGGCGCAGATCAGCCAGGCGTTGAACCGCCTGGCCAATCATCAGCAAGGGTTGATGGCGACGTTCAAGGTGTAAACCGGCGCGGGTGGGGCCTGATCGCCGGCAATGCCGGCGATGGCCTCAGCGCGGCGTCATCACAAGGTCACCGGCAAGCCGCCCTTCCCCGGCCCCCTGGCAGGCTACGAAGTCTTCCTTGCGCAGCACCACCAGGGCAATCAGCGACACCACCCCGGTGCCGATGTAGAAGTACCACGGTGACGAAATATCCCCGGTCTGCTGGATCAGCCAGGTCGAAATGAACGGCGCACTGCCGCCAAACACCGCCACCGGAATGTTGTACGCCACCGCGATCCCCGTGGAGCGGATGCGTGTAGGCAGCAGTTCGCTCATGGTGGCGTAAGTGGACGAGGCATACAGCCCGAAGAAAATCGCCACCGCCATCAACGGCAGGAAAAACGAACCCGGCGTGGCCGTGGGCGCGGCCTTGAAGAACCAGTACATCGCCAGCGTCGCCAGGACCCCCACCACGATCAGGAAGGGTTTGCGCCCGTACCGGTCGGTGAACAGGCCGCCAAAAGGCATGACGAACGCAGCCGTCAAACTGGCGATGAAGACATAGAGCAGCGTGGTGCCACTGTCGAACTTGAGGATCCGCGACATGTAGGTGGAAGCGAAGGTCAGCACCAGGTAGAAGATCGAGCTGTGCAGGGTGATGATGAAAAACACCAGGGTGATCGCCCGCTTCCATTGCCACACTTCACGCAGCGGCGCCTTGGAGGTTTCCCCGGCCTTTTGCAGCGCCAGGAACTCCGGGCTGTCCTCAAGCTTGAGGCGAATGTACATGGAGATCAGGCCCATGGGGCCGGCGACCAGGAACGGAATGCGCCAGCCCCAGTCCTGCATCAGCTCAGCGCCGAGCAGCCAGGTCATACCATTGGCAACCACCCCGCCCAGCACCAGCCCAAGCACGGCGGTCACCATCAGCCAGCAGGTGGAAAAGCCCCGCCGGCCGGGCCCTGCGTATTCAGAGATGAAGCTGGTGATGGTGCCGATCTCGCCCCCGGCAGAAAAGCCTTGAACACAGCGAATCAGCACCAGCAGGATCGGCGCGGCGATGCCAATGGCGGCGTAGGTGGGCAACAGGCCCAGCAGGCACGTAGAGCCCGCCATCATGACCAGGACGGTGATCAGGGTTTTGCGCCGACCGATCTTGTCGGCCAGCGGCCCGAAAAACAGACCGCCCAAGGGCCGGATGAAAAAACTCAAGGCAAAGGCGGCAAAGCTGCTGAGCAAACTGGTGGTCGGGTCGTCGGAGACGAAGAACGCCTGGCCGATGTACACCGCCAAAAAGCCGTACACGCCATAGTCATACCATTCGATGAGGTGCCCGGAGGTTGCACCGATAAAGGCGCGGCGCCGTTGCCGGGCCGGGTTGTGCTGATGCGTTGCCATAGAAGTATTCCTGTCTTGTTCTTATTGATGGAAAACAGTCACGGAGTAACAGCGCTACCGCCAGCCTCCTGCAGCCATTGGCGCAGTGCGGTCTTGAGCACCTTGCCGTAGCTGTTTTTCGGCAACTCGGCGAGGAACACGTACTTCTTCGGTTTTTTGAACGAAGCCATGCGCCCGATGAACCAGGCAGTGAGCGATCGCTCATCCAGCGGCTGGTTGTCACGGGCAACCACAAAGGCCACCACTGACTCGCCCCACTCTGCGTCCGCCTCGCCCACCACACACACCTCGAACACCTCGGGGTGCAGCGCCAACACCTCTTCCACCTCACGGGGATACACATTGCTGCCACCGGAGATGATCACGTCCTTGCAGCGGTCGGTGAGGGTCAGGTAACCGTGATCGTCGAGATAGCCGATGTCGCCGGTGAGCAGCCAGCCATCGACCAGTGCCTCACCCGTGGCCGCCTCGTTGCGCCAGTAGCCGTGCATGACCGTCGGGCCGCGCACGGCAATCTGGCCGGGCTGCCCCGCCGGCAGCGCGTGCAACTGGGCATCGAGCACGCGGACATCGACACAGGCATGCGCCCGCCCCACCGAGGACACGATGGCGGACCAGTCCGGGCGCCCGCGATCGGCAATCAGCTCACGGGACAAGGCGCTGATGGTCATCGGGCTCTCGCCCTGGCCGTAGATCTGCACCAGGCGTGGGCCGAAGGTGCTGAGCGCTTCCTGGAGGTCGGCCAGGTACATCGGCGCGCCACCGTACACGATGGTCTTGATGCCCTCGCCGGCGTAGCCGGTACACCGGGCCTGTTCGACCATACGCTTGACCATGGTCGGCGCCGCGAACAGCGTTACATCGCCCAGCCGGGCGGCAAGCCCGAACAGCTCGTCGGCCTTGAAGCCACGGCTCTCGGGCACGACATGCCGGGCGCCGCAGCGCACATGGATGAAGTTGTACAACCCGGCACCGTGGGACATGGGCGCGGCATACACCACCGCGTCCCGGGCGCTGACCGCATCGACATCCAGCGGGTAACACAGCGACATCGCCGCCAGGTTGCCATGGGACAGCATCACGCCCTTGGAGCGCCCGGTGGTGCCGGAGGTGTAGAACAGCCAGGCCAGGTGATCGGCATTGCAGCTATAGGGGATGGGCTGGAGATCGCCGGCGTCCAGCGTTGTCCGACTGCGCCCCGCCAATTCGCGGCAGGCCAGTTCGTGGGGGGCGAACACCTGCCCGCCATCCGTGAACAGCACCCGGGCCTGGGCGTTGTCGACGATCCAGCCGGCCTCGCTGCGGTGCAGCTTGCAGTTGATCGGCACCGCCACGGCACCGACCCACCACACCGCGTACATCAGCTCCAGGTACTCGCAGCAATTCTTCATGAACAGCGCCACGCGATCACCCGGCTCGACCCCGTGCTGGTGAGTCAGCTCATGGGCCAGACCGCGTACCCTGGCAGCAAAACCCTGGTAGTCGGCAACCTGCCGCGCCCCTTCAAACAACGCCGGACGCTCGGGCCAGCACTGGGCGGCGGCATGCAGCCAATTGGCAATATTCACTGTTACGCCCTCCGCGCCTGCAACACCGTGGCGTAGTTGGCCACCGCCATCCCGCCCATGTTGAACAACAGGCCGAACTCGGCATTGGCTGCTGCCAGGCCAATCGGGTTGCCCGTCAACTGGCCGAACGCCAAGGCATGCATCGACACCCCTGTGGCCCCCACCGGATGCCCCTTGGCCTTGAGCCCGCCCGACAAGTTCACCGGCAACCTGCCGCCGGCCTGTACGATGCCCGCTTCGAGCACCCGATGGCCCTGCCCTTTCGGTGCCAGGCCCATGGCTTCGTAGATCAGCAATTCGGCGATGGTGAAGCAGTCATGAACCTCGGCAAAATTCAGCTCATCCAGGGTGACCCCAGCCTGGCTCAAGGCAGACTGGATCGCCCGCTGCGGGCCCTCGAACGCCAGGAGGTCGCGTCGCGACAGCGGCAAAAAATCATTGACCTGGGCCATGCTGCGGATCGCCACTTCACGGCGGAACTGCCTGGCGCGTTTTGCAGACGCCAGCACAATCGCCGCGGCGCCGTCGGTGACCAGCGAGCAGTCGGTCAGACGTAGCGGCTCAGCGATGTAGGGGTTGCTCTCGGATACCGTGTTGCAGTGCTCGAAACTCATTGCCTTGTGCATCTGCGCCAGCGGGTTGGCCATGGCATTGGCGTGGTTCTTCGCGGCAATCGCCGCCATGGCCGACAGCGGACTCTGGTAACGCTGGCCGTAACCTGCGGCGGCCAGCCCGAACAACTGCGGGAAGCTCAAGCCGGCTTCCTCGGCATCATGCTGATACCCCGCCCCGGCCAGGGCCTGAGTGACCTGGGCAGTTGAGTTCGAGGTCATCTTCTCGGCCCCCACCACCAGCACCAGCTCCGCCTCGCCCGAGCGAATCGCATTGATCCCCGCCTGAATCGCCGCCGCGCCCGAAGCACAGGCGTTCTCGCAACGAGTGGCGGGTTTGAAGCGCAGCGCGGGATCGGCCTGCAACATCAACGATGCCGGAAAACCGTCGGGCACCAGCCCCGAATTGAAATGCCCGAGAAACAGCGCGTCGATCTCCGACGCTGCAACATCCGCATCCGCCAACGCGGCACGGGTGACATCAACGATCAGATCTTCCAAGGTGGCATCGCTCAAGCGGCCAAACCGCGAATGCGCGGCGGCGACGATGCTGACGGAGTCGGTAGCCATGGTTTTATCCTTGTAGTTGAACAGGCGTTCCCTACAATGGCCCCAACCTCCAGGCCCTCGCTATCCGTGCAACTACGTATAGGGATGAGTAGCCCGACTGATGGATACTGCGTGGGAAAATCCCCTAGAAACGAGGGAGGCCTGGCCCATGACCGACCCAGCCCGACAACTGCAAGACCTTGAGCGCCTGGCCTTCCAGGTGTCGCCCGCGCCGCAAGTCATCACCGGCAACCGCCGCATGCTCGACCTCAATGAAGCCTTCCAGAGCCTGTTCGGCTACGAGCGTGACGAACTGATGGGCAAGCTGATCCTCAAGCTCTACCCGTCACAGGCCGACTACCAGGCCATCGGCGAACGCAGCCTGAGCTGGCTGCGTCACGCCAGGAACGGTGCCTACTCCGACGAGCGCTTCATGCAGCATCACAGTGGCGAAGTCTTTTGGGCCCGCGCCAACGGCTACACCCTGACCCCGGACGATCCCTTTCAGCTGATGGTGTGGCATTTCGAGCGCATGGACCGGGTGTTCAGGCCGACCGTCAACCTCACGCCCAGGGAACGGGAAATATCGGCGCATATCGTCAATGGGCTGACGTGCAAGGAAATTGGCCGCAAGCTGGATATTTCGCACCGGACGGTGGAAGTGCACCGGGCGCGATTGATGAAGAAGCTTGACGCGAAAAACAGTGCGGAACTGGTGTCGCGAATTATTGTGTTGAACTGACCCTACGACCTGCCCCACCATTCGTCGCATTTGGAAACACTACGCCAACTGTCCATCAACCTCTGGCTTGGCTATTGCACAAGCCGGCTCTAGCGGCCCCGGGAAGACGTAATTCTGACGCGGCAGCGGCCACAATAATTGCTTGTTATCGGAGATGTACCGTGTCGACGCTCAGTGAAATCGCAATGAACCACGCGAGAATGGTCAAAAGGTTGGCGGAGGAAACGCTTGAGCAGGAAGCTCGACAGCCACTGATCGTGGGTGGTTTTGAAGTATCGACCCTTGATACGCCTGAGCATATGCCGCTGCACTTCATCATGGATGCTCAAGACAGGACCGCTGCAGGTGTCTGAACGATAGGAAAGGCCCTGTCCTGCGGACCTGTTCCACCACCTTGACAAATTTTTCACGGGCCAAGGTGCACAGTAGCCCTACTCTCTCGTGACACCTTAGGCCCGCTTTATGGCGGGCTTTTCTTTGCCTGTCATTCCACCGCTACCGTTGAGCCACACTCGAAGTTCGTGCAAGCTCCAGGGCACTCTCGCACCCGAAAAGGAATTCAAGGATGCCATTTCCACCGAACGAGCGAACCGCGCTGCTGGCACTCAAAGGCGTAGGGCCCACCGTCATCACCCGACTTGAACAGATGGGCATCGAAACCCTGGCTGAGCTGAGTAAATCGAATGTCGGCGACATCCTGGCTCAAGCCTCAGCTGCGGTGGGATCAACTTGCTGGAAGAACAGCCCGCAAGCCCGAGCGGCCATCACTGCGGCGGTTGAGCTTGCCAGGGGGTCGGCTGGGTAAACGTGCTCGTCCGTATACCCATGCCATAGTCCCTTAGGGCTTTTGTTGCCCGCTGCTAGGCTTACTCATGCGCCATGTCTGCGGCCCAACACAGATGCCGGCCGTTTACTTGGCCATCATGGCAGGTAACGTTGCCTGCCATTGGGAGGCAGCATGAAACCGTTATATGTTGTTGTCTTGAGCGCTGGCTTGTGTCTGTTCGGAGCAAGCGCTGCAATCGCTGATGAAGTGATTTCCCAGGAAGGTGACACGACGGTTGGATCTGGATTTGGTGCGGGCACAGGGCTGCTGGTTGGCGGCGCGGTAGGTGGCCCCATAGGAGCGTTGGTAGGCGCAGGGGCAGGACTGTTTGTTGGATCTGGTGTGCAGTCTGCAACTGGGCAGGAGGGACACGCATACACGGTGCGAAGCAGTACAGGCGAGGAACGAACTGTTCGCTCCCCGCGTGAAGAATTCGCCATTGGCCAGCAGGTCGAAGTGAGTGGCATAAGGTTGCGGGCTGCTACGCCATAGGTGGTTGCTGGCGCCCCGAGAAGAAGCCCGCTTTGGCGGGCTTTTTGCTGCCGCGTGTTATCAAACCACTTCCAACATGCGCCTTCCGTCGCCCCGCATCCAAGCCCCATATCTGACGCTATACAAAATCAAGGCAGATCGCCATTATGCCGAAAAATTAAGAATGCCTATCGCATCAGCCCCGGGGAATTAAATGCTCGCAAACATCTCGAAGTCAGTTCGCAGTATGGCTATTGCCTCCTGCTTTACAGGTCTCAGCGGCTGCGCTACTGATGGGGCTGTTGGGGAACTTGCCGCGATGGGCATGTTGGTGGGTGGGGCAGCGAGCGGTGATTCGGGCCTGTTGATGGCCGGGGTAGCGGGTTACGCTGGCGTCATGATTGTTGAACCACTCCTTTCTGAATCTTCGGAAACGGAAACAGGCTATTCAACTTATCCGCCGTCGGCAGTTCCCTCTACAACGCCAACTGTGCCTGCTACGCCTCCTGTGACCGCTGCCACTCTGATCGCTGCAGAGGTGCCCGATGCTTACCGTAACGAATCCTGCGAATACCTTGAAGTTGCCCTCGTATTTGCCCATGAGCGCCTGGAGGGTAGAAAAAAGGTAAATGACGTTCAGGGCCAACAGATAGCTCAAGCCCGAATCGCAGCACGAAGCAAAGCACTGAGCGATAAAAAGTGTCCTCCTTCCAGCTGGGTGGGTGGTCGTATTGGCATCAGCATGGATAACGTAGACCCCCGCTATGTGGCGACCTACAACATCCCCGCTGAAGGCGCGATGGTTATTATGGTGAGTCCAAATAGCGCGGCGGAAAAAGCTGGAATCAAGGTCGGCGATATCATCGTCGCCGTTAACGACAAGCCGGTCAGGAACGCCATCGACCTGCGCACAATGCTAGGCCATGCACCTATTGGGTCGGTGAATAACCTGCAAGTAAGGCGTGATACGAAACTTCTGGTAGCGAGTGCCCAGATGGGAGGCCCTGCTGTACCGCTGCCCATAGTCCCCGTTTCCGCCTCAACACCCCCAGCAACAGCGGTAGCCCAGGCACCTCTCGCACCTCCAGACAAACCTTCGAGCACATCAAATTACTGCTACGCATACCTGACAATCGGAGAAGAGCGCGGCTCAACTTGCAGCCCCGTGGTCAAGATTGACGATACCGATCGGACTGGCTCTGTATTTCAAACACGGTTGAACAGTTATGTGGCAAAAGTGAAGCAATCCCAACCTAGCATTTGGGGGGATTTTGAGTATGCAGAGACGATTCAGATGCACAACGCATTCATCTATCAAATGAAGCCAAAAGGCAGCCCTGAGGCGTCAAAACAAGATGCGGGGCTGATTTGCTACGCGTCTCGAGCCGATGCAGATGCCCAACTGAAGCAGTCGCAAAAAAATGATTCGTCCCTGAAAATCGTGGGTTGGCCGTAACCGACCGAGTGCGTTCCGTCCACATTCTTTTCGCAAGCGAAAGTGCGATTCACATCGCGCCTTCAGATGCTTCTAGCCCGCCTCGACGGGCTTTTCTTTGCCTGTGTACCGGCCTCAAGCGCCAAGCCTCGATCGCTGTACAGCGCCTGGCTCGATTCGTCGATGCCTTCGAGGCTGGGCAAGGGACAAAAATGCGGGCCCTGTTTGTGGGAGCAAACGCTTGACTGCTTTTTACATTGTAATTACATTGCACACATAATGTAATCGCATTGGAGAAGCACATGAGCTCTGTACAGTTCATTCACGGTGACAACGGCGAAGCGGTATTTGCGGTGATGCCCATTGATATGTATCGCGCACTCATTGCTGGCGGATCGAGGTCAGAGGCTCCGGCCTCATCACATCCGCTTTTGAATGAGGATCAAACCATGATCAAACTCCCTTACGGTGGCACCAACGCTTATCTCCATGTACCGGACCTGCTGAAGTATCTGAAGGAACGCGACATCAAGGATCTCGCGATCAATCAGCGTGCCCAGACGTTGGATAAATTTCCGAAAGAGCAACAAATGACCCTCGACCCGATTATCCGCCGCGAGTTTCTTGGTGACCTTCGCTACCGGAACACCATGCAGGCAACTACCGAGGTGGTAGACGCCTTGGTCGCTACCGGTCACTTCCGTCGCATCAAGAAACGCTATGAAGGTATGTTCTTGCGCGCGGTGAATGCGCTCGAAGTGGTCGAGTAACTGGTCGCTGGCCTCAACTTGAGGCCAGCGCCTGAACATCCTGTTGGCGCTGGGGTTGACCCGCGTCAATAGTGAAAGGACGGAAATTCCCCCACAATCCGCACGCCGAAGGATCGGCACGCACTGCATTACAAACAGCCCACCATGTCCCGCCATGTGTGGGCTTTTTGCTGCTGGAGTGATGGCGAGTCAGCCGCCCTCCCCGCTATTTCCACAGATCAGTTGATTGGCACTAGTTGCTCGCGTTGAGCAGCACTCAGGTCATCAATCAGGGCAACTTTCAGCGAGCCAGCGGATGTGCCAGCAAGGGGCTTGCCCATGTCCGCTGAGGCGTGCTCGGGAAGCTTGTACATTGCGCCCGTGAGTGGGTCGACGATCAGCATCCCGATCAAACCACCAATGAGAATGTTGCCCCAGTACCAACCACTCAAGCTGGAGTCGATCTCAACGGCCTTGTCGGGGTAGCCTTCCTTCTTGAAGCGCAGCGTATAGGTCTGTCCAGAAAAATACCCATCACCTGATTTGAGAGTAATGGTGCTTGGAGTGTTTCCGGAGTGAACGACAATTCCGTTTTTATCGGTGACCTCGAAAGATGCACCAGGCGGAGCGCTAGAAACCGCTACAGGATATCGCGACTCTCCCACAATACTCGCACACCCTTGGATTCCCAGAGTCGCGGCAACAACAGCAGCTCCAATCACTTTCCGAACCATTTTCTAACAGCTCCGTATGCCTTTATTGGCTAGGGCCGGATATCGGCCGTCGGCGATTGTACTCAAACGATGTCAAATAGCCATCACCTCGAAAAATAAAGTGGTCGGGCGGTAATTCAGACTCAGAAGACCACTTCCTGAACCTGCATAGCCTTATGAAGCCCGCCGCTGAGCAGGCATTTTTCTAGGCAGGAGAATTTATGTACTTCTGGTATTTGAGCGCCATGAACGACAAGCGATGTATTGGGAGGAGCAGTCGATTCTGTTCGGAGTGCTTCCGGATCACTTGCAGACGATGGCCTTATTCGAGGTGAACGCGGGCTGCCGGGCGCACTAAGTTTGCAAGCTGCGGTGGGATTGGGAGATTGCAATGCCGGAACTCGGGACCAGTGCTTTCCTGATCCCCGCTGACTTCGGCGGGAGACACGCCCGGTCGGGAGTAAAGAATGGCGACGAACGCTTGGTGGTCTTGAACAGCGTGGCCAAGTCGATCATTGAGAGTCAGCGGGCATCAGCCGGGAGTGGGTTTTCTCGTACAACGGCACCGCAATGCACCGGATGAACGACTCGGCTTGGAAGAAGGCACGGGTGAGAGCGGCGAAACTCTGGCCTCGATCAGGATTCACGACTTGAAGCACACCTTCAGCCGCCTACTGCGGGCCGCGGGAATTACTGAAGAAGATCGGAAGTCACTGCTCGGGCACAAGAACGCCAGCATCACCAGTCATTACTCGGGCGCTGAGCTTGGTCAACTGATCGAAGCGGCAAACATGGAATCAGCCACTGATTCGAGAGGACCAGTGCTGACGATCTTGAAGAGGAGGCAGGCGTGAAAATTAGAGAAGTCACGCAAAAGTCACGCACATGAAAAAGGCCAGCTCTCACGAAACTGGCCTAATTCATTGAAAATAATGGTCGGGACGGAGTGATTCGAACACTCGACCCCTTGCACCCCATGCAAGTGCGCTACCGGGCTGCGCTACGCCCCGACTGGGCTTGAAGCATGTTCTCCTAGTTGCTGAGAACGTTGAAGAATGTACCCTAACCTTTTGAATTATGGAAGCATTTTTTCCAAAATTCCTGGCCCGATAAGGGTTACTTCTTCAGCACTACCAATACATCCTCAAGCTCGACAATCATCTGCCGGATCAGTTGTTTGTACTGGGTAGTGTCGTCCTTGGCTTCATCGCCAGAGAGGCGCAATCGCGCCCCGCCGATGGTGAAGCCCTGGTCGTACAACAGCGCGCGGATCTGGCGGATCATCAGCACGTCTTGGCGCTGGTAATACCGTCGGTTGCCGCGACGCTTCACCGGGTTGAGTTGTGGGAATTCCTGCTCCCAGTAGCGGAGCACATGCGGTTTTACCGCACAAAGCTCGCTCACTTCACCGATGGTGAAGTAGCGTTTGCCTGGAATCGGCGGAAGCTCGTCGTTATGACTTGGTTCCAGCATAAGCCTCAACTCGGGCTTTCAACTTCTGCCCTGGACGAAAGGTGACGACTCGACGCGCCGTGATCGGGATCTCTTCCCCTGTCTTGGGGTTGCGGCCCGGCCGCTGGCGTTTGTCACGCAGGTCGAAATTGCCGAATCCGGACAATTTGACTTGCTCGTTGTCTTCTAGAGCGTGCCTGATTTCCTCAAAGAACAGTTCGACCAATTCCTTGGCCTCACGTTTGTTCAGGCCCAGCTCCTCGTACAGCCGTTCGGCCATCTCAGCTTTCGTCAGAGCACCCATACGCTATTTCCTTAACGTGGTGTTCAACCTTTGTTCGAGCGAGGTGAGGATGTTTTGTGTCGCGGTATTCACCTCTTCATCATTAAGAGTGCGCGATGGATGCTGCCAGGTCAAGCCGACCGCCAGGCTTTTTCTATCAGGATCAATGCCTTTACCCTGATAAACATCAAACAGCCTGAGGTCTGTCAGCCATTCGCCTGCATTGTCACGAATTACTTCAAGTACCGAGCTCGAAGCAACATCACGTCCTGCTACCAAGGCCAGGTCACGACGCACTTCCGGGAATTTCGACAATTCGCTGAACTTCGGCAGACGGCCTTCGGCCACTTCACCCAACACCAGCTCAAAGACGAATACCGGACGGTCCAGACCGAGGGTTTTAGCCAGTTCTGGGTGAATGGCACCCAGGTAGCCAACTTCACGGCCGTCACGCTCGATGCGGGCAGTCTGGCCTGGATGCAGCGCAGGGTGCTTACCCGGTACGAAGTTGAACTCGGCCAGCGAACCCGAGAAGCCCAACAGTGCTTCTACGTCAGCCTTCACATCGAAGAAGTCGATGGTGTCGCGACCGTTGGCCCAGCCTTCCGGCAGGCGGCTGCCGCACACCACGCCAGCCAGCATCGGTTGCTGCTGCAAGTCACCCAGTTGGCCGACAAAGCGCAGGCCGCTCTCGAACAAGCGCACGCGATCCTGCTGGCGGTTGAGGTTGTGTTGCAGCGACTTGACCAGGCCCGGCCACAAGGAGGCACGCATGGCCGCCATGTCGCTGGAGATCGGGTTGGCCAACAGCAGCGGCTCGACGCCTGGGCTGAACAGCTCGAACAGTTTCGGGTCGATGAAACTGTAGGTGATAGCTTCCTGGTAGCCGCGGGCAACCAACAAGCGACGAAGGGCCGGCAGTTCACCACGGGCCTCGGCCTTGGCTTGCGGAGCCAGGCGCGCTTGCGGGTAACGAACCGGCAGGCGGTTGTAACCGTACAGGCGGGCCAGTTCTTCGATCAGGTCGACTTCCAGGCTGATGTCGAAGCGATGGCTTGGTACTTCAACCTGCCACTGCCCGGCTTCACCGCTGGTTTTCAGGCCGAGGGCGTTGAGCAGGCGCTCGACTTCGGCGGTGTCCATGTCCATACCGAGCATCTGATTGATACGCTCGGAACGAAGGGTCACCGGTGCAATTTTCGGCAGGTGCTGTTCGCTGACGGTTTCGATAACCGGACCGGCTTCGCCACCGACGATGTCCAGCAGCAGGCCAGTGGCGCGCTCCATGGCTTCACGGGCCAGCTGCGAGTCGACGCCTCGCTCGTAGCGGTGCGAAGCGTCAGTATGCAGGCCATAGGAGCGGGCCTTGCCAGCGACCGAGATCGGCTCGAAAAACGCGCTTTCAAGGAAGATGTCGCGCGTGGCGGCAGAAACACCGCTGTGCTCGCCACCCATGACGCCGGCGATAGCCAGGGCGCGAGTGTGGTCGGCGATAACCAGGGTATCGCTGCGCAGTGCTACTTCCTGGCCATCAAGCAGAACGAGCTTCTCGCCCTCCTCGGCCATACGCACGCGGATGCCGCCGTTGATTTCGGCGAAATCGAATGCATGCAGCGGCTGACCAAGTTCGAGCATCACATAGTTGGTGATGTCGACGGCAGCGTCGATGCTGCGCACGTCAGCGCGACGCAGGCGCTCAACCATCCACAGTGGCGTCGGACGCGACAGGTCGACGTTGCGGATGACACGACCCAGGTAACGCGGGCAAGCGACCGGGGCCAGAACTTCCACCGGGCGCACTTCGTCGTGTACAGCTGCAACGGCGGACACTTGCGGGCGAGTGACTGGCTCTGCGTACAGGGCGCCAACTTCACGGGCCAGGCCAGCCAGGGACAGGCAGTCGCCACGGTTCGGGGTCAGGTCGACCTCGATGCTGGCGTCGTCCAGGTCCAGGTACACGCGAATGTCTTCGCCAACCGGGGCGTCGGCAGCCAGTTCCAGCAGGCCATCGTTTTCTTCGCTGATCTGCAGCTCGGCAGCCGAGCACAGCATGCCGTTGGATTCAACGCCACGCAGCTTGGCTTTCTTGATTTTGAAGTCGCCCGGCAGTTCGGCGCCGATCATGGCGAACGGAATCTTCAGGCCAGGGCGAACGTTTGGCGCGCCACACACTACCTGGAAGGTCTCGCTGCCGTTGCTGACCTGGCACACGCGCAGCTTGTCGGCGTCTGGGTGCTGCTCGGTGCTCAGCACCTCACCGACAACGATACCGCTGAATTGACCGGCAGCCGGGGTGACGCTGTCGACTTCAAGGCCGGCCATGGACAGACGGGCAACCAGCTCGTCTCGGGATACCTGCGGGTTTACCCAACCGCGCAGCCATTTTTCACTGAATTTCATCCTGCTCTCCTGAAAGATTCGTTACGGGTGCGCGACCTAGCGAAATTGCGCAAGGAACCGCAAGTCGTTGTCGAAGAACAGACGCAAATCGTTGACGCCGTAACGCAGCATGGCCAGGCGCTCGGCGCCCATGCCGAAGGCAAAGCCCTGGAACTCTTCAGGGTCGATGCCGGACATGCGCAGCACGTTCGGGTGAACCATGCCGCAGCCCATGACTTCCAGCCAGCCGGTCTGCTTGCACACGCGGCAGCCTTTGCCGCTGCACATCACGCACTGGATGTCGACTTCAGCCGAAGGCTCGGTGAAGGGGAAGAAGGACGGACGGAAGCGGACCGCCAGTTCCTTTTCAAAGAACACACGCAGGAATTCTTCGATGGTGCCTTTAAGGTCGGCGAAATTGATGTCGCGATCGATCAGCAGGCCTTCGACCTGGTGAAACATCGGCGAGTGGGTCAGGTCCGAGTCGCAACGGTAAACGCGGCCCGGGCAGACAATGCGGATTGGCGGCTGGCTGGACTCCATGGTCCGTACCTGCACCGGCGAGGTGTGGGTGCGCAGCAGCATGTTGGCATTGAAATAGAAGGTGTCGTGCATTGCCCGGGCCGGGTGGTGGCCGGGAATGTTGAGCGCCTCGAAGTTGTGGTAGTCGTCTTCGACCTCTGGGCCTTCGGCGATGCCGTAGCCGATATGGGTGAAGAACTGCTCGATGCGCTCCAGGGTGCGGGTGATCGGATGCAGACCACCGGAGGTCTGGCCACGGCCCGGCAAGGTTACATCAATGCACTCGGCAGCCAGACGGGCGCTGAGTTCGGCTTCTTCAAACGCCGCCTTGCGCGCATTGAGCACCTCGGTGACGCGTTCCTTGGCGTCGTTGATCAGCGCGCCAACTTTTGGCCGCTCTTCGGCAGGCATGTTGCCCAGGGTCTTCATCACCTGGGTCAGTTCGCCTTTCTTGCCAAGGAATTGAACCCGGATCTGTTCCAGGGCATTGATGTCTTCAGCGCGTTCCACGGCCTCCAGGGCTTGGGAGACCAGCGCGTCCAGGTTTTCCATGTACAGACTCCAGATACAAAATAGGGGAAGAGCGCAGGCTCTTCCCCTATTAAGACGTTTAACACCCGGCGCCGGAAATGACGCCGGGTGATTGTCGGGGGTACTTAAGCCAGCGAGGCTTTAGCTTTCTCGACAATCGCAGCAAACGCCGCTTTTTCGTTCACTGCCAGATCGGCCAGAACCTTACGGTCGATTTCGATCGACGCTTTTTTCAGGCCAGCGATCAGGCGGCTGTAGGACAGACCGTTGATACGCGCACCAGCGTTGATACGAGCGATCCACAGAGCGCGGAACTGACGTTTTTTCTGACGACGGTCGCGGTAGGCGTATTGGCCTGCCTTGATGACCGCTTGCTTGGCTACACGGAATACGCGCGAGCGTGCGCCGTAGTAACCTTTAGCCAGTTTCAGAATTTTCTTGTGACGCTTACGAGCGATGACGCCACGCTTTACACGAGCCATGAGTAATTTCCTCTATCTTTGACCAAAAATTAACGAAGGCGCAGCATGCGCTCGACTTTTGCAACGTCCGACGCGTGCAGCAGGCTGCTACCGCGAAGTTGACGCTTACGCTTGGTCGACATTTTGGTCAGGATGTGGCTCTTAAAAGCGTGCTTGTGCTTGATGCCGTTAGCCGTTTTCAAGAAACGCTTGGCTGCACCGCTTTTGGTTTTCATCTTTGGCATGTTCGGATACTCCGCATTCAGTTGATAAACATAACCGCAAGGCCTGCCGTGCCCTGGTGGTTATTTCTTTTTCTTGGGGGCGATGACCATCATAAGCTGGCGTCCTTCCATCTTCGGATGCTGTTCGACGGTACCGTATTCGGCGAGGTCAGCTTCGACCCGCTTCAGCAGTTCCATACCCAGCTCCTGGTGAGCCATCTCACGGCCGCGAAAACGCAGGGAAATCTTGGCCTTGTCCCCATCACTAAGGAAACGTACCAGGTTGCGTAGTTTTACCTGGTAATCCCCTTCCTCCGTCCCTGGACGAAACTTGATTTCTTTAATCTGGATCTGCTTCTGATTCTTCTTGGCGGCGGCCTGCTGCTTTTTCTTCTCGAAAAGGCTTTTGCCGTAGTCCATGACGCGGCAAACAGGGGGTACCGCGTCGGCAGAAATCTCTACCAGATCCAGCTTCGCTTCTTCAGCGATACGAAGCGCTTCATCGATCGAGACGATGCCAATCTGCTCGCCGTCAGCGCCAATTAACCGAACCTCGCGTGCCGAGATATTCTCGTTGATCGGGGCCTTCGGTGCAGCTCGTTTATCGTTTCTCATATCACGCTTAATAGTAATTACTCCGATTCTTGGCGACCACGCCGGGAAACCGACTGCGCAAGGAACTCCGCGAACTGGGCGACCGGCATGGAGCCGAGGTCTGCGCCTTCTCGGGTACGTACGGCGACGGTTTGCGTTTCGACCTCACGGTCCCCTATAACCAAAAGGTAAGGGACCTTGAGCAAAGTATGCTCGCGGATTTTAAAGCCGATCTTCTCATTTCTCAAGTCGGACTTGGCACGGAATCCGCTTTCATTGAGAGTTTTTTCAACATTCAGGGCGAATTCGGCCTGCTTGTCGGTGATATTCATGATCACCGCCTGGGTTGGCGCGAGCCAAGCCGGGAATGCACCTTCGTAGTGCTCGATCAGAATTCCGACGAAACGCTCGAACGAACCGAGGATCGCACGGTGCAGCATTACTGGGTGCTTGCGGCCGTTATCTTCGGAGACGAACTCTGCGCCCAGACGGATCGGCAGGTTGAAGTCGAGCTGCAGGGTACCACACTGCCAGACACGACCGAGGCAATCTTTGAGCGAGAACTCGATCTTCGGACCGTAGAAGGCGCCCTCACCCGGTTGCAGGTCGTACGGCAGGCCGGCGCTGTCGAGTGCGGCGGCCAGTGCGGCTTCAGCGCGATCCCACAGTTCATCGGAACCCACACGCTTCTCAGGGCGGGTGGACAGCTTCATCTCGATGTCCTTGAAGCCGAAATCGGCGTAGACATCCATGGTCAGCTTGATGAAAGCGGCGGATTCGGACTGCATCTGCTCTTCGGTACAGAAGATGTGCGCGTCATCCTGGGTAAAGCCGCGTACACGCATGATGCCGTGCAGGGCCCCGGATGGCTCATTGCGGTGGCAGGCACCGAACTCGGCCAGGCGCAGCGGCAGCTCGCGGTAGCTCTTCAGGCCCTGGTTGAACACCTGCACGTGGCAAGGGCAGTTCATCGGCTTGATGGCGTAGTCGCGGTTTTCCGACTGCGTGGTGAACATGTTGTCGGCGTAGTTGGCCCAGTGACCGGACTTCTCCCACAGCGAGCGATCAACCACTTGCGGGGTCTTGATCTCCAGGTAGCCGTTGTCACGCTGCACCTTGCGCATGTACTGCTCAAGCACCTGGTACAGGGTCCAGCCATTCGGATGCCAGAACACCATGCCCGGCGCTTCTTCCTGGAGGTGGAACAGGCCCAGGCGCTTGCCGATTTTACGGTGATCGCGTTTTTCCGCTTCTTCGATGCGCTGGATGTAGGCGGCCAACTGCTTCTTGTCGGCCCAGGCAGTGCCGTAGACACGTTGCAGTTGCTCGTTCTTGGCATCGCCGCGCCAGTAGGCACCCGACAGCTTGGTCAGCTTGAAGGATTTGAGGAAGCGGGTGTTCGGCACGTGCGGGCCACGGCACATGTCGACATATTCTTCGTGATAGTACAGGCCCATGGCCTGTTCATCCGGCATGTCTTCGACCAGGCGCAGCTTGTAGTCTTCGCCACGGGCCTTGAACACTTCGATCACCTCGGCGCGCGGGGTGACCTTCTTGATGACGTCGTAATCGGTGTCGATCAGCTGCTGCATGCGCTGCTCGATGGCAGCCATGTCCTCAGGCGTGAAAGGACGCTCGTAGGCGATGTCGTAATAGAAGCCTTCGTCGATGACCGGACCGATGACCATCTTGGCGGTCGGGTACAGCTGCTTGACGGCGTGGCCGACCAAGTGAGCGCACGAGTGACGGATGATCTCCAGTCCCTCTTCGTCCTTGGGCGTGATGATTTGCAGGCTGGCGTCGTGGTCGATCAGGTCACAGGCGTCGACCAGCTTGCCGTCGACTTTACCGGCGACGGTGGCCTTGGCCAGGCCCGCACCAATGGATGCGGCGACTTCAGCTACGGATACGGCCTTGTCGAACGAACGTTGACTGCCATCGGGAAGAGTAATAATGGGCATGGCGCCTCCTCTCCTAGTGGTGACCCCTACCAAAGGTCACGTGGGTTGGGATGAGCCAGTACGCGATCCGCCCCTGCCCTTGCCTAAGCAAAGCCTGTCTCACAGTGACAGAAGCCCGAGAGCCTGCCAGGGAACGAACCAGAGTGACTGGAAGTAAATGAATATGGTGGGGAGCATTAAGCCGTGAGCTGTAAGAAAAAGCGCACGGCGATCCCGAGCTGGGCATGCTAGCACAAAGCTTTGCGGCGATTGGGCCTGGGGCAGAAATATTCGGAATTTACGCCGCCCGGGTGAACTTGCGCGGATTTTTTCCGCTCAGAGCTTGTGAAGCGTCCTACTCTTGTGAGACTCGACCCCAAGGAGTGTTTGGTTATGCGACTTCAGTCTCTTCTGGCCCTGGCGGCTGCCTCTGCCCTGCTGCTGCCGCTGGGCGCCCATGCCGGCAAGCTACCCGCAGGCTACCAGACCAATTGCGTTGCCCAGGCGCAACAACAAGGCGTGGCGAAGACCGCTGCCGAACAGCATTGCACCTGCGCCGGCAAAGTGATCGAAAAGGAGTTCAGCGATGCTGAAATCAAGGATCTGGACAGCCGGGATGGCATCGACGCCAGCACAATGAAGCGCGCCCAAGAAAAAGTTGCAGCCGCCTGCGCCCCGAAAAAATAGGCGTTTGGCCATGTAATCCATCGCAAATTTGCTCCAGATCAGCAATCTGCGAAGGTAAAAGGGGCTACAAGCCCATAATTAGACTATGATGGTCGGCGTGCACCCTGTTGGCCTCGGCAACACCGCACTACTGAAAATCATGTTTCCTGGAGATACACCCATGTCTAATCGCCAAACCGGCACCGTAAAATGGTTCAACGATGAGAAAGGCTTCGGCTTCATCACTCCACAAGGTGGCGGCGACGACCTGTTCGTTCACTTCAAGGCTATCGAAACCGACGGTTTCAAAAGCCTGAAGGAAGGCCAGACCGTTTCCTTCGTTGCCGAAAAAGGCCAGAAGGGCATGCAGGCTGCACAAGTTCGTCCAGAGTAAGATCTGACGAATAAAAAAACCCGTCCATGTGACGGGTTTTTTTGTGCCTGTAGGAGCGGGCTTGCCCCGCGATCGCGATGCAAGCCCCCTACATTGTCAACTCAACCGCAGTTGACACGCGTGACGACGCCTTGGGCATCGGTGTTCAGGTTCAAGCGCTCCGAGCGGTACTCCAGGGTGATGACATCATGAGGCCCCAGGGCGCGAGCCAGTTGTGATCCGCTGGCCTTGCGAGCCTGCTCCAGCAATTGGGGGGTCACCTGCTTGCCAACGGCAAACTCGGCACCACTGGCCTGGCAACGGCCGTCAGTTTCCGCAGCCACAGGCTCGGTCGTCTTCGACGACGAACCGCCAGTGCTGCAACCGGCCAGAGCGGCGACCGCCAACAGGCTCATCAATGATGCACGGAACATGAATCCTCCTTCAAAATACGGAATGCTGCCTATCTGACAGCCTCGCTGGTTTTTCGTTGCAAAACCCGCCAAGTCTGCCTGAGCCAGCGCACTCAAGGGAAAACCGAATCGTCACGGGATTTTGCGCAAGACCTCTCTGCATTCAGTAGAGGTCGATGTAATCGCTCGCAGGCTTCGGCCAGTTATCCTTCAAGGCATTGAACACCTGCAGCACCCAGCGCTCGTCTGCTGCGCCCTGCTCGCCGACGCAACCGGAACCCGCCGCCCAGGTTTCCAGACGAAAGGCCAGGCCGTCGAGCTCACGACCGCCCACCACCTGTGAAAGCCAGGCAATGCCCCCGCGACTGACCCGCAGTTGGTTGTGCTGGGCATTGTTGCCTGCGGCGAGCATGCTGCGCACCGCCTCCAGGGTGAACTGTTCCGGGTTGTTCAAATCAATCTGCACAGCGCGGTTCCGACAAACTGGAAACCGATAGTTTGCCACGCCCCCTGCCCTTATGCCTAAGTCGCAGTGCCTTGCCACGCGCTGGCATGATTTACTGCACTCCTTGGGCAACGGCAGCTTGGCCGTGCTCTTCAATCGCCAGGGCCCGGCGTTTGAACCCACAGTGCGCGCAGTTTTTATCCGGAAATTTTCATGACAAGCCACATCATCGATGCCGACATCAAGGTCAAATGGCCCGAAGGCCAGAGTGCCTATAGCCCCGCCAGCGCCGAAGAGCTGATGCTGATTGCCGTCGACCTGCTGGTCAAAGACCTGGGCAACGAAGCCGCGCGCAGCTTCGTCGAGCAGGTCTTCGAGCGCTATGCGCACACTACTTCAGACGCCCAAGCCGCGTACTGAGCAGGTCGAAAAAGCCCTGGGCATCGGCACGGTCGATCCACATCACATTCGCCGGCTGCCCCAGCGCGTTATGCCAATCGGCAATGGTCTGGCCGTAAGTCGGGCCTTCACGGCTGTCGACTTGCAGATGGATCTTTCGCCCGGAAAACAGCTCTGGCTTGAGCAGGTAGGCGATCACGCTGGCGTCATGCACAGGGCCGCCGGGTAGGCCGTAGCGCGCCATGTCGATGGTGATGTAGGCATTGAGTACATCCAGCACCCGCTTGCTGGCCGCATTGTCGACGGCGGCCAGTTGCTGAAGCCGCGCCTCGCTGGTCAGCACCTTGTGGGTGACGTCCAGCGGCAGGTACGTCAGTGTTAGGCCGCTGCTCAGCACCACGTCTGCCGCCTCGGGGTCGGCGAACAGGTTGAATTCGGCCACCGGCGTGATGTTGCCGCCATTGAAGTGCGCCCCGCCCATCACCACCACTTCCTTGATGCCCCTGACAATGTCCGGTGCCTGGATCAGTGCCAACGCCAGG
The DNA here is from genome assembly GCF_035581345.1 of Pseudomonas sp. JQ170C. NCBI lineage: Bacteria > Pseudomonadati > Pseudomonadota > Gammaproteobacteria > Pseudomonadales > Pseudomonadaceae > Pseudomonas > Pseudomonas sp. JQ170C. The sequence continues at coordinate 3,903,601 of NZ_CP141608.1, forward strand.
TTGGTCTGCGGACCGAGCATGGCCACCGTGATACTGCGCGGTTCGGCATTGCCGAGGGTGTCGATCAGATACTGCACCGCGCCGCCCGCAGCCAGGCCCAGCCTGGGCTCGTACACCGCAACACCCGGCATGCCCTCCTCGCCATGAACATCGGCCGCACACACAGGGGCGCGCAACAATGGCCTGGCGGCACCGGCATACACCGGAATGTCCTCGCGCCCTCCCCACTCCCTGGCCAGGCACGCATTGCGCGAAGTCTTGCCCAGGCACACGTTACCGGCCACGGTCGTAATGGCGCGAATGTTCAACGCATCGGGTGACGCCATGGCCAGCAGCAACGCCACCACATCGTCGGCGCCGGGGTCGGTATCAATGATCAGCTCGATCGGGGAAGCCTGGGCGGCATTGGCCGTCAACAGGGACATCAGCAGTACTCCTTGCAGCAAACGTTTGGCGATCAGGCCTAAAAGGTAACACCCGCGATCAAGGCGATGTTGCTGTACGGCTTGCATTCACCGGTGCGCACCACCACCCGGGCGCCGCGACTGAGTTGCTTGAATTCGGCATGGCTGAGCAGGTTGCGGGCGCCGAGTTGGCCATGGGCAAAACATTGCTCGATGGTGGTCAGCGCGGGTGGATTGGCCTTGAACAACTCCTCGGCCAGCACATGGCTTTCAACCTGCATTTCGCTGAGTACGGCACGCAAGGTACTGGCAAAGTCCGGGATGCCAGGCGTCAGGGCCAGGTCGATCAGCTCGACGCCGGGCGGCACCGGCAGGCCGGCGTCACCAATCACCAGAATGTCGCCGTGGCCCAGGGACGCTACAACCCGGGACAGGGCAATGTTGAGCAAGGCGGTCTTTTTCATGGCTGCAACTCGACCAGATAAGGGATCGAAGGTTGGGCGCCAGCGCGAGTGACCGACAGGGCCGCCGCGCGCTGGCCGAACGCGATGGCCTCGCCAGCCTCCATACCCCGCGCCAGGGCTGCGGCAAAGCCGCCGACAAAGGTATCGCCAGCGGCCGTGGTGTCCAGCGGCTGGACCACCGGTGCCGGAAAGTGGCGCATGCCCTGGGCATTGGCAAACAATGCGCCTTGGGCGCCGAGGGTGACAATCACGTTTTTCACCCCCAGATTGCGCAGATGGCTGGCCGCCACCTCGGCGCCGGTCAGGTCGATCACCGGCAGGCCGGTCAGGGCCTGGGCTTCACTCTCGTTGGGGATCAGGTAGTCGATAGCGTCGTACCAGTCCTGAGGCAAGGGGCCGGTACAGGGCGCCGGGTTGAGGATCACGGTCTTGCCCAGCGCGCGACCGCGCTCCAGGGTGTAGGCCACCGTCGCCGGCGGAACTTCCAGCTGGCAGATGATCACCTCGGCGCCTTGCAGCAACCCATCGAACGCCTGCACCGACTCAGGCAACAACTGGCCATTGCCGCCGGGAATGATGACGATGGAGTTCTGGCTACTGGCATCCACCACAATCAGCGCCAGGCCGCTGGAGACGCCGGCGCACACACCCACGCCCTGGCAGTCAATCCGTTCATCGAGCAAGGCCTGGCGCAGTTGCTGGCCGTAGGCATCGTCGCCCACCCTCCCGATCATCGCCACCGGCGCCCCCAGGCGCGCCGCGGCCACGGCCTGGTTGGCGCCCTTGCCACCGGGTACGGTGGCGAAGGATTCGCCCGCCAGGGTCTCCCCCGCGCGCGGCAGCCGCTGGGCGCGGGCCACCAGGTCCATGTTCAGGCTACCGACCACCACTACCTTGGCTTGCATGTTCGTGTTGCTCTCAGCGGTAATCATTGAAAAGGTCCGGACGCGGCGCGGTGGACTCACGCAAAACGATCTTCGGCGCAACGATGCGCTGCTCTGGCGCACCGCGCAGGGGTTGGGCAATCCGTGACAGCAGCAAAGCTGCTGCACTCTCGCCCAACTCGCGGATCGACTGCCCCACCGTCGTCAGCGCAGGAAACACATAGCGACTGAGCTGGATGTCGTCGAAACCGATCACCGACAGCTCGCTCGGCACGCAGATGTTGCGCTCGGCGGCGGCGCGCAACACGCCGATGCCGATCATGTCATTGCCGGCAAATATCGCCGTCGGGCGCTCCCCTTCCAGCAACCGCGCCGCAGCGGCGTAGCCGCCAAGGCTGGTGAAGTCACTGCTGAGAATACGCTCTGGCGCCACCACAACCCCGGCTTCGGCCAGGGCACGCTCAAAGCCTGCGAGGCGCAACTGGGCAACGCTGGTGTTATCCGGGCCGCCAATACAGGCGATATCGCGATGCCCCAGGTCCAGCAGGTGACGGGTGGCAAGGTAGGCGCCCTGCTCATGGTCGATACGCACGATGTCGGCCTCGACCCCCTCCAGCGCACGATCGACGATCACCATCGGTGTACGCACGGCGGCCAGACTGTCGAGCAGGTCGCTGTCTTCACCCACCGAGGCAACAATCAGGCCGTCGATGCGCTTTTCCAGCAGCACGCGCAAGTAGCTGCGCTGCTTTTGCGGGTTATCGTCGGAGTTGCACAGGATCACGCAGTAGCCCTTGCGCTCGCAGCCGTCCTCGATGCCCCGGGCCAGCTCGGCGAAATACGGGTTGACACTGTTGGGCACCAGCAAACCGATGGTGGCCGTGCTGCGCGCCTTGAGCGAGCGCGCCACGGCGCTGGGCACGTAGTCGAGTTCAGCAATGGCGGCCTCCACTTTCAGGCGCACCTGCTCGCTGACCGGTCGGGTCTTGTTCAGTACATGGGACACGGTGGTGTAGGAAATCCCCGCCAGTGCCGCGACATCTTTGATCGTTGCCATTGTTCAGTTCCGCCGGCTTGCACGCCGGCTACGGTAGGTGTCGAGGACCACGGCGATCACGATGACCGCCCCGGTGATAATGCGTTTAGTGGGTTCCGAGGCGCCGATCTGCGCCAAGCCTGCGGCCAGCACCGAAATAATCAGCACGCCAAAAAAGGTGCTGATGACCGAGCCGCGCCCGCCCATCAGGCTGGTACCGCCGATGACCACGGCGGCAATGACCTGCAGCTCAAGGCCTGAGCCGGCGTTGGGGTCGGCCGCCTCCAGGCGGGAAATCTGGAACAGCGCCGCGAGCCCGGCGAGCAACCCCATCAACGAGAACACCAGGACCTTGTAAGGGCGCGGGTCGATACCCGCCAGGCGCACGGCCTCCTCGTTGGTACCGATGCCGATCAGGTAGCGGCCGAACACGGTGCGGGTCAGCACAAACTGGGCGAGAACAATGACCAGCAGGGCGATGATGAATGACGGCGACACGCCGAATGCCAGCGGGTTCGAGAGCCAGGCAAAAGCATCGCCGATATAGGCGGTGCGCGAGTCGGTCAGTTGATACGCCAGGCCCCGCGCCATTTCCAGCACGCCCAGCGAAACGATGAACGACGGAATCCGCCAGGCCACGGTAATTGCGCCGGTGACGCTTCCGGCCAGCGCCGCCACGCCCATCCCCAGCAAGGCCGCCGGCAACACGCTCCAGCCCCAGCCCAGTATCGCCACGCTGACCGCCGACGCCGCCAGGGCGAGCACCGAACCCACCGACAAGTCGATGCCACCGATGATCAGGACGAAGGTCATGCCCACCGCCAGCACCATCAGGTCGGGGATCTGGTTGGCCAAGGTGCTGAAGGTGCCATAGGACAGAAAGTGATCGCTGAGCAGCGAGAACAGCACAATCATCGCCAGCAATGCGCCAGCCAGGCCCAGGTAGGTACCCAGGCCGTAATAGGTGCCACCACGCTTGGCGCGGGGGGCGGTGGTGTCCGGTACAGTGGTTTTCATGGGGCTGTCCTGGCTGCCGCATCGTGCAGCAGCGCATCACGTTTTTGATAGCCGGCGAAGGCCGCGGCCAATAGTTGGTCCTGGGTCCAGTGCTCGCGCTCGAAGGTGTCGATCAGGCGCCCGGCGCTGAGCACGGCAATACGGTCGCAGATCAGCATCAGCTCGCGCAGGTCGCTGGAAACCACCACCAGCGCCTTGCCCTGGCGCGCCAGTTCGGCGAGCAGGCCGTAGATATCGAATTTGGCGCCGACATCAATGCCGCGGGTCGGCTCATCAAACAGCACCACACTGCAGTCGCGCTCGAGCCAACGGCCGATGACCACCTTTTGCTGATTGCCACCGGACAGCTCGCCCACCGCCTGGTCCGGGCTGGAACTACGAATGCGCATGGCGCTGATCTGCCGCTGGGCAAGCGCTCGCTCGGCGGCGCCGTCAAGCACCCCGGCGCGGGAAATTGCCGGCAGGTTGCCCAGGGCGATATTGGCGCTGATCGACTGCGACAACAGCAACCCCTCCCCCTTGCGGTCTTCGGTGATCAAGGCGATGCCTTCACGCACGGCCGCCGCCGGCGAGTGGATCTGTACCGCGCGCAGCGGACTGCCCAGTTCGATACTGCCGCTGTCGGCTCCGTCGGCACCATAGATCAAGCGGAGTAATTCGGTGCGCCCGGCGCCGATCAGTCCCGAGATGCCAAAAATCTCGCCGCTGCGCACTTCAAAGGACACGTCACGAACCTTGTCGGCCCGACTCAGGCCATTGACCTTGAGAAGAGGCGCGCCAATCTGACGCTGCCCCAGATCGATATGCTCGGCCAGCTCGCGCCCCACCATCAGATTGACCAGCTGCGCGCTGCTGTAGCGATCCATCGGCTCGACACACACCAATTTGCCGTCGCGCAGCACGGCAATTCGCTGGGCGATGCGCTTGAGCTCTTCAAGACGGTGCGAGATGTAGACGATGGCCACACCGCGCTGCTGCAGGCGTTCGATCTGGGTGAACAGCAACTCGACTTCCCGCGCCGTGAGCATGGCTGTCGGCTCGTCGAAGATCAGCACACGGCAGTCGCCGACCAGGTTGCGGGCAATTTCCACCATCTGCTGATGACCAATCCCCAGCTCGCCCACCGGCGTGTCCGGGTCGATGGCCTCCAGGCCAACCTGAGCCATGGCTTCCTGGGCCATTTGGCGCAGGCGCCTGCGATTGATCCAGCCAGCGCGACTGGGCAGGTTGTCGAGAAACAGGTTCTCGGCCACGGTCAGGGTCGGCAGCAAATTGAGTTCCTGCATGACCATGCGCACGCCGGCACGCTCGGCGGCAGCACGACTGCCCGGCTGGTACGCCTGCCCCTGATACTGCATGTGCCCGGTGGTGGGCACTTCAAGGCCGCCGATGATCTTGGAAAGCGTGCTCTTGCCCGCCCCGTTCTCGCCGGTGAGCGCCAGCACCTCGCCGCGATACAGGCTCAAGTCGATATCGCCCAGCACGGGCTGGGCGTAGGTCTTGCCGATGGCGCTGACTGAAAGTACAACATCCGCCGTCGCTGACATTGCCGATTCTCCTGGCGCCGACCCTGGGGCAGGCGCACATTGTGCGACTACGGTTGGGTGATCAGTTCGACCGGGGTCTGGATGACGTTGTCGGCATCCACTTCAGGCTTTTCGCCCTTGAGCATCTTCAGCGCCGCCTCAATGCCGAACACCGCCTGCTTGGCGGCGTACTGATCGGCCGTGGCGAGTACGCGACCGTCCTTGAGCATCGGCTTGATCGCGTTGATGTTGTCGTAGCCGACCACCTGCACCTGGCCGGCCTTGCCCGCCGCCCGCACTGCCGACACCGCCCCCAGGGCCATGCTGTCGTTACCGGCCAGCAGCGCCTTGATATCCGGGTGCGCATTGAGCATCGAGGCGGCCACCGCGTTGCCCTTGGCAATTTCCCAGTCACCCGACTGCACCGAAACCACCTTCATCTGCGCCGCCTCCATTGCCTCCTTGAAGCCTGCGGTGCGCTGCTGGGCGTTGGTGGTGGTGGAAACGCCCTCGATGATGCCGACCTGGTCACCGGCCTTGAGTTTCTCCTTGGCCAGGTACTCTCCCACCAGGCGTGCGCCTTTGCGGTTATCGGGGCCTACGAAGGGCACACTGAGGTGTTTGCTCTTGAGCACCTCGGGGTCCAGACGGTTGTCGATGTTGATCACTGTGATGCCGGCATCCATGGCCTTTTTCACCACCGGCACCAGGGCCTTGGAGTCGGCGGGCGCAATGACCAGCGCATTGACTCCGGACACGATCATCTGCTCGACGATACGAATCTGGTTGCTTGAGTCAGTCTCGTCCTTGATGCCGTTGGAGATCAGCTCGAAGTCGGCGGCGTGGGCTTTCTGGTAGGCCTTGGCGCCGTCTTCCATGGTCAGGAAGAACTCGTTGGCGAGCGATTTCATCACCAGCGCAACCTTGGGTTTTTCATCGGCCAGGGCCTGAGACAACGGGGCAGCGAGGGAAAGGGTAGAAAGTACGGCGACAGCCAGCAGGCGCCCTGGGAACGGCAGCTTCATGGGTTTACTCCGGATCTTATGATTTTTATCGGGTCGCAAACGTTTGCGTTAGCTCACTATGGAAATGTAACCAAACTTTGTCAAATCCGCTGCCGGAGACCGTCTGGATAGCGCGCGTAGGAATTATCGTTCAAACAACCGTAAAACCGAACACTCCTTGCGGGCAATATTCGGAATTCCGAATACCCAGCGCTTTCAACAACCTCCGTGACGCAACATAAATTCCTTTAAAAACAATGTGTTACACATGAAAACAGACAAACGGTCGAGCTGGTACGCTTTCTGCTCCCTCCCAGGGGTTACACAGCTAACGCCACCAATAAGAGAGAACAACAATGAAAGCTGCGCTTACCTCCTTCGCTCCTGGGGCCCTGGCCCTTTTGCTGCTCCTGCCCACCACCGTTAACGCCAAGGAAGCCGAAAACCAGCAGAAGCTGGCCAACGTCGTGATCCTCGCCACCGGCGGCACCATTGCTGGTGCCGGCGCCAGTGCCGCCAACAGCGCGACCTACCAGGCCGCCAAGCTGGGCGTCGATAAACTGATTGCCGGCGTTCCGGAACTGGCCAACATTGCCAACGTGCGCGGCGAGCAAGTGATGCAGATCGCCTCCGAGAGCATCAGCAACGAAAACCTGCTGCAACTGGGCAAGCGCGTCGCCGAACTTGCCGACAGCAAGGACGTCGACGGCATCGTCATTACCCACGGCACCGACACCCTGGAAGAAACCGCCTACTTCCTCAACCTGGTAGAAAAGACCGACAAGCCGATCGTGGTGGTGGGCTCGATGCGTCCAGGTACCGCGATGTCGGCCGACGGCATGCTCAACCTGTACAACGCCGTGGCCGTTGCCAGTGACAAGCAATCGCGCGGCAAAGGCGTGCTGGTCACCATGAACGACGAGATCCAGTCCGGTCGTGACGTCAGCAAAACCGTCAACATCAAGACCGAAGCCTTCAAGAGCCCATGGGGCCCGCTGGGCATGGTGGTCGAAGGCAAATCCTACTGGTTCCGCCTGCCGGCCAAGCGCCACACCGTGGATTCGGAATTCGACATCAAGAAGATCAGCAGCCTGCCTGCCGTGGACATCGCCTACGGTTACGGCAACGTGACCGACACGGCCTACAAGGCGCTGGCCCAGAACGGCGCCAAGGCGATCATTCATGCCGGCACCGGCAACGGCTCGGTATCGTCGCGCGTAGTGCCTGCCCTGCAGGAGCTGCGCAAGGAAGGCGTGCAGATCATCCGCTCTTCCCACGTCAATGCCGGTGGCTTCGTGCTGCGCAACGCCGAGCAGCCTGACGACAAGAATGACTGGGTCGTGGCCCACGACCTGAACCCGCAAAAAGCCCGCATCCTGGCGATGGTCGCCCTGACCAAGACCCAGGACAGCAAAGAGCTGCAGCGAATCTTCTGGGAATACTGAGTGAATTGCGCTGGCTTACCGTGCCGGTAGGCCAGCGCCCCTCCCTGCCCTGGCAAAAGCCTTCAGCGAACCGCAGCAAAATCCGCGGTTCGCCTCCAATGCGTTCTTTCACTGACGAGCAGTTGCGAAAATTCCTACAGTAAAATACTGTATGCGCATACAGCTAAATAAGGAACGCTTCGTGGCCACCACCTCCGCACCTGCCAGCAGTTACGAACAACTGGGCATCCGCATCCAGAAAATCATCAACTCGCCCACTGCACAAAAAGCCCGGGCCGCCCTGATCTTCCGCCTGGAGCATGAGTCGCCCGATGACTGGGCTACGCTGCTCGAAGAAATCGCCGAAAACGACAACGTCACCCTCGCCTATCGCGACGACGGTGGCGTGCAGATTTTCTGGGTTGTGCCCAAGGAAGATTGATTGCGCATGAGAGTTTCGTTTTTTGCAGTCGCTTGCCTGCTGTTGAGTATCACCACCGCCCATGCCGACGCACCGCGCACCTTCAGCGAAGCCAAGAAGGTTGCCTGGCGCCTGTATGCGCCGCAGTCCACCGAGTTCTACTGCGGCTGCAAGTACAACGGCAACAAGGTCGACCTCGCAGCCTGCGGTTATGTACCCCGCAAGAACGCCAACCGCGCCTCTCGCATCGAGTGGGAGCACATCGTCCCCGCCTGGCAGATCGGCCACCAACGCCAATGCTGGCAGGACGGCGGGCGCAAGAACTGTGCGCGTAACGACAAGGTGTTCCAGCGCGCCGAAGCCGACCTGCACAACCTGGTGCCAAGCATCGGCGAGGTGAACGGGGATCGCAGCAACTTCAGCTTCGGCTGGCTGCCCGAGCAGCGCGGGCAATACGGTTCGTGCCTGACCCAGGTGGACTTCAAGGCCAAGAAGGTCATGCCACGCCCGTCGATTCGCGGGATGATCGCACGCACCTACTTTTATATGAGCAAGCAGTACAACCTGAAACTGTCCAAGCAGGACCGCCAGCTGTACGAGGCCTGGAACAGGACCTACCCGCCGCAAGCCTGGGAACGCCAGCGCAATCAGCGGGTAGCCTGTGTGATGGGCCGGGGGAATGACTTTGTCGGCCCGGTGAACCTCAGCGCGTGCGGCTGAGGTTCAGGCCAGTGCCTGCAGGTAAGCGCTGGCCTGCTGGTAACGGGCCAGGCGCGCCATGTCTTCAGGGCCGGGAATGGCGATACGCGACAGGTCACTGTTGTCGGCAAGGTCTGCCAGCTTGACCACCCGCGCCAGCGGGTCACCACCCAGGCGGATGACGAAGGCCTCGTAGCTTTCGTTATCGCGCCGACTCAGCGCCTGCACCGCCGCCAGGATCTTCAGAGCAAAACCTTCCCGGGCAAGGTCCGACAAGGTCATGGGTGAATCCTCGAGCACATCGTGCAACACCGCGACGATGCGCTGCTCTGCGGTCGACACCCTCAACATCACCCGCAATGGGTGCAGAATATATGCAGCGCCGCCCTTGTCGTGCTGCCCCTCGTGCGCCTTTGCCGCTACCGCAATGGCCCGTTCCAACGTCGACATAAGGCCCCTCCCGCTCAACGCCCGCGCCGCTTAAGGCGCGCCATGCTGTAGACATCGGTCAACACGCCGTCACGCAAAGCATAGTCAAGCAATTGTCCTTCGACATCAAAGCCATGGCGCTTGTACAAGGCCAGCGCCGGTTGATTGTCGGTGTACACCGTCAACTCCACGCGCTGCAACCCCATCCAGTTGTCGGCCACCTCAAGCACCGCCTGCAACAGCCGAGAACCTACGCCCTGCCCTTGCCAGGCGGGCGCCACAGCCATGCCGATGCCACCGCTGTGACCAAGGCGCACGCGCGCATACTGTTCCAGCGAGCAGTTGCCGATCACTTCACCTTCATGCAGGGCCACCAGCGGCACCAGGCGTTCGTTCTCTGTGCCCAGTCGCTTGCGCCAGATTTCAGCTGACGGGTAAGGCAATTGCAGTACCTGGCGAGTGACTTGCGGATGACTGTACAGCGCGACCAAGCCCTGAACATGCTGTTCGGTGGCGCGCTGCAGGGTAATGGCGGGGGATGCTTCCTTCATCACGGCTCTCCTTGCGTTGAGCCGTGAGTGTACGGGGCCGGGAAAGACGCTGGCTAGCGCGTCGCACCGTGCTGGATGATCACCGAGTCGGTACCCAGGCGCGTCATCACGTCGTCTTGCCGGGATTCGGCCTCGGCCTTGGTCGCGAACGGGCCGAGCAGCACCACCGGCTTGCCGTCACGGTAGGCGACTGAAGACGGGATCTGCTTCTCGATCAGGCGAGCGGTCATGTCGCTCAAGGCGCCCATGTTAGGGCCCTGGACGATCTCGACATCCCAGCCTTCAGGGGCTGGCTGGTCAGCCAGGGCGTCGGCACGGCGCTGCAGATCGGCACCGCCGCAGATTTCGCGAATGCGCAGATTGCTGCCCTTGTCGGCGAGAATAATCTCGTAGCCGTCGGTTTTCTTGATCGCCACATAGCTGCGGTACGGCAGGAACGTGCCGGTATCGTCTTTGGTACGAACCTGGCCACAGATGTCGCCCTGGGTGTCGGTCCGCACGTTGGCGAACTTGGCTGTCTTGGGGTTTGGCAGCTGTTCGGCAATCTGATTGTGTACGCCTTCGATTTCATTTTCACAGCCGGCCAGCGCCAGAACTGCCATTACCATCGCCACTTTGCGCACGCGTCTATCTCCTGAATTCAAGCGGCGGATTCTAGCATTTATGCTGTTTTCGTGTGGGCAGGAGCGCTGGCCGCGGCCGCCGGGTAGCGGCTGCAACATCCAGGAAACCGGAATGCAAAAAGGGCGATCCTTTCGGATCGCCCTTTCTGTCGAGATTTGGTAGGCACAATTGGACTCGAACCAACGACCCCCACCATGTCAAGGTGGTGCTCTAACCAACTGAGCTATGTGCCTGCTGTGGGGCGCATAATACGCAGGTATGTACCTGTCGTAAAGCGAAATTTCATAAAAAAATCAGCAGCTTTAGTCTTTCGGCCAAACCCGCCGAAAACAAAAAAGGCGACCCTTTCGGATCGCCTTTTTGGTACCGCCAGCAGGGGCGGATTTGATTTGGTAGGCACAATTGGACTCGAACCAACGACCCCCACCATGTCAAGGTGGTGCTCTAACCAACTGAGCTATGTGCCTGCTGTGGGGCGGCATTCTACGGAATCGGCTGACAGTGTCAACTCTTTTTTTCACGCTAAGCCACTGAATCTTAAAAATATTTATGAAAACCCCCAGTAAAGGATTTTCAACACACGACTAGCGGGTGTTTATTATTATTGATAGCATCGGTACAGTCGTAAAAAATATAAAACAGAGGTTTCGCAGCATGGCCAATACCCCCTACCCTCAGTCCTACTACGCCGCATCGGCCAATCCGGTACCGCCGCGCCCGGCGCTGCAGGAAGAGGTACAGACCGATGTCTGCGTGATCGGCGCCGGCTACACCGGTCTGTCCAGCGCTTTGTTCCTGCTGGAGAGTGGCTTCAGCGTGACCGTACTGGAAGCCGCCAAAGTCGGCTTCGGCGCCTCGGGCCGCAACGGTGGCCAGATCGTCAACAGTTATAGCCGTGACATCGACGTCATCGAGCGCACCGTCGGCCCCAAGCAGGCTCAACTGCTCGGCCAGATGGCCTTTGAAGGCGGTCGCATCATTCGTGAGCGCGTGGCCAAGTACAACATCCAGTGCGACCTTAAGGACGGCGGTGTCTTCGCAGCCCTGACCCCCAAGCAAATGGGCCACCTGGAGTCGCAGAAACGCCTGTGGGAACGCTTCGGCCACACCCAGCTGGAACTGATGGACCAGAAGCGCATCCGTGAAGTTGTCGATTGCGACCAGTACCTGGGCGGCATGCTCGACATGAGCGGCGGTCATATCCACCCGCTGAACCTGGCCCTGGGCGAAGCCGCCGCGGTCGAGTCGCTGGGCGGCAAGATCTACGAGCAATCCCCGGCCGTGCGCATCGAGCGTGGTGCCAACCCGGTGGTGCATACCCCGCAAGGTAAAGTGCGCGCCAAGTTCATCATCGTTGCCGGCAACGCCTACCTGGGCAACCTGGTGCCGGAACTGGCGGCCAAGTCCATGCCGTGCGGTACCCAGGTGATCACCACCGAGCCACTGGGCGAAGACCTCGCGCGCCAGCTGCTGCCACAGGACTACTGCGTCGAAGACTGCAACTACCTGCTCGACTACTACCGCCTGACTGGCGACAAGCGCCTGATCTTCGGCGGCGGCGTGGTGTACGGCGCACGTGATCCAGCCAATATCGAAGCGATCATTCGTCCGAAGATGCTCAAGGCCTTCCCGCAGCTCAAGGACGTGAAGATCGACTACGCCTGGACCGGCAACTTCCTGCTGACCCTGTCGCGCCTGCCGCAAGTGGGTCGCCTGGGCGACAACATCTACTACTCCCAGGGCTGCAGTGGCCACGGCGTCACCTACACCCACCTGGCGGGCAAGGTGCTGGCCGAAGCCCTGCGTGGCCAGGCCGAGCGTTTCGACGCCTTTGCCGAACTGCCGCACTACCCCTTCCCGGGCGGCCAGATGCTGCGCGTACCGTTCAGCGCCCTGGGCGCCTGGTACTACAGCCTGCGCGACCGCCTGGGCTTCTAAGCCAGCACCCGGCTTGCGCCGTCACTGCCCCAGGGCGCTGACGGCCTGCCGGGCCGCTTGTTCCTGGCCCGCCTGGGCCAGGTCATTGGCCGCTTTGAGCCAACGATTGCGATCGACCTGGGCCGGCAATTGGCCCGGCTGCTGCACCAGCACCGCCCAACTCCCCTCTTTACTCCACGCCGACGTGAAGTCGTCGAAGTCCATCAGCATGCGCCGGTGATTACCGGAGCGCAGCAGTACGCGCTGCTTGTAGCGGTCGTAACCGACCATCAAGGCATAGCGCGGCTGGGCCCAGAACGTCGAACCCTCGGAATAGCGCAGCAACACCGGATTGCCGGCCGACACCTGGGCCAGCAAAGCGTTGAGTTTCGGCTCAAGCGGATAAACCACCATGCCGTATTGACGGGCGACGTTCTGCATCGAGTCCTGCAGCTTGTCCACGCCCTGGGGCAGGCCCAATTGCTGTTCGAGCAAACCTGGCGTAATCCGCACCCCCTGCTGCGACAGCATGGCCGCCAGCGCCATGGGCGCGCTCTGGTTGGCATTGCCGCGGTAGAACGGCACCGAGCCGATTTCGACGCGCTGCGCCAAACCGTCCTTGATCGGGGCCGGCGGCTGACTGGCGCAGCCAACCAGCGCAACAGCCAGGGCACAGGCCGCCAACAGGCGACGCGGGGAAGTACAGGAGAAAGACAGTGGCAGCATGAACACTCGCTTGTGCTGATGCCCGGCAGACAGCGCCCGGCCCTGGGGTGCGATCATAGGCCGGCAAAGGGTGCGGGTATAGCCCGTCAGGGGCTTAGAACAAAGTAACCCAAGGGGCTAGACCATCGGTCAATGGCCTGAAACATGGCTTCGGCTAGACTACAGGGGTGTCCGCGTGGCTAGCAGCATGGGCTTGGCCAGGGACCTGAGGAGGCATACATGAGCCTGACGATGGCAATCCTGATGCTGGTCGGCGCCTGGTTGAGCGTCGCCGCTGCAATGCTATGGGGCGTCCTGCGGATTGCCCGCCGTCACCACCCCCACCATACCTTGCCGAAAAAGAGCAACGAGCCTGTACCCGCCCGGCGCAACCGCCGGCATGCCAACGCCCACTGATACCTGAAAAAACCCGAGGGAGCCGGCAATGCCGGCTCCCTCGGGTTTGGCTTATCAGCCCTCCGCTGCCTCACGCTTCAACCGCGCCCGGCGCGACATGATGTTCAGCACTTCGATCAGCGTCGAGAACGCCATCGCCGCATACACATAGCCTTTCGGTACGTGGGCGCCGAAGCCTTCGGCGATCAGGGTCATGCCGATCATGATCAGGAAGCCCAGGGCCAGCATCACCACGGTCGGGTTATCGTTGATGAACTTGGCCAGCGGGTCGGCCGCCACCAGCATCACGATAACGGCGCTGATCACAGCGATGATCATGATCGGCAGGTGCTCGGTCATGCCCACGGCGGTAATGATGCTGTCGATCGAGAAGACGATGTCCAGGATCAGGATCTGCCCGATAGCAGCGGCAAAGCCCAGCGTGATGGTCGAGGACGCCTTGGCTTCAGCCTGAGCGCGCGGATCGACGCTCTCGTGGATTTCCTTGGTCGCCTTCCACAGCAGGAACAGGCCACCGGCGATCAGGATCATGTCCTTCCAAGAGAAGGTATGGCCGAACACATCGACCACAGGTTCGGTCAGCTGGACGATCCAGGCCACGGTACTCAGCAGGCCCAGGCGCATGATCAACGCCATGCTGATACCGATGCGACGCGCCTTGGAGCGAAACTCCTCCGGCAGCTTGTTGGTCAGGATAGAGATGAAAATCAGGTTATCGATGCCCAGCACGATCTCCATGGCCACCAGGGTGGCCAGGGCTACCCAGGCGGTCGGGCTTGCAGCGAGTTCCAACAAGTATTCCATGAATCAATCCTGAATCGAGGTAAGGGGTGGGTCAGATTTCTTGAGCGCTGTCATCGCGCTCGGATTTTTCAGCCTTGTCGCCGCCCTGGGAGCCGGTGGCTTCGCTCAGCGCCTGCTGGGCTGCATCGTTGGTTTTATCGATGGCCTCCTTGGCCGACTCCGCTGCCTGGTTGAGCATCTGCTGGGCGGACTTTTCCGCCTGCTCGCAACCGCTCATGGCCAAGAGGGCCAGCAGCAACACCAGGGGTGTACCGATGGATTTGAAGTGAAGCATCTTTGGATCTCCGTGCAAATGAATCAGCGCCCAATCAGCGGCACCGTGATGGCTGGGGATTCTAAATATCTTGATACATCAGGAAAATTCGTATTTTCAGCAGTTATACTTCGATTTTTACGAATCCGGACTCGGCATGCTCAACTATCGACAGCTGCACTACTTCTGGGTAGTCGCCCGCACCGGCAGCATCGTGCGCGCCGGCGAGCAACTGAACCTGACGCCCCAGACCATCAGCGGGCAAATCAGCCTGCTGGAGCAAACCTACGGCATCGAGCTGTTCCGCCGGGTCGGCCGGCAACTGGAACTGACCGAAAGCGGCCGCCAGGCCCTGACCTACGCCGAGCAGATGTTCCAGATTGGCGGGGAGCTTGAAGCCATGTTGCGGGCCCGCCCGGATGAGCAGCAGATTCTGTTCCGGGTCGGGGTGGCCGATGTGGTGCCCAAGTCCATCGTCTACCGCCTGCTGGCACCGACCATGGACATGGAAGATGCCCTGCGCCTGAGCTGTCGCGAAGACAAACTCGAACGCCTGCTGGCGGACCTGGCGATCCAGCGCCTGGACCTGGTGATTTCCGACAGCCCCATGCCCAGCCACCTGGACATCAAGGGCTACAGCCAGAAGCTGGGCGAATGCGGCATCAGCTTTTTTGCCACCCCGAGCCTGGCCGCCAGCCTCGGCCAGGGCTTCCCGGGTTGCCTGCAGAACGCACCGCTACTGATTCCCGGCCAGGAAACCGTGGTGCGCAGCCGCCTGCTGCGCTGGTTCGCCGAACAACAGCTGCAGCCCAGAATCGTCGGCGAATTCGACGACAGCGCCTTGATGCAGGCCTTCGGCCAATCCGGCAGCGGCATTTTCATCGGCCCCAGCGTGATTGCCGATGAGGTGTGCAAACAGTACGGCGTCGAACTGATCGGCCAGACCGACGCGGTGATCGAGTCGTTCTACGCCATCTCGGTGGAGCGCAAGGTCAAGCACCCGGGCATCATCGCCATCACCGAAGGCGCCCGGCGCCAGCTGTTCAATTGGTAACGCGCACCCGCGCCAGGCCCAACGCCAGCAGCACCGACAAGCCGATCAACAACGCGGCGGCATAACCCAGGCTGGCCAGGCCCAGGCTGTCGATCACCCGACCGCCAATCACGGCGCCCAGGCCAATGCCAAGGTTGGCCCCGGCGATGTTCAGCGAAGCGGCAAAGGCCGGAGCCTGCGGCGCGGCCTTGATCACCCGCACATGGCTGACCAGAAACAACGTCGCCTGCGCCGCGCCCCAAAGCGCCAGAGCCACGATCAGGCCGTAGGTGGAATGGATGCTCGGCACCAGGGCAATCAAACCCACAAGCATCACCGCGCAAAAGCTTGCCGACGCCAGCAAAGGATGGCGATCCACTGCCCGGCCGCCCAGGCTGTTGCCAATCAGGCCCACGGCACCGAAGCCCATCAAATACCAACCGACCCGCGCCCCGTCGAAGCCCGCCAGGCGTTCAAGCATGTCGGCCAGGTAGGTGTAGGCGGTGAACATGCCGCTGAACACCAGCACCGAGAGCAGCACATGCCCCTGCAGCAGACCACTGCGCAGCAAGCCGAACTGCCCGCGCAACGAGGTGACCTGGTTATGCCGTGGCGTGCGCGGCAAATAGAGGTGCAGCAACAGCGCCTTGGCCAGGGCCAGTACCGCCAGCAGGGCAAATGCCGCGCGCCAGCCCAGGGCGTCGCCCACCAGGGTGCCGACCGGAATACCGAACACCGTGGCGCACACGACGCCAAAGCTGATTTTCGCGATGGCCCGGCCGGCATAGGCCGGGCCGACAATATCCACCGCCGTTTCACTGGCCAGCGACCAGAACACCGGCAAGCCCAGCGCTGGCAGCAACCGGGCCAGGCCCATCACATAGATGTTGGGAGCCAGTGCCGCCAACGCATTGCATCCGGCAAACAACAGCAAAATGCCCACGAGCAGGCGCTTGCGCTCAAGGCGCGCGCACCAGGCCGTGAGAAACGGCCCGAAGCAGGCCACGGTGAAGGCAAACAGCGTGACCAGCAGCCCGGCCTGGGGAATGCTCACGGCCAGGTCGCGCGCAATGCCGGGCAACAGGCCGACAATCACGAACTCGGTGGTCAACACGGTGAAGCCTGCGGCAGCCAGCAATAGGATCGGCAGTAACATCTACACTCCAGAAGTTCTAAACATCCACGGCCCGCAGCCGTTTCAAGGGGGCGCGCATACTACACCCGCCACGCGACCGTCTGACACAGGGCCGTCACCAAAAGTGGCTGCTGTGCTAAAGTCGCGCCCCTTTCACGGCCCTGAACGCTTGGCGCCCCGTTATTTCGGCGTCGCGACGGGCTTGCAGCCCTCTTACAAGACCGAGAAACACCCGACATGACACCCGTTCTAAAGTTGTTGAACCGTACCAGTCTGGTGGTACAGATCATGATCGGCCTGGTGGCCGGTATCGCCCTGGCCCTGATGGCCCCCGACGTCGCCCTGAGCCTGGGTTTCATCGGCAAGGTATTCGTGTCTGCCCTCAAGGCCGTTGCACCGATCCTGGTGTTCATTCTGGTCATGGCCTCCATCGCCAACCATAAGCACGGCACCGAAACCCACATTCGACCGATCCTCGTGCTGTACCTGTTCGGCACGTTCGCGGCGGCCGTGGTTGCCGTGATCGCCAGCATGGCCTTTCCGTCGAACCTGGCGCTGAGCACCTCGGACGTTGCGCTCAGCGCCCCCGGCGGCATCACCGAAGTGCTGCAAAGCCTGCTGCTGAGCGTGGTCGACAACCCGGTCAGCGCCCTGATGAATGCCAACTTCATCGGCATCCTGGCCTGGGCCATCGGCCTGGGTGTGGCCATTCGTCATGCCGGGCCAACCACCCGCACCGTGGTCGAAGACCTCTCCAACGGCGTCACCCTGATCGTGCGCGTGGTCATCCGCTTCGCGCCGCTGGGCATTTTCGGCCTGGTGGCCTCGACCCTCGCCCAGTCGGGCCTGGACGCCCTGCTCGGCTACCTGCACCTGCTGGCCGTGCTGATCGGCTGCATGCTGTTCGTGGCGCTGGTGGTCAACCCGCTGATCGTGTTCTGGAAGATTCGCCGCAACCCTTACCCGCTGGTGCTCCTGTGCCTGCGTGAAAGCGGCATCACCGCCTTCTTTACCCGTAGCTCGGCGGCCAACATTCCGGTCAACATGGCCTTGAGCGAAAAACTCGGCCTGCACGAAGACACCTACTCGGTGTCGATCCCGCTGGGTGCCACCATCAACATGGCCGGCGCAGCCATCACCATCACCGTCCTGACCCTGGCCGCGGTACACACCCTCGGCATTGCCGTCGACATCCCTACCGCCATCCTCCTCAGCGTCGTGGCCGCCGTGTGTGCCTGTGGCGCTTCGGGCGTTGCCGGGGGTTCGCTGCTGCTGATCCCGCTGGCCTGCAGCCTGTTCGGCATTCCCAGTGAGATCGCCATGCAGGTGGTGGCTGTAGGCTTCATCATCGGCGTGCTGCAGGACTCGGCAGAAACCGCACTCAACTCCTCCACCGACGTGCTGTTCACCGCCGCGGCCTGCATGGCCCAAGAGCGCCAGGCAGCCTGAGCCTGACCCGCAGCCGGTGCGTCCTGCACCGGCTGCTTGTGTTTTACCCTGTCGCGCACCTAGGCTAGAGGCCTTACTTCGCAAAGAGACAGGGTCATGTCCGACGAAAACGAATCCCCTTCCGAAGCCCGCTTCAACAGCACCGAGATCCGCGTCCTCGGCTCGCTGATCGAAAAACAGGCCACCAGCCCCGAAACCTACCCCCTGACCTTGAACGCCCTGGTGCTGGCCTGCAATCAGAAGACCAGCCGCGAGCCCGTGATGAACCTGAGCCAGGGCCAGGTCGGCCAGGCCCTGCGCGCCCTTGAAGGCCAGGGGCTGACCCGCTTGCAGATGGGCAGCCGTGCCGACCGCTGGGAGCACCGCGTAGACAAGGCCCTGGAGCTGGTGCCTGCCCAGGTCACCCTGCTGGGCCTGATGTTTTTGCGCGGCCCGCAAACGGTGAACGAACTGCTGAGCCGCAGCAGTCGCATGCATGAGTTCGAGGACGCCGAGCAAGTCGTGCACCAGCTCGAGCGCCTGATCGCCCGCGGCTTTGCCTTGCACCTGCCGCGCCAGGCCGGGCAGCGGGAAGATCGCTACACCCACGCCCTGGGTGATCCGGCCGAGATCGAAGCGATTCTGGCGGCGCGCCAGCAAGGGCCGGAGCGCAGTGGCGGTGCCGTGTCACTGGAGCGTATCGAGGCCCTGGAAGCGCGCATTGCCGCACTTGAAGAACGCCTGGCCCAGCTGGAATAAACCGCTGCTTTTACCTGTGGGCGCCGGCTTGCCGGCGCCCACAGCGGTTCACCCCTTCGCCCTCACTCTCGGGCAAATGCCACCGCCAACTGCACCTGCTCCGGCGTCGGCCGAACCCCGGTGTACAACACAAACTGCTCCAGCGCCTGCAAGGCAATCACTTCAAGCCCGGTGATCACCGCCTTTCCCTGCCGCTCGGCCTCGATGATCAACGGCGTACGCGCCGGCATCGCCACCACATCGAACACCAGCTGCGCCGCCGCAATCGCCTCCAGGCCGAACGCCAGATGCTCGGCTTCCACCCCGCCGGCCATGCCAATCGGCGTGACATTCACCAGCATCGGCGGGCACAGGTCACCCAGGTCGGCCTGCCAGCGATAACCACAGCTGTCTGCCAACTGCCGTCCCGCCTGCTCGTTGCGGGCGACGATGGTGCCCCGGGTAAAACCGGCATCACGCAGCGCGCTGGCCACCGCCTTGGCCATGCCGCCACTGCCGCGCAAGGCAAACGCCGTGGACGGATCGACCCGATGCAGTTCAAGCAATTGGCGTACGGCCAGGTAGTCGGTGTTGTAGGCCTTGAGCCTTCCGCCGTCGTTGACCAGGGTGTTGATCGAGTCGATCGCCGCAGCCGAGGGGTCGATCTCATCGACCAGGGCCATGCAGGCTTCCTTGTACGGCATCGACACGCCGCAACCACGAATCCCCAGGGCCCGAATGCCATTCACCGCCGCCGGCAGGTCCTGGGTGGTCATGGCCTTGTAGTAGAAGTCCAGGCCCAGTTGCTCATACAGGTGATTGTGAAAACGCACCCCGAAGCGACCGGGGCGACCGGCCAGGGAGATGCACAATACGGTGTCTTTACCGGGCACGTGGGCCATTTGAAGCTCCTTTGCGATCGAGTCGGCATTATGCACAGCGCAGGCGTCTACCGTTGATCGGCGCTTACAAAACCTTTACTCAGACGCCCTGTGCAACGCTCGGTTCCCGCAGTCTTATAGAGGTATCCCCAGGTGGGGTTGCTCTGTGAGGAATTCGCGATGAACCGTCATCTGCCGTCAATCGCCCTGCTGGTCGGCGCCCTAGCCGCCAGCGCACAGGTCGCCGCCCATGGCGGGGGTGGCGGTGGAGGTCATGGCTGGTACGGCCCAGCCCCGGTGATTGGCGCGGCAGTGATCGGCGCCGTGGTCGGTTCGGCGCTCTATGGCGGGCGCGACCGTACGGTGTACGTTGAGCGCCAGCCGGTCTACTACGGTCCACCACCGGTGTATTACCAGGTGCCCCCGCCGGTGTACTACCAGCCATACCCGGTGGTCGAGCGTTATGCGCCACCGCCTCCACCCTACTATCGCGAGCGCTACTACGGCCCGCCGCCGGTCTATTACGGACCACCGCGCTGGTGAGGCCGGGTCGATGACAGTGATGAACACTATCGAGCCGGTTGATTTCAACCGGCCCGCTTCACGACGTAAGGTAGGCCCATGAATCGCAGGAGAACACCCATGGCCCCTATCAGCATCATGTCCGTCATCGGCAGCGCCGTCCCCGCCTCGCTCAGAGAGCTGGGCCTGCTGGCCTGCTGGTACCTGGTCCGCGAAGGTGAGCCGGTGTCCGGCCCGCTGACCTCACTGACCGATGCCCAGGCCCTGGCCAGTCGCCTGCAGTACCCCGGCATGCGTGCCTGAGGCTCGACCGCTTTTATCGTGCGTTGCTCCGCACAGCCCCTTGCCCCGCCTATTGGCGGGGCTTTTTATGCACGCGACCATGGCTCCGGTGATCACGTCGGCTGGATGCGCCGTATCAACGCCGCCGTGCTGCGCGGCCAACCTACGCGGCCGAACCAGGCACCGCCGGCGATGGTGGACGCGATGACAACGCCGTACGCCACCAGTGCCAGGCCCTGCGCCACGAACACATGGACCAGGTCGCCACCCCAGCGCAATGCCAGCCAGCCACCCAGGCCAGCCACCGCCAGGCGTGCGAGGTTGCCCATCACCGGCCAGAACAGTCGCCCCGTGCCTTGGGAGGCGAAGTACAGCACCTGGCCAGCGCCAAAGAAGCCGTACAACGGCGCAACCACCTGCAAGTATTGGGTGCCGGCCTCGAGCATGGCGGGCTCGCTGCCGAACAGCATCAGCCAGGATCGTGGGAACATCGCCGCTGCCAGACCGATCGCTTCGGTGATCGCGAAAACCATCGCTGCACCCACCCACGCGGCCTTGAGGGCGCGCTCGCGATTGCCAGCCCCAATGCAGGTACCGACGATGGCCAGCAGGGGTGCGCCAAAGCCAAATGCCAGCGGCACCAGCAGGTACTCAAGCCGCGCGGCGGTACCGTAGCCCGCAATCGCATCGGGCCCAAACTGCCCCGACAGCGCCGTCGCTATACCGATCGACAGGTTAGCGGCCACCGTCGCAATCGCACCGACCAGGCCAATGCGCAGGATGTCGCGAAACAGCGGCCAGCACAGGCGTACGCCCATCAGCTTCGGCTTGAGCAGGCTCTGCGGCGAACGCAGGTACATCCAGAGCGCCAGCGCGCCACCGAGGTAGTAGAGAAGTAGCGCGGCGGCACCGCCGGCGATCCCCATGCCGGGAATCGGCCCCCAGCCGAAGATCAGCAAAGGTGACAGCGGGATAAGGACGACGGCACCAGCGACCGTCACGTTGGCGGGCACGGCCATGTTGCCGGTGGCCCGGATTACCGCAGCCAGCGCGTTGAACAGCCACACCAGCACGGAACCGGCAAATACCCAGTGCGAATAGACCAGCGCCGCCTCAAGCGACGGTCCGGTTCCCCCCATCAGCGTGTACAACCACCGCCCTCCGAGCAGGAGGGCCACGGTGAATGCAAGACCGAACCCCAGTGCGATGAGCATGGAGTGGAGTACCAGGGCATTGGCATCTTCCCGGCGTTGCGCGCCGAGTGCCCGGGCAATCGAGGAAGCAATACCGCCGCCTATCGCACCCGCAGAGCTCATCTGCATCAACATGACAATTGGAAACACCAGCGCCATCGCCGCCAGGGCGTCGCCTCCCAGTTTCCCGACGAAAAAGGTTTCGATCAGGCCGACGGAGGCCTGGACAATCATTACCACCACGTTGGGTGCCGCCAGACGCAGGACAGTCGGCACGAGGGGAGCTTCTAACAGGAGACGTGTACGCGAGTCGATGGCAGTCATGATTAGCCCTTGTGAGTTTTATTGTTTGGCTTGACCTCCATTGGATCGCTAGCAATTTAATGAGAGAAGTGAATTCTTTAAATTCCAACTATTCATAGTGTGCATAAAGCGATGTCACTGGTACCCGAACCAAGACTGCCGCCCCGGCCCACTACCTTCGCGCCAAAAACGACTACTCTCCACACCCTTGACCCAGCAAATCATCATTGCTGGGCTATCGTCGAAAGGGTTGCCGGCGGATTGTCGGACCTGTCCAAGTTCCTCCGCATACGGCAAAGAACAAAAGGAGTCAGGACGCAGTAATAAAAGTCGCGCTTCGCGACCCACTGGTATAGGAGCAAGTCAGATGACGTGCGTACGCAAGTGGCTACCCAAAGTCGCCTTGATGGCGACCTCACTCATGGTTTTATCGGCAACCGCCACAGCTGCAGACAAGCCAAACATATTGGTGATCTTCGGCGACGATATCGGCCAGACCAACATCAGCGCCTATGCCGATGGTGTCGTGGGGTACCAGACCCCCAATATCGATCGAATTGCCAAAGAAGGCATGATGTTCACCGATTACTACGCGGAGAACAGTTGCACGGCGGGCCGGTCGACGTTTGTCACGGGGCAGTCACCCCTGCGTACAGGCCTTTCCAAGGTGGGCATGCCAGGTGCACCGGTCGGGCTGCAGGCAAGGGATGTGACAATCGCCCAGGCGCTCAAAGCCCACGGCTACGCTACCGGTCAGTTCGGCAAGAACCACTTGGGCGACAAGGACGAATACCTCCCTACCAACCACGGTTTCGATGAGTTTTTCGGCAACCTTTATCACCTCAACGCCGAAGAGGAACCCGAGCGTCCGTACTGGCCAAAAGATAACGCTGCATTTATCAAAGCGGCCTCGCCTCGCGGAGTTATCCATAGTTACGCCGACGGCAAGATCGAAGACACCGGTGCGCTGAACAGCAAACGCATGGAAACCATCGATGACGAGACCACCCAGGCCGCCATCAACTTCATCGAGAAACAAGCCAAAGCTGACAAACCGTTCTTTGTCTGGATGAACACCACGCGCATGCATGCCTTCACACATGTACGCGACTCCATGAAAGGCCAAAGCGGCATGGCGGGCAATGACTATGCCGACGGCATGCTGGAACACGATGGCGACGTCGGCAAGTTGCTCAAGAGCATCGATGACCTCAAGCTCGCCGACAACACCATCATTGTTTACACCACTGACAACGGCCCCAACCAATGGTCCTGGCCGGATGCTGCAACCACACCATTCCGCAACGAGAAAAACTCGAACTGGGAAGGGGCTTACCGTGTTCCAGCAATGGTCCGCTGGCCCGGGAAAATCAAACCCGGCGTCGTATCCACCCAAATGTTCTCCGGCCTCGATTGGTTCCCCACACTGCTGGCTGCAGCAGGCGATACCGATATCAAGGATCGCCTGCTCAAAGGGACTGACGTCGGCGGGAGTAACTTCAAGGTGCACTTGGACGGTTTCAACCAGCTGGACTACCTGACCGGCAAAGCGGATAAAAGCGCACGTAACGAGTTCTTCTACTTCAGCGACGATGGCGACCTGGTAGGCATGCGTTACGACAATTGGAAGATTGTTTATTGTGAACAGCGTGCACCCGGTGGTTTGAAGGTGTGGAGCGAACCGTTCACCTGCCTGCGCGTACCCAAGCTGTTCAACTTGCGCATGGACCCGTACGAGCGTGCCGACGTGGTGTCCGACCAATATTATGATTGGCTGACAAAGAACGACTACCTGCTGTTTGAAGGCACCCAGAAAGCCGCAGCCTTCCTGGAGACATTTGTCGAGTATCCACCGAGCCAACGCCCTGCGAGCTTCAGCATCGACCAGATTCGCGCCGACGTGGACAAGCGAATTGAAGCGAAAATGAATCAACAGAAGAAGTGAGTAATGCGAATCCAGCGTCCGCCCATGGGCGGACGCTTTTCTCATCGCACTATCAGCAACCGCC
This sequence comes from Pseudomonas sp. JQ170C, assembly GCF_035581345.1. Taxonomy (NCBI): domain Bacteria; kingdom Pseudomonadati; phylum Pseudomonadota; class Gammaproteobacteria; order Pseudomonadales; family Pseudomonadaceae; genus Pseudomonas; species Pseudomonas sp. JQ170C. The sequence goes on from NZ_CP141608.1 coordinate 3,927,704, forward strand.
CGGTGGGTAGCACAGTTTCAGCCACCACGGCATGCGAGCCTGGCGCAGGATCTCAGGCAACGTTGCGACGCCGGACACGCCGAAGTACCCCAAAGACGATATTGGGCAACATCATGATCGCGAACATGCCCCAAAACCCGACCTTGCCGGCGCCATGAAGGTAGCCACCCAGGGCGATGAAAACCACCGTGAGCAAGAACTGAAACGATACGAATTTCTCCAGGCCTCTCACCCTAACTCCTTAGATTCATTAATAAACACCTCACGAGTCTACAGCCTGCAGCGCGGGCATGGTGCGCCATTGCAATGACGAAACAAGCACTGGCCAGCCTGACAAATAACGGACAGGATTAAATCTTTTTCATATTTGCCCCAGCAGATACGGCGCAATCGACAGCAACTCGGCCATACTCCAGAGATGTTTTTCGCGTTTTGGCGAGTGATCCAGAGTGGCGAAGCCAAGTAAAAACGGGGGTTTCGCCACTCTGCCCTACATACAAAAACACACCAAAACATAGCTGTTGGTACAAAAAGTTGTATGGCCCTCCTCCGGCGTTCTGCCGACCTCAATTCCAACCTCAATTGATCACAGACTTACCAACGGTCATTCCGTCGTACTCACGCTCGCACTGCTGCCCGGCGATGCGGGCACGGTCATAAGCTTCCGCCGGCGCTCCCGCTCGTTCGTCAGACCGTGCGAGCAGGTCGGAGAGCACCATGGCGGCGCGGGTGGCTGCCTGGCCACTGGCGACGGCGGCGGCAGCGAGTTGGGCGGCCTCACTGCGCAACCGCTGGCCAACAGCATCGGCGCCAGCATCAGCCATCGTTCTTTCTTCATGCCCTTTTACCCTCGCCTCTTGCTGCGCATCTGCGCTACGGTGTTCTTGCTGGCGCGCCGACCGTTCGCCAATTACTTCAGCCAGTAGGTCACCGCTGTCACGCTTCGCAGATGCCTGGTCGGCCTTGGCAAGCTCCACTGAGCGCCCGTGCTCGTAGGCCACCCAGTGGGAAACTAGCAGCACCAGCCCTGCAGCAGCGCCAGCCCACGGGCTCATGAAGGCAGGGCCCGCCGCACACCCTTGCCGATCACTTCGGCCTTGTAGGGGTTGCTGCCGTTCTCATGGACGATGATGCCGAGCACGGCTTCGCGCAGCACCTGAGGCTTGGAGATGTCGATGGAGTCGCAGACGCCCACGCCGAGTCGCTTGGCAATGGCCTTAACATAGGCCAGGGTGTTGTTCTCGCTGGACGGTGCCCAGCGACTGATGAACTCCAACGGGGTATCGATACCGGGCCGCCCGACGCCGGGCATACCGTCCTTGCCTCGGTAGTTGAGCAGCAGCTTGCCGAGTGCTCGGATGCCGTTTTCAGCCTGGTCGAACCGAGCAAAGCGCGGGTTTAAATCAATGTTGCCTAGGTTGTGGTTGCGGATGCCGCGAGGTGTGGTCATGGTTTACTCCAGTCGAAAAAAATCCCGCAAAGATGCGGGGCTAGGTAGAATCCGAGGCATGGCTGCGGATGCCAGCCTTGGGAATGATTAACTGGTGCTTTAAGGAGCTATTTTGAACAAGCACGAAGTTGCAGCTGCAGAACTTAACGAGGCGTATAAATCGGTCCGAGCCGAGCTTTCGTCCAATGGCTACGAATCCGAAAAATTCTCTACCGACGCTGGGCTAGCCGATTTCTTGTCCTCCTTGGAGCAGGAAGCAAACCGCACAGCAAGCCTGGCTCGGCGACTGAGCCTTAAAATTCAAGCCGCAATGGAAAAAGAAGAGCTGACCGGCCCGCGCGCATAAAGCCAATCGAGCCAGCCAATCTCGAACCGCATACAACTCCTGATTTAAAAAGAATACAGAACGATGACCGCCATAGAAGAAATTGATATTTCACTATCCCCAAGATTCATTGGATGGCATGGCTCAAAAAGCAACCCTCAGCGAAATAGAGCCATTCCTAAAAAGATATGGACCTACTGGAACTCTGAGGAGGCGCCTAAAACTGTCAGGGCGTGCATGAAGTCATGGAAGGACAAAAACCCAGACTATGAGATAACCCAGCTAAATCCGAACAATCTGCAAGCGTACCTAAGAGAAGTACCTGAGCAATTCTATAGTGACACTCCCCAGAGGCAAGCTGACTGGGTTAGGCTAGCTGTTCTCAGGGAGCATGGTGGAGTATGGCTTGACTCCACCACAGTCACGTTTGAGCGGCTTGACTTCCTTCACCAGATCCAGCGAGTGCACGGAAGTGAGCTAATCGCGTTCTTCAACAAACAGCACACCAGCAACCCTCTATATCCGATAATTGAAAATTGGTTCATTGCGGCGCCCGAGAAAAGCAAGTTTATCAGCGATTGGTATGACGAATTTGGAAAATCAATCGCAAATGGCGCTGGAAAATACATTGAGCAGCTCGGAAAAGAGTTCAACATCCACGAACTAGCTCAAAACCTTAAAAAGCACAATTATTTCTCGATGCACATTGCAGCCCAAGCATTAATGAATCGAGAGAACAACTATTCATTATCACTGATGCCAGCTGACAGCGATGCCTTTAAGATTGCCCGTCATTTTTCATGGAGCCTTGAAAAGATCGCTGATGCAATGTGCAAGGCTGACAATCTGAATGTACCTTGCAACCTTTTCAAAATGACCGGAAAGGTTTGGGACCCAATCAATCAGATGCTCACCAGCGGTGACTATCTGCCATCCTCCATCATGGGAAAGCTTTACGATTCAACTTTTTAAGATGAATGTAGTTGGGCGACTACGATTCGCCCACCCCCTCCCCTTCATGTTATACCGAAATCCCGAGCCGCTGCATGCGACGCCGGATTGCGCCGGCAACCTGGTCGATCTCGGAATCCGTGAGATAGCTGGAGTAGATCGCCGCAGCAGAGATATCCGACTCGCCGTTGTAATCAAAGGTACCACTGCCAATCCTGAGCATTTTGTCACACAGAATCCGCTTGGTGACATCCGGCTTGGCTGGACTTTAAGGTCATCCCCTTCGAGGGTTTGGGCGAGCAAGTGATCCGCCTGCGCGTATCCGTCATCACTGGCGGCGCGCAACCAGTGCTGAAGCTGCGCTGGATCGGTGAGGAAGCACAGCGCGAAGCCATTGCCCAGGAGTTCAAGGCTGTTCTCGACACCAAGGCCGGTACCGCCGCGAAGTTGTCCCTGGGCACCTTTGACCCTAAGTAACCTCCGAGGACGACGCATGAAACCTGAAATGGTGAAACTGGAGCACAACGGCCTCAAGTTCAAAATTTCTCGACCAGTCCTGGCTGAGCTCGCGATTGCCAGCGTGTTTGCCCAGGCGCTACCGCCTGCGGCCAATGTTCAGCCGATCACCCCGACCGACATCCCTGCTGTCGGACAGCCATGGCCGGGCCAGGGCGGCATCAACGGTGGCCTGGTAGCTGCTTGAGGCGAAGTTCCAGAGCACTACCTGATCATTGCTTCCAAGGACATCGGCGACCATGCCTGGAGCGGCCACCGGGAAGAGTCGAGGGCGACCAGCAAGACCGATGGCATGGCAAACAGCGCAATCCTGCTGGAGGAAGGCAGCCACCCTGCAGCCAGCGCTGCGAGCAAGCACACCGCCGACAACCACAACGACTTCTACCTGCCGGCCGCAGCCGAGCTCTATCACTGCTGGGTTAACTGCCCGGAGGTGTTCGCTCAGGACCGCTACTACTGGTCGAGCTCGCAGCGCTCCACCCACCTCGCATTCTTCATGCACTTCGGTGGTTGCAATCAGGGCATCAGCGGCAAGGGCAGCGAGCTCCTCGTCCGCCCCGTCCGCAGGTTGTTCATTTAATCCTTCATTCCTTCAATACCAGGGCGCAACAGCGCCTTTTTTGTTGCCTTCAGAAAGGAGCAGCACATGAGCGCAGTAGAGAAAGTGGCACCTGCAGTACATCTTCCCGAGATCGGCCAGGCCTTCGGCGGTGGCTTTTTCTCCGGTATCACCGTCGAGAACGGCCAGCGCTTCGCCAACATCACTGCCGGTGCAGAGCATGAGCTTGTCGGCGAATGGGGTGAGTACGGCGTCAAGATCGACGGCGCCGACAGCTTCACCGATAGCCGCGCCAAGACCGAGGTAATGGCCAAGGCCAGCGGCGAACTGGCACAGCAGGTCCTGGCTCTGGATATCGGCGGCTTTACCGACTGGGCGATCCCGGCGCGCGATGTGCAGGAGCTGCAGTACCGCCACTTCAAACCAACCAGCCGCGAGAACTACTGCTGGAACCACGACGGTGACAACCCCAACAGCCTGCCGGTGGGCCTGCTGCACACCAAGGAGTCGCCAACCAAGACCCAGGTGCCAGGTTTCGCAGATGGTGAGCCGGAGGCCTTCAAGGCTGACTGGTACTGGTCATCTTCGCAGCGCTCCGCCTACAACGCTTTCAGCATGGACTTCGTTGATGGCTATCAGAGCAACGACGGCAAGCTCAGCGAGCTCCGCGTCCGCCCCGTCCGCAGGTCGCTTATTGATTAATTCGCTCATTCAATCCGGCCGCTTGCGGCCGGTTGCTCAAGGAGGAGCGCCGCAATGGCAATGCACACCGATCTGTCGATCTACAAGTCATCGCTTGGCCTGCTGTAAATGGCCACCAACCTGACCCGGAACATCCCTCGCGACCTCAAGCAGTCACTGGGCAAGCGCGTGATTGATGAGTGCATCGACGTGCTGATGCTGATTGCCCGGGCCAACGCATCGCAGGACAAGCGCCCGCATCTGACAAAGCTGGTTGAAAAGGTACAGGTGATCGAGTTCCTGATGCGGCTGTTCAAGGAAAGCCGGTTCATCAGCGTGCCACAGCACGCCAAAACGATGGAGGTCACCACCTTGATCGGTAAACAGGCCAACGCCTGGAAACGCTCCACCCCAACCGCGCCCGCTACCTGAGAGTCACGGCTTTCAGGTCTGTGCGAATTGAACCTGGTCGTGCCGCTGACCTCTGGTCACCGCCATGCGCACCCTGGATACCGCCGGTCTAAAGCGTCCGTGTAGGTCCAGCGCAGTTTGCCCGCTGAGGATTCGGCAGGCCAACGTAGATAGCACGACAGGTCGCAGCGCTCCGCCAACAACGCATTCAACATGAACTTCGATGATGGCAATCAGAACAACAACGACAAGAACGACGAGCTCCGCGTCCGCCCCGTCCGCAGCTTCAACGCCCTACCCGTTCAGCGATTTGGTTCAGGCCTATTACGACTGCCGTCGCTCGAAGCGCAACAGCGCCAGCGCGCTGGCTTTCGAGATGAACCTGGAGCTGAACCTGACAGCGCTTCACCGCGACCTGGTGACCGGCCAATACCGGCCAGGCCGCTCTATCTGTTTCGTGGACACCCGGCCCAAGCCCCGCGAGGTGTGGGCCGCCGACTTCCGCGACCGCATCGTGCACCACCTGCTGTACAACCACATTGGCCCAGGCATCGAGCGCAGCTTCATAGCGGACAGCTGCGCCTGTATCCGAGAGCGCGGCACGCTATACGCCGCCCGGCGCCTTGAGGCGAAGATCCGCAGCCAGACGCAGAACTGGTCGAAGCCAGCCTTCTACCTGAAGTGCGACCTGGCCAACTTCTTCGTGGCCATCGACAAGCGTGTGCTGGCCGGACAACTGTCGGCCAGGATCGCTGAGCCCTGGTGGCGTGCCCAAGCCCTGCAGGTGCTGATGCACGACCCGCGCGAGAACTACCAAGTCCGCAGCCCGGCGTACCTGTTCAACCGGGTACCGAAGCACAAGCGCCTGACCGCGCAGCCTGCACACCTGGGCCTGCCGATCGGCAATCTGTCGTCGCAGTTCTTCGCCAACATCTACCTCGACGCCTTGGATCAGTTCTGCAAGCACCGGCTGGGCGCGCGGCATTACGTGCGATATGTCGACGACTTCGTGCTGCTGCATGAATCCCCCCAGCAACTGAACGCCTGGAAGGCCGAGATCGAAGCGTTCCTGCCGAAACTGGGCGCCAGGTTGAACCCATCGAAGACCATCCTGCAGCCGATTGACCGAGGCGTGGACTTCGTTGGGCATGTGATCAAGCCCTGGCGACGTACAACCCGCAAGCGATCCGTGGCGCAGGCCATTAAGCGCACCGCAGCGGTACCAGCCGAGCAGTTACGCGAGACCGCCAACAGCTACTTCGGCCTGCTCACTCAGGCCAGTCACAGCCAGAAGGACCGCGCCGACCTGGCCAACCTGGTGCTTAGGCGCGGGCACGTCGTCAACGGCGAGCTGACCAAGACCTACCCGAAGCGATAGAAATCCAATCAACGAATCACGCAGTCCGGCGATGGCAGTGCTTGGAGCGGTTACCCCTTTCGCCGAACGTCTTCGATTGCAGCGTGGTTGCTGGTTACTGCCGTAAAGCTCCCTGTGAAACAGTGGCGCAGCTCTCTTGGCATCTCGAAGGAGAAATGCACAAGCCAAGATCCATCGCCCAGCTGAATGGTTTCCCGACGGTATCGCTCCACCTCAGCCACTTCGATTCCGACTTCAACTGCAACTTCTTGATTGGTTGGTTCGGTATCCATCGACTTCTCACCTCCGCTGAATTAAGTGACCTCTCGCAGATTTAGCGATAGCACATAGACATCACAACCACCAATTTTCACGCCACCCCGGCGAGGTATCCCCATGCCCCCAGATAACCAACTCGGCAGCATCGTTCAAATGGTCCCATGTGACGATGGCCTGCACCTGATCCAGCTTGATGAGAACTTGAGTCACTACGGGTGGGTATTCCGAAAGGTCGAGGGTGGCGAGCCCTTCTCAGTGCGCAAAGCGACTGAGCACGAAATGGCGCACGCCAAAGCTCGTCAGCATCTGCGAGCAGGCGCTGCGCAAATAGCAGCCCAATACAATCCCAGCCACCCAGCACCAAAGCGACGGCTTCAGCGCCGGTGACATGGCCGACCAAGGTGCCAAGGCGTCCCGGGATGGGCAGCGGGCTCTGGTGCTGCCAGATCGCGAGCTGTACACCAAGTACCTGCCTGGCGCGATCCCGAAAAATGCGGCTGAAGTGAACAGCTACAAGGAAGGCTGGAACTCCTGTCTCGAGGAAGTCAGCCGCCTGAACGAAGCAGCTACTACCCCAGAGTAACCAAGGAGTACATTTGCACTCCAACCCTCTCCCCACTATCGAAGAGCTACTCGGTCAGGCCTCACTAGGGGTGCGCCGCTTGACTTGAGGGACATTTGAGGTGGCGAGCTTTCGGGCCAGCGCTACACCCCAACCCAGCGCCCTGGTCATCGACTCACCAGGCCTGGAGTTGTAAGCCTCTACATGCAAGGCCATTCCTGATGGCCCATAAACGCCGATGAACATTTGCGTGTTCCCAGTGCGTGATAGGCACACTTGTACGTCGATCATTGTTCCATCGTCGAGCGTTTCATCATGGAACCTGTACTGGGTCAGCCCACAGCCAAAAAGCTTCGCCTCGTATTCTCATGTCACCCATACGACTTTAGTCTTATATGTGTAAAAGCCACCATAGACAAAGCCAAGTGACAAGCAGCACCTCGCGACTGGATTGATTGCTGAATCAGACAACCGGCTGAAAACCCTGTACCGAACTTCATTCCCTGTACAACTTTCAGCCGCGATAGCGGCAAGGACGAAGTCATGCCTGAAAAAAATATTGCCCTCGACTCAATCGACCTGGATGCCCTGTACGTCGCCGCCAAAGCCGCAGCCGAGGACGTGATTCGCTCGCACGGCTGGAAAGGCATGGTCGAGGATGCCGATATGCTCCGAACGGATGAGCGCTACTTAGTGTTGGCTGATCTCACCGTGATAGCTGGCCTCATCGTTGAACTGAAGGATCTTCGGCTCGCACTGGGCGGCATGCTGTTCGCCTTCGACGATGGCGCTGGTGCGGACTGGTCGCGAGGCCTTCTAGACCATGCCCGCAAGATCGCGCCTGCAGTCGAGTTCAAGCCATGATCCTCCTGCCCCTCGCCGCCCCGCTCTACATGGCCTATTTGATCTACAGGGGGGCGAAATAATGACCGACATCGGCCACGGTGTGCTAATGCCAAAGGAACTTGTGCTTGACCGCGAGCACCGCAGTCAGAAGCCCGCGCGCCGGTTTGTCGCGGTAGTCCACGGCTGGCACGTTCACAGCAACGGCTTCAACGTGCACGAGCTCCAGGCCTGGATACTCGAAGAGGCGAACAAGGAAGCCTGCTGGCTTTGCGATCAGCGCGATGCCGCGTTCGATCGGTGCGCCTGGGTGGTGGTCGAGATCGAGGCTCACGAACACCTTCCGCGCCGCCTGACCTGGCGTGAACGGCTCACCGGCCGCATCAAGTAACCCCTCCCCCTACAACAACTCAATCCTGCCGGAAAGCGGGCGAGGACGACCCGTGCTCAAACAAATCGGAAGGTTCATCACCGAACCACTTCGCAAAGGGGACAAGCATCGTCCGCTGAAATGGCGGATGGGCATGCGCCTCAACCACATCCACCTGGACCTTCACTGCAATCACCCGCGCACCTGGAATGCAATCGTGCTGGTCGGCCGGTGGCTGATCTACAAGCCGTTCGGGCACCCATGGACGCGGTTCTCGCCGGTGAAGTACGGCGACTTTGGCGACTCGCGGATGTGCAGAGTGTGCCGGACCAGTCACAGCCCGCATCGCGGAATCGACACGTACCACGAAACTCATCGACGCGGCGGCTGGACCAAGATCACGAATCCGTAACCCTTCCAAACCTCTGCCGCCATGCGCGGCGTGGAGACAATCATGCAAGACGAAGAAAGGCAGCCCATCGCCCATGCGTCCGACAAAGTTCCTGAGAAACGCATGGCGGAACTCATCGGCACAACCAAGCGCGCCCTGGAGGGCAAACGAAGCCGAGGCGTGATCCCCGAGGGGGTCTGGAAAAAGATCGACGGAAGGATTTTCTACAGCATCAGGAGGTACGAGGCGTGGCTGGAAGGAGAATGGGGTTACCCACTGGAGTCGATTACATTGGCAAATCAATTCGCATCCGTTTCACTTGGAATGGCGAGCACCGAACTGAAACCCTCGCGTATCCCCAGACCGCGAAGGGGGTCAAAGCGGCCGCTGATCTACGCGCTCAGGTAGTCAGTCTCGCGAAACATGGCGTACTGGACGAAAAGCGGTACGCCGAGCTGTTCCCGAACTCGAGTTACGGGGCTAGGCCCACCGAGATTCTCTTTGGTGAGTACGCACAAAGCTGGCTGGACAGCCTGGAGGTCGTCAAGGATACCCGGGTGAACTACAAGGGATTGATGAACAACTACTGGATGCCGTACTTGGCGACGCTGCCCATGACGGCGGTAACTCCTATGGTGCTGAGGAAGGCGGTCGCTGAGACCGAGTGGAAAAGCTCGACAGTCAAACGCGCTGCGATCGCCCGGGTCAAGGCGATGTTTCGTGCAGCCGTCTACGACGAGGTTGTGGAGAGGAACCTGGCGGCATCCATTCAACTGCCGCAGAATATCAAGAAGCAGATCGAGCCATTTTCGGTTGAAGAAGCAGATGCCTTGATCGCCTGGATGTACGCCAACTTCTCCCAGTGCCTGCAGGTAGTAGCCGCGTTCTATGAGTTCGCGTTCTACACCGGCATGTGGACAGGCGAGATAATGGCGCTGCGATGGGATGAGATCAACTTCGAGCAGAAGACCGCTCACGTTTGCAGGATCGTGGTGGAGAACCAGGTGGTTGAGCGCACCAAGACGAAGTACACACGGACGGTGATGTTGAACAGCAGGGCCTTGGGCGCGCTGGCAGCAGCCCGTCGGATCGCCGACGATCGCGCAAAACACAAGCGAAGGGTCTCTACCAGCTCACCCTTCATCTTCCAGCCTTCCGGAAGCTCGCCGCACATGAAGGTGCCGGAAACCCCCGGCCAGCACTTCAATCGTGCCGTTGGCGCGGTCGGCATTCAACCCCGCTCTCAATACAACTGCCGCCACACGTATGCCACCATGTGCCTTATGTCGGGAATGAATCCTGCCTTCATTGCCGGGCAGTTGGGGCACTCCGTCCAGGTGCTACTGTCGACCTATGCGAAGTGGTTGAATTCAGCCAATGACTGGACCGAACTGGCCAAGTTGGAAATGCAGCTAATTGGTACAGAATTGGTACAGGATTAAATCTTTTTCATATTTGCCCCAGCAGATACGGCGCAATCGACAGCCGTTCAGCCATACTCCAGAATGCAGCGGTTTTTTTGGGGGAAAACCCTTGCACAGCCAACGACATAACAACTTTTAGTGAGCCTCAACGTGAAAACTTCCCTTTCGATTCTAAGCCTGCTGCTGTTGCTCACGGGTACCGCGACTGTCACCACAGCCGCTGCTGCGCAACCCCCGGCCCAGGTGCAACGCGATCCCGCCAAGTTGCACCTGGCTTCCGGTGCTGCGTTGCTGATCGATCTGCAGACCAACAAGGTGCTCTACGCCAACAACCCTGACAGGGTGGTGCCGATTGCCTCGGTGACCAAGCTGATGACCGGCATGGTGGTGCTCGACGCCAAGCAGAACATGGATGAAATGCTCACGGTCACCATCGCCCAGAACAAGGAAATGAAAGGCGTGTATTCGCGCGTGCGGCTGGGCAGCCAGCTCAACCGCAAGGACATGCTGCTGATCACCCTGATGTCGTCGGAAAACCGCGCTGCCTCTACCCTGGCCCACAACTACCCAGGCGGCTACAGCGCCTTCATCAAGGCAATGAACGCCAAGGCCAAGGCCCTGGGCATGACCCAGACCCGTTATGTCGAACCCACGGGGCTGTCGCACAGCAACGTCTCCACGGCCCGGGACCTGGGCAAGTTGCTGCTGGCTGCGCGCAACTACCCGATGCTCAGTCAACTGAGCAGCACCCCGGAGAAGACGGTGGCGTTCCGCAAACCCAACTACACCCTGGGCTTTCGTAACACCGACCACCTGGTCAACAAGAGCAACTGGGACATCACGCTGACCAAGACCGGCTTCACCAACGAAGCCGGCCATTGCCTGGTGCTGTTGACCAAGATGGACAACCGCCCGGTGGCCATGGTGATTCTCGATGCCTTCGGCAAGTACACCCACTTCGCCGATGCCAGCCGCATGCGCCAGTGGCTGGAAACCGGCAGCGCCAAGCCGGCCCCGGCAGTGGCGATGCGCTACAAGTCCGAACGCAGCCAGAACCGCCCGACGGCCGACTGACCTCAGGCGCTGGTGCTGACCAGCGAACCTGAGCTTGCACCGCCGCTCTCGTTCAAGGCATTGAGCAGCGCGGCGGTAGCCGAGCCCAGGGCCGCCATGGTGGCGCCGACGGCCGACTGCGCGGCGGCAACGGCGGCGGCCTTGGCGGTTTCTTCCATCTGGCTGGCCATGACCTGCTGCAAGTGCTTCTGCTGCTCTTCCAGCTGCTTCTGCAGCTTCTCGATCATCTGTCGCAACTGCTTGACATGGGCCGGCTCCGAGTCGGCCCGCGGGTCGCTGGCGCCACTGGCCTGCGCCTTGGTGGTGCGAAAGCTGGACGGATCAATCACCACCTTTGCGTCCGAAGCCGCTGCAGGCGCCTGATCTGCAGTGACCGCCACCCGCGCGCCGGATGCGAGGGTGGTGCTTTGCAGTGGATTTGCGTTGAGTGTTACGGCACCGATGCCTGCCATGGAGTGATCTTCCTGATGGGTACTTGGGATGTCGTACTTATCGGCCGCCACCGCCCAATCTTGAACTGACACACGGCTCAGTAAGTGCCGCGCAGCGTGAGCACAAAATTGCGCGGGTCACCGTAGAAGTTGCCGTACATGGAATTGCCAATGGTCGAGTAGTACTTCTTGTCAGCCAGGTTGTTGCCGTTGAGCGCCACGCTCCAGTGGTTGTTCAGGCGGTAGTCGGCAAAGGCGTTGTACAGCGCATACCCCGGCTGGGAAAAATCAATGTTGCCCTCCGCGACGTAGCTCGCGCTCTGGGTCGTGACACCGCCCCCCACACGCAGGTTCTCCAGCGCGCCCGGCATGCGGTAGGTCAGGAACGCCTTGCCCAGGTGCCTGGGCGTCAGGCTCAAGGCCGTGGCAGTGGTCGAACCGCTCTCAGTCGCTACGTTGCGGCTGTGGTTGTAGGTGTAGCCAAAGGTGCCTTCCAGGCGCTCGGTGATCTGCCCGCTGGCTTCGAATTCAACGCCCTTGCTGGTGACCTCGCCTTCATCGAGGAAGCAGCACGAGGCACCCTGCCCGGACACCACATACGGTACATTGAGGTCCTGCACGGCTTCGCCATCACGCTTTGTGTAATACAGCGCAGTGGCGGTGTTCAAACGACCGTCGAACAATTCGCCTTTGATACCCAGCTCATAAGCACGCCCTTCCACCGGGTCCAGTGACGAACTGCCAGGGCTTGGACCCTTGAGGTAATTGGCCTGGGACTTGTAGATCTCGGCGACGCTGGTATAGGCGGTCCATTCATCGCTCAGTTTGTAGGTCAGGGCGGCAAACGGGGTGAACACGTTGTCGTCGCTGTACACCGTCCTGCTGTTGGCCGTCTGCGCACCGGCGGCGTTGAAACGGGTGGCCTCGAAGCTGTAGTAGTAATCGTTGTATCGACCACCGAGGATCACGTGCAACGGGTCCGCCAGTTGCAGGCGGACCGAGCCGTAGAAACCGCTCTGCTTGATGTAGGTTGGCAACACCTGGCTCGGGTAGCGCGCGTCTTTTTGCGAAGGGAAATCGCTCGGATCGAAGGCAAAAATATCGCCCGCCGAAACGCGCGCGCCAGCGGCATAGGCATCAATGTCCTGCTTGGAGTTCTGCCAGGTATACCCCAGCACCGCATCGTGACGCCCCCCCAGCAGGTCGAAACCACCCTTGAGGGAAAGGTCTACCGCGCGATCACGATAGGTTTCATCCTGGAAGGCCCAGACGCCTCTGGAGCCGGTGTTGGTGGCCGGGTCGATGGCGCCGATGAAGTTGTAGTAATCGCGGTCCTGCTGGTTCTTGGCATAGATGGCATCCAGCGTCGCCGTCCAATTGTCATTGAGGTGCTGTTCCAGCCGTGCATAGACGTTGTCGCCACGACGGTCCTTGTAGTCGTGCTTGCCCGCCAGGAAGGTGCTGCGCGACACGTCCAGATCATTACCGTTGCTGTAGCGCGGCAAGCCATAGGCCTGGTCGCTGGCGTTCAGGCGGTCATGGGTGTAGCCCACGGTGAGCAGCGTGCTGTCGGTCAGGTCGGCCTCCAGCACGCCATGGAACAACTGGCGATCGGAGTCGAATTCGTCGATGTAGGAGTTGCGGTCCTGGTACACGATCACGCTGCGCCCGCGCAGCTTGCCGTCAAAACCCAACGGGCCGCTGACATCGAGTTCGGTACGGTAGTTGTCCCAGCTGCCGATGGACTGGGTCACCGAGAACTGATTGAACGCGGTCGGGCGCTTGCGCACCAGGTTGACGCTGCCGCCCGGCTCGCCGTTGCCCGAGTACAGGCCATCGGCGCCACGCAGAATCTCCACATGGTCGTAGATGGCCATGTCCAGGTCTTTCCAGGCAAAGGCACTGACCCCTACCGGCGCTCCACCATCCAGGCGGAAGTTGGTGATCTCGAACCCGCGCGCCAGGTAGCGCGAGTTGGTCATGCTGCCCTGGTAGGCGGTGACGCCCGTGGTCTGGGTGAGCACGTCGTTCATGGTGGTCAGGTGCTGGTCTTCCATCCGCTGCCGGGTGATGACGCTGACGCTCTGCGGGGTGTCCTTGATCGACTGGGGCATCTTGCCGATCGACACCGAGCCCGCGGTGTAGGAGCCCGTGCCCTCAGTGGTCGCCCCCAGGCCGGTGCCGGTGATGCTGGTAGCGCCCAGTTCCATCGCCGCGTCGTCGGGGGTACCCAGCAACAGCACGGTACCGTCCTCGATCTGGTAACGCAGGCCGCTGCCGCGCAACAGCTGCGACAGGACATCGCTGGACTCCATCGCACCGTTCACGGCGCCTGCGCGCTTGCCCTCCACCAGGCGTGGCTCGTACAGCACCTGCAAGCCCGACTGCTCACCAAATGCACGCAGGGCACCAGCCAGGCTCTGGGCCGGGATGTTGACAGTGACCGGTGCAGCCTCGGCCATCGCGGCAAAACCCAAGACCCCCAGCAGAACCCATGACGCTGAACGGGAGCACTCCCTCCTGGAAAACGGCGACACCACTGAACGCAAACGACGTGCTGCAAGCCCCATGACAACTCCATGTATAAACAAGAATGATTCTGCTTTAATTAAGTGTTTCCAATTAGACGAAGCCGTGATCGCAAACCGGAAAACTTTTTTTGGGGCGCAGCGAAGGCGCAGGTCTATCCAGGAAGCGGGCAAAAAGATTGGGACCGAAGCGCCCGGCAAACCTTGAAACAGAGCCTTAGTAAGAATTAGATACATTTTCTTGCAAATAAGCAGACGGGTTTTGCCCTGCTCATCCGTCCTTATAGAGACGGGTAACTTATCTGACGAGATCGGCTGCCCACCGTTCACCTACAAAAGACAGGCTCATGTCGAAAAAGTCACGCTCAAAACTCTGGTTCCTGGTCCATAGCTGGCTCGCGTTGCCGATCTGGTTTTTCGTGCTGATCGTGTGCTTTACCGGCACGTTGGCCGTGGTTAGTCAGGAGATCGTCTGGCTGGCCAACCCGGACGTACGCGCCACCAAGCCAAGCCCCGATGCCGAGCGCCTGAGCTTCCAGCAAGTGCTGGACGCCATGCAAAAGGCCGAACCGGAAATGGCCGTGCGCTTTATCAGCCAGCCCGACGGCTCGCACTTTGCCCTGACTGCGGCGGTGACCTACCCCGACGGCAGCGCGCCGACGCTCTACGTCAACCCGTACACCGGGGCGATCCAGGGCAAGAGCCCGTCATTCAACTTCGAGGGCTTCACCCGTGCCTTGCACGGCTGGTGGCTGGTGCCCTTCACCAATGGCTACAGCTGGGGCTGGTACCTGGTGTCGCTGCTCGGCCTGCCGATGCTGGCCTCGCTGGTGACCGGCCTTGTGGTGTACAAAAAATTCTGGAAGGGCTTTTTCAAGCTGCCACGGGCCAACCACGGCTCGCGGATTTTCTGGGGCGACCTGCACCGCTTGAGCGGCGTGTGGTCGATCTGGTTCATCGCAGTGATCTCCATCACCGGCACCTGGTTCCTGATCCAGGCGATTCTGGGCGACAACCACATCACCATTTCCACTGAGCCGGTGGTACCGGTGATTGCCCGTGAGGATGTACCGCGCAGCGAGTCGGGCGCGCCTGCCCCGCGCATCGATCTGGATGAAGCCGAGCGCATCGCCAAGTCGCAGATTCCCGGCCTGGATGTGAGCTTCATCCAGATGCCGGGCAACGCCTACTCGCACCTGTACCTGGGTGGCCGTGGCTGGTACCCGCTGATGTTCCAGACGGTCAACGTCAACCCGTACAACAGCAAGATCGAAGCGCAGTTCCTGATCGAGGACCGTTCGACCCTGGAGTTCGTCACCGAGTCCATGCGTCCGTTGCACACCGGTGACTTCGGCGGCCTGATCATCAAGTTGATCTGGGCCTTCTTCGGCCTGGTGCTGTCGCTGATGGTACTGAGCGGCCTGCTGATCTGGACCAAACGCACCGCCCAGGCCACCGCCGCCGCCCTCAAGCGCAGCGAGCGCGCACCGCGCAAACAGGCCGTTAGCGCCACCCCTGACACCGCCACGGAGACCAGCGTATGAGCAAGGCAGCCGTCGAGACCGCCAGCCCGTTGAGCCGTTGGTGGCACAAGTGGCGTTTTCACCTGAACATCCTGTTGTTGCTGATCCCCCTGGGCTTCATGCCCAAGTACTTCAGCGAAGCCGCACTGTTTCGCGGTGACAGCGGCCTGGGTGAACGCGAGCTGGGTGATGTGCAGGTCGGGCGCTGGAGTGTGAAGCTGGCCGAAATGCGCGACGAAGCCCCGCGCCAGGATGGCCCGGCCGGTTACTTCAAGGTCTTCAACCTGGCCCTGTGCCAAACCTGCATTCCCGAGGTCAAGGCGGTTTACCTGCGCATCGGCAAGCCGCGCAGCCTGCGCGCCGCCGGCACCATCTTCTTCGGCCCGCCCTACCGCATGAGCACCGGGCTGCCGGTCCCCACCAAGACCAGCCCGGACGCCGAGATCTGGATCACCCTCGAAGGCTGGGACGGCAGCATGCAGCAGGGCTCCATCCCCCTGGCCAAGGCCTCGCCGGCCACCGTGGCCTGGCTGAAAACACAAGGAGGCAAGTAATGACGTTTACCGCCCGCAGGCTGCTTGTGCCCCTGCTGTTGCTCGGCGCCGCCGGCCCGGCCCTGGCCCACAACCCGATGTGCGAGTGCAAGCCCATCGACGGCGAGCAGATCGAATGCACCGGTGGTTTCTCTGACGGCAGCGGCGCGCCAGGGGTGACCCTGGATGTGATCGGCTACAACGAAGAAATCCTGGTGCCGGGCAAGCTTGGCGACAACTCCAAACTGACCTTCAAGCGCCCGGAAGGCGAATGGTATGTGCTGTTCGACGCAGGCCCCGGCCACGTCGTGGAAATCGACTACGCCGATATCGGTGAGCCATGAGCCGGGTCCAGGTAGTACGCCCGGCCGGCGCCGGGCATGAAACCCTTTATGTGCTGTTGGTGAGCCTGTTCATCCTGGCCGTGGCGGCCGGGGTGGTGGCGCTGCGTGGCGAGAACCACGACGAGGTCAGCATCGAGGCCCATCAACTCGATGCCCGCCGCGACCTCAACGCCGCCGAACAAGGGGTGTATGCCGACCTGCGGGTGGCCTTCGAGGAAATCCAGCTGCTGCGCGAAGACGACCCGGCGCTGGTCGAGGTGGCCGTGCTGGCCGAGGAAGGCTTCCCGCCGTTCGTGACCGATGCCAGCAGCGCCAGCCGCGGCGAGCATCAATGGCAGGTGCTGGGCGAGCAGGCCTACCTGGGCCTGAGCCAGTCGCCGAGCGTGGCCGGCAGCTTCCTGCTGCTGGTACCCAACGCCCATGACGGCGCCGCCGACATCTGGCTGCAGCGCAAGGCTGGCGCCAGTGCCCCTGCCGACTTCAGCCCCGCTGCCCTGATCGCCGCCGGCTGGCAGCAGATCGCCGCCCACTACGACGCCGGTGTCACCCGCCAGCATCGCCACTGATACAAGGACGCCCCATGCTTCGCTCCGCCCTCGCCCGCCGTGTTCTGAGCCTGTTGATCGCCTGCGCCCTGCCAACCCTGGCCCTGGCCGACAACGGCAAGCCGCTGCGTATCGGCATCACCCTGCACCCCTACTACAGCTACGTGAGCAACATTGTCGGCGACAAGGCCGAGGTGGTGCCGCTGATTCCGGCAGGCTTCAACCCCCACGCCTACGAGCCACGGGCCGAGGACATCAAGCGCATCGGCAGCCTCGACGTGGTGGTGCTCAACGGCATCGGCCACGATGACTTCGCCGACCGCATGATCGCCGCCAGCGAAAAGCCGCAGATCACCGTGATCGAGTCCAACACCAACGTACCGCTGCTGGCTGCCACCGGCGTGGCTGCGCGTGGCGCCGGCAAGGTGGTGAACCCGCATACCTTCCTGTCGATCAGCGCCAGCATCGCCCAGGTCAACAACATCGCCCGCGAGCTGGGCAAGCTCGACCCGGACAACGCCAAGTACTACAGCCAGAACGCCCGCGCCTACGCCAAGCGCCTGCGTAAACTGCGCGCCGACGCCCTGGCCCAGGTCACCGAAGCGCCGGGCGCGGAGTTCCGCGTGGCCACCATCCACGCCGCCTACGACTACCTGGTGCGCGAGTTCGGCCTGGAAGTCACCGCCGTGGTCGAGCCCGCCCACGGTATCGAACCCAGCCCAAGCCAGCTGAAAAAGACCATCGACCAGCTCAAGGCCCTGGACGTGAAAGTGATCTTCTCGGAGATGGACTTTCCGTCGGCCTATGTCGAGACCATCCAGCGCGAGTCGGGGGTGAAGATCTACCCGCTGACTCACATCTCCTACGGCGACTACAGCAAGGAAAAGTACGAGGTGGAGATGAAGCGCAACCTCGACACCGTGGTGCGTGCGATCAAGGAGTCCAAGGCATGACCGTGGCCGAAACCGTCGTCAGCCAGCCCTGCGGGCCGGACATCGAATTTGCCGGCATTGACCTGACCCTGGGCCGCACACGGATTCTCGACCAGGTCAGTTTCAAGGTCGCCGCCGGCAGCGTGCATGCTTTGGTGGGCCCCAACGGCGGCGGCAAGAGCTCGCTGATCAAGACCCTGCTGGGGCAGATGCCGCACCAGGGCCAACTGACCCTGACCTGGCCAGGCGATGCGCAGATCATCGGCTACGTGCCCCAGGCACTGGAGT
This sequence comes from Pseudomonas sp. JQ170C, assembly GCF_035581345.1. Taxonomy (NCBI): domain Bacteria; kingdom Pseudomonadati; phylum Pseudomonadota; class Gammaproteobacteria; order Pseudomonadales; family Pseudomonadaceae; genus Pseudomonas; species Pseudomonas sp. JQ170C. Next base: position 3,946,021 of record NZ_CP141608.1, read on the forward strand.
TCGACCGTGGCCTGCCGATGACCGTGGACGACTTCATGGCCGCCATGTGCCAGCGCCGCCCGGCCTTCCTCGGGCTTTCGCGCAAGGTGGCGCCCGCCATCGACGCAGCGCTTGCGCAGGTCGGCATGCTCGACAAGCGCAAGCGGCGCATGGGCGCGCTGTCCGGTGGCGAGCGCCAGCGCGTGCTGCTGGCCCAGGGCCTGATCCCGGCGCCGCAACTGCTGGTGCTGGATGAGCCCATGTCGGCGCTGGACGAAGCCGGTATCCAGGTGTTCGAGCGCCTACTGCTGGACTGGCGCGCCGCCGGCACCACGGTGCTGTGGATCGAGCACGACCTGCAAGCGGTGACACGCCTGGCCGACCGGGTGACAGGCCTGAGCCGCCGGGTGCTGTTCGACGCCCCGCCCAAGCAGGCCCTGACCCCTGAGCGCCTGCTCAGCCTGTTCTCCATCCATCCGCGCAGCGAGAGCATCGCCTGATGAACTACGAAGAATTCCGCCTGCTGATCCAGGCGTGGGCCAACGCCGGCTACCTGCCCGAAGCCCTGGCCTACGGCTTTGTGGTCAACGCCTTGCTCGCGGGCCTGATGATCGGCCCGGTGCTGGGCGGCCTGGGCACGCTGGTCGTGGTCAAGCGCTTTGCCTTCTTCTCCGAAGCGGTGGGCCATGCGGCGCTGACCGGCGTGGCCATCGGCATCCTGCTGGGCGAGCCCTACACCGGCCCCTACGGCAGCCTGTTCGGCTACTGCCTGCTGTTCGGCATCCTGCTCAACTTCCTGCGCAACCGCACGGGGCTGTCGCCCGACACCCTGATCGGCGTGTTCCTGTCGGTGTCCCTGGCCCTGGGCGCGAGCCTGTTGTTGATGCTGGCCGGCAAGATCAACGTACACATTCTCGAGAACGTACTGTTCGGTTCAGTGCTCACCGTCAATCCCCAGGACCTGCTGGTGCTCGGCATTGTCGGCAGCCTGGTGCTGGCCCTGGCCCTGCCGCTGTACAACCGCATCATCCTGGCCAGCTTCAACCCGCAACTGGCGGCGGTGCGAGGTGTGGCCGTAAAGCGCCTGGACTACTTGTTCGTGGTGCTGGTGACCCTGGTGACCGTGGCGGCGGTGAAAGTGATCGGGGCGATCCTGGTGGGCGCACTGCTGGTGATCCCGGCGGCGGCGGCGCGGTTGGTCAGCCAGTCGCTCAAGGGTTTCTTCTGGGCGTCGGTGCTGATCGCCACCTTGAGCACCCTGGCCGGCATCCTGCTGCCGATCGTGTTCGACCTGCCGGTGCCTTCCGGTGCGGCGATCATCCTCGTCTCCGGTGCCTTTTTCGCACTCGCCGCACTGGCGCGCGGCCTTGTTCCACGCCTGCAAGGAAACCCGGCATGACCTTCAAACTCCAGCACCTGTGCCTGGCCCTGGCGCTCGCCGGCCTGCCCTCCCTGGGCCTGGCCCAGAACGCACCGGCCGCCCCTCGGCAACAGGCCGCTACGACCACCGTTCTGGCCGCCCTTCCCGTTACCCACGCCCTGGCAGCCGCGCTGCTCGACGGTACCAGCGTCAAACTGCAACGCGCGGCACCGGCGAACATTCCGGCTTCGCGCCAGCCGTCGTACTTCAGCGGCCGGGGTGGCGCCAGCCTGCAAAAGGCCGCAAGCCAGGCCGATGCAGTCATCGCCCTGCGCTCGATCTGGGGCGATGACCCGCTGTACCCGATGGCCCGGCGCACTAACATCCGCATTATCGAAATCGACGCCGCCCGCCCGGTAGACGGCGCCTTGCCGGGGATTGCCGTACAGGGCAGCAACGCCTTTGCCGCCTACCCCTGGCTGAACCCGACCAACCTGGGGCGCATGGCCGACGTCCTCGCCAACGACCTCGGGCGCTTGAGCCCGAGCGACCAACCGAAAATCCAGACCAACCTTGCCAGCCTCAAGCGCCAGTTGCTGGAACTGAGCGCCGACAGCGAGTCGCGCCTGGCCGAGGCGGACAACCTCAGCGTGATTAACCTGTCAGATCGACTGGACTACCTGATCAGCGGCCTGAACCTCGACCTGATCGACCACCCGCGCCTGGCCGACGACCAATGGGACGCCGCTGCGCTCAAAGGCTTGGGGGATGAACTCAAAGCACAGGACGTGGCGCTGGTGATGCACCACAAACAACCGAGCAAGGACGTCGCGGACGTGATTGCCGCGAGCGGTGCGAAACTGCTGGTGATCGACACCGATCCACAGGACACCCTGGTTGGGTTGAAGGCCAGTGTCGAGCACGTGGTAGAGGCTTTGCAGTAATCGCTGGCTTGCCCTGCGATAGCAATTCCACAGATACATCGCATCGCGGGGCAAGCCCGCTCCTACCGAGCTCGATCTGTGGGAGCGGGCTTGCCCCGCGATGGATCGTGAATCTTGCCGACAGACCCATGCCTGCCGGTAATCCTGCTTCACCGTTGCACCTAGGTGTGCATGACTCAGGGGCCTCATCGCGGGGCAAGCCCGCTCCTACCGAGCTCGATCTGTGGGAGCGGGCTTGCCCCGCGATGGATCGTGAATCTTGCCGACAGATCCATGCCTGCCTGCAATCCTGTTTCACCGTTGCACCTGGATGTGCACGACTCAGGGGCCTCATCGCGGGGCAAGCCCGCTCCTACCGTTTCATGCACCGCTCATAGCGCTCATCCACCCGCTTGGCAAACCAGGCCGTGGTCAACTTGCGGGTAATCTTCGGGCTCTTCAATTCGATGCCCGGCAACTGCGCCCGCGGCAACTGCTTGCCCGCCTTCCCCTCAGCCAGTGCATAAACCCCGCTGTACAATCGCGTCTGCTCGAACGCCAGGCTATCGCCCTGCTCCAACTGGCTGCGAATACTCGGGTTACGCAGATCAAGCTGCTCCCCCAACCGCCGCGCCGCCTTCTCGGTCGTGCCCGGAAAAATCGCCCCCGGCGCAATCAGGTCCCCATCCAGGGCCAGGGTCACCCCACTGGCCCGGCTCAGGGCACTCTGGAACGCCGCATTGCGACTGGCGTACCACCCGGCATTGAAGTCGGCAAACCGGTACAACTGGCGCTCGTAGTGGCTGGGGTACCCGAGCAAATGAGCAATGCCGAAGTACATCCCGCCACGCCGACTGAACACCTCCTGGCGAATCGTCCCCGAATGGCTGTAGGGATACCCCTGCGCATGGCGCTCGGCAAAGTCGATACTGACCTGCATCGGCCCACCGGTATGGACCGGGTTCAAGTCGCCCAGCAAAGTGCGCCCCAGCGGCACTGTACCGATCAGGTCATCGAAGATCGCACTGAGTTGCTTCTCGCTGCGCACCCCGTTCAAGCGCTGGCTGTACGTCTGGCCATTGGGCGAACGCGTCTGCAGGGCCGCGTTCACCAGCATCTGCGGGATGTGCAGACTGGCGGCGCGACGGTCGATTTCCTGGCGGGCAATGCGGCCAAGCCCCGGCACTTGCGGGTCGGCCTGGAAGGTGGACTCCTGCTCGGTCACCGCCAGCACGGCGCACAGGTTGGAGCGGCTGGGGGTGATCTTCTGCGTGGTGAAGGCCGTCTGGATATCCCGGGCCCAGCCTTCACGGTCCTGGGTGGATGCCGGCAACAAACGCAGGATCTGCGCCCGCACCTTGGCGGGGTCGCTTTCCGGTGCCTCGCGCTGGGTGACGCAACCCTGCACCGTCAGCAGCACCACAATCGCCAACAACCATCCCCTGACCCGCATGTACCGCCCTCGCCTTGTGCTCGATCAGCAGCACAGTAGCGAGGGCCGGGGCCGACTGCAATCAAGCACTGGCCCTTACTGGAAGTTGAAGCTGTACGAGACCGGCAAGTGATCGGAGGGCCCGGCCACGCCGACCCGACCAGGGTTCGACGGCCCGGCCGTGCCATTGCTGACGGCATAGTCGAGCATGTTCTGCGGGGCGACACTGGGGTGGGTGCTGCCGTTGGCCGGGATGACCTGGGCGATGTCCGGTGGCGAGACCCATTCGCCACGATCCGGGTGCAGAGCATCAGCCGTGCGTGGGTCGCGGTTGAAGTCGCCCAGCATGACGTAGGGCGTACTGGCATGCCAGCTGACTTCCCGCAACAGCCTCGGCGCGTTGACCCCGCCACCGGAAACGGCATGAAGGTTGGCCACCACAATGTCCTCCACCAGCCCCTGCAATCGCAGGCGCAACCCCAGCACGGGGCGGATGGGGGGTACCTGGGGATCGCTTGGTATGCCATCGGCAATGACCAGCGCCGACTGGATGCTCAGGTTCGCCCGCTCGGCCACCACGATGGCAAGGTTCACGCGTATACGTTGAACATTGAGAAAGAACAATTGGTAGCCCTCGGGACGGCTTGCAGATCCCCCCGACCAACGATAGTGGTTGACCTCGTGCTGCTGGCCGAACTGATCGTCAATGCGCATCCGCTCCAGATGCTGTGCGGAAAAAGGCGCGACACCCGCTTCCTGCAAAACCACCACATCGTGCTCACGGGCCAGCTGGAGCACCCGTGTGCGCCACTTGTAGTCGGTTGATTGCGCCCCACCCTGCAGATTCCAGGTGGCCGCTCGCAGGGCAATCGGGGCACCGGCCCGATTGATACGACCGATCTCGATCTGTGCCCCCCCGGCTCGCTCGCTCACCCGGGCGTGATGGTAGTCGCGTACCGCACCGTTCAAGCGTACATACGCATGCCAGGGTCCGAAGGCCGCACCGACGATAATCTGCAGCATGCGCAAGGCATCGAACGCATCGAGGCTGTGCGGCCCGTCCTGGCTGCGCAGCCCATTCATCAGCAAGGCATGATGAAATCGGTAGAGCATGAGCAACACGGCCAGGCTTGTGGCACGCGGTGCACCAGCAATTGCCGTGATCACACGCTGCTCGTTGTAGCGACGCTGCAGCACGCGGGTAACGGCGCTGGCGTAGCTGGCCTGCAGCGCCTGGTTACTGCTGCGCATGAACAGTGAGGACAACCGCGAAGCCAGGTAGGCGCTGGTGGGAGGCGCCTCATCCGGCGCACGGGCCAGCAACTCGACGATTTCCCCAACAATGAAATCAATCTGCGTTTCCAAGGGGTCGGAAGACAGCCCGGCAATCAACAAGTGGTCAATGTAGTGGCGAACATCCTGGTTCACTGGCATGAGCAATGGCCTTTATCAAGGGACAATGAAGTGGCGTGGTACACGTCAGTCCTGACCGTGGTACAGCACATACAAAATGCCGTCCTGCACCGCCATGGAAACCCGAAACTTCGCCCCCAGGTTCAGACTGGTATCCGGCTCACTGATTACATTGCCATCGTAGCCATACAGATCGATCGCACGCGCACTCAGATTGCCTTTCCAGCCACTGAATGCCACCTTCAACAAGCCATTGTGAATCGCCAGCCCTGGCGGGCTTGAATAGTCCCTCGCGATCCATGTCCTGGCGCGCGTCCAGGCGGTGTCGCCATCGAACTTGATCAACAACGAACCTTTGCCAAGTTCGTTATTGGCCACCAGATGAATCAACCCCTGATAACTGATAGCCACCGGATCCAACGCACAGGAAAGGTTAAGCGAATCGTCAATCTTGACGGGCTTTGCTTCGCTCCAGGTCACCATGTCGCGGGTGGACTTCCACAGCACCGTGGTGCTATCCGGCTCCTTGTAGAACATGTAGAGCTGCCCATTGTGCTCCACCAGGCTGGGCCCGCCGACGAACTGTGCCGCGAACTCAGTCACGGTGAAGCGCCCGGTCAAATCATCGTACTCGGCCAGATGAGCTGAAACACTCTGCTCCCGCACGATGTGCCGACCGCTGCAGAGCACATAGAGCTTGTTGCGGAAGACAAAAACAGCGGGCGATCCAGAGAGGCTGACGGCGCCCACTTCAAGCGGATTGCCCCAGCCCGCGGCAGAGGGTTTGGAAATGAACTTGACGTTTTGGTCGCTACCCTCGGCGATATAAGCACAAAACAAAGTGCCCTTGTAATTGACCACGCAGCAATCAGACTTTATATCGGCCGGTGTAGCATACGAGTTGTTCAAAATGCCGAAGCGACTTACTGTGTACCAGCACTTCATAATGGTCGACCCCTTGAATGAGGGCCCAGTAGACCTTGCGTCATACCTGCACAAGCAGTTGGAAATCGTTCGCGGCGCTCACACGGCAGAACTCAAACATCCCCCGGCACGATGTAGTTTTTGCTGATATGCCGGAACTGCTCATGGCTGGAACTTTCCATCCACTCGAACAGCACCATCTCCCGGGTAACGATCTGCGCCCCGGCATCACGCATGCGCGCGATACCGGCCGCCTTGCTGGCACTGGTGCGGCTGTCACAGGCATCCTCGACCACGAACACCTGCTTGCCCAGCTCACGCAGGCCGAGCACGGTTTGCAGCACGCACACGTGGGTTTCCATGCCGCAAACAACCACCTGCTCGCGGGCCAGCAGCGAGGCCGGCAGGCAGTTGGCGGCGACGCAGGAGAAGTGCAGCTTTTCCACCACCTGCGCTGCGGGCGAAGCCTCGATCAGCGCCGCCACGGTGTGGCCCAGCCCCTTGGGGTACTGCTCGGAAAACACCGTGGGTACGCCCAGGGCATGCGTAGCAGCCAGCAGCCAGCGGGTGCGGGCCAGGGTGCCGGCCGGATCGCTGACGGCACCAATGAGCTTGTCCTGCACATCAATGACCAGCAGGCTGGCCTGGTTAGGCTTGATCAACATCCCTTACACCTCGTCATGAGTGAGCCGCCAAGGCTCGCCCACCACGGCCATGGCGTCAATAATGACGGCCTGGCATTGCTGCGCTTCGCGCCGAAAAGTGACAGCCCAGCGCACCCCGGACTGGAAAAATTCGTCGCAAAGCGCCATCCTCCCCGCCTTTTTTCACGCTCACCTCGCCAAGGACCCTGTTTATGCAAGCCCAACCCCTGACCCCCAGCGAGTTCGAGTACATCGAAGACATCTTGCTCAAGTACGGTGACGACCACTCCGTGCTCAACCCCTCCGAGCTCGACGGCTACTTCACCGCGCTGGTCTCGAGCCCTGCGCAGGTGGACATCGCCGAATGGTTCCCGGCCATCTGGGGCAGCAACACTCCGGAGTGGCAAAAGCCGGAAGAATGCCGCCGCTTCATCGACCTGTGCGTGCGCCACCTCAACACCCTGGCCAGCCAGCTCGCTACCGCGCCCGAGGCATTCAAGGCGCGCTTCGAGCAAACCGAACACCGCGGCCAACCACTGACCCTGGCCGAAGAATGGTGCTTTGGCTATGTGCGTGGCGTGGCCGTCGGCAACTGGCCGGCACTGACCGAGCCACTGGCGGGCCGCCTGCAACTGATCACGGACTGCGCCGAGCAGGACAACTACGAGCTGCCGGTGGATTTCGACGTAGTGCTGCATCGCCAGCGCGTGGCGGCCATTGAACCGGCTGCACGGGCATTGCATGACTATTGGGTAGCGCAACGCTGATTCACTTGCCGCAGCCACCAGGCTGCGGCTTCAGGCGAATGCACCGAGGATGGCTATAGTCATTGACTGACTCTTTTGCCATGCCCATCCGACTCTTTTCAGAGAGGTGCCCCATGCTCACCATCGGCTACGCCGCACAAACCCCACAGGCGCCGCTGGCGCCCTTTACCTTCCAGCGCCGCAGCCTGCGTCCCAACGACGTGGCCATGCAGATCCTCTACTGCGGCGTCTGCCACTCCGACCTGCACCAGGCCCGGGATGACTGGGGCATCAGCCGCTACCCGATCGTCCCCGGCCACGAAATCATCGGCCGGGTGACCGACATCGGCAGCGCCGTCACCCGCTACAAAGTTGGCGACGCCGTGGCCGTCGGCTGCATGGTCGACTCCTGCCAACAGTGCGACCAGTGCCGTAAAGGCGAAGAGCAACTGTGCCGCGAGAACAACACCCAGACCTACAACGGCCTGGACCGCATCACCAAAGAGCCCACCTACGGCGGCTACTCCAAACACCTGGTGGTTCGCGAAGAATTCGTGCTGCGCGTCCCCGACGGCCTGGACCTGGCCAAGGCCGCGCCGCTGCTGTGCGCCGGCATTACCACCTACTCCCCCCTGCGCACCTGGAACGTCGGCCCCGGCAGTCGCGTGGCGGTAGTCGGCCTGGGCGGCCTGGGGCACATGGCGGTGAAGCTGGCCGCCGGGCTGGGCGCCTTCGTCACCGTACTCAGCCGCACCCCGGACAAACTCGCCGACGCCCTGGAACTGGGCGCCGATAACCTGCTGGTGTCGACCGACCCCAAAGCGATGGCCGCAGCCCGTTCGAGCTTCGACCTGATCATCGACACCATCCCCGTGCGCCACGATGTATCGCCGTACATGGCCTTGCTGGACGTCGACGCCACCCTGGTGATCGTCGGCCAGGTCGGCCCCATCGACGAACAACTCACCGTCCCCTTCATCCTGGGCCGCCGGCGGCTGGCCGGCTCGCCCATTGGCGGCATCGCCGAGACCCAGGAAATGCTCGACTTCTGCGCCCGCAAAAACATCCTCCCGGACTGCGAAATGATCCGCATGGACCAGATCAACGAAGCCTTTGAACGCATGGAACGCTCGGATGTGCGCTACCGCTTCGTCATCGACATGGCCAGCCTGGACGACACCGCCAAACCCTGAACCTGATGACCCCATTCGATGGGGTCATCCCCCCATACCCGCACCGCTGACACCCGCCTATCCACCACCACTAGACATCAATGATGGCCAATTAGTAGCATCGCATCCCACACACCGTGTTGTCCTACAAAAAGAACCAGCCAGGGAGGCCCAATGTCCACCATCGTCCACCGCCCGATCCACGTCGCACCCCGCCCTACCCTCACCTGGACCGACACCTGGCAAGGCCCCGACAACGGCTTGATCCGCTGCTGGGAAATCGGCCGGGAACGCGCCCTCAAACACCCGGAAGTCGCCCAGCGCTGCCTTGCTGGCGAACTCCCCGTGCTGGGCTGGAAAGGCGGCGTCGAACGCCCCCTGAAAAAACGCGAAAAATACGGCTCGCTCAAATACCTGGCCCAGTGGCAGGGCCTGCGCGGCGAAGACCTGCAGATTGATACCAGCACCGAGCTGACCCTCAACTGCACCCGCACCGGAATGCTGGTGACGTTTACGCCGGATGCGGCGAAGTACTACAACCCGCAGCTTGAGATGGAAGAATAAGGAGCCCTGCGTCATGGTCGATTTGCATCAGGAATTCCAGAACAGCCGCTTTTACCACCAGGCCCGCATCGATCGACGCTCAGCCGATGCCCTGCTCGGCATCGCAGCCGGCCTCACCGCCGACAGCAGCATCAACCAGCAAGAAGCCGAATTCCTCAAAAGCTGGATCGAACAACACCTGGCCCACCTGGATGACCCTGTGATCAACCTGCTGTACCGGCGCCTGACCAACATGCTGAGCGACGGCATTCTGGATGCCGACGAGTCCGCAGAACTGCTCGAAGTGCTGCATCAATTTACGGGCGCCCCTCAAAACAGCGTCCGGTCCTTTACCGCCCCGACCACCCTGCCCCTGAACATTCCAGCCCCCGTGCTGGAGTGGTCCGACCGCGTGTATCTGTTCACCGGCGCAATGGCTTATGGGCCGCGCAAAGAGTGCGAAGCGCTGGTGCTTGAGCGTGGCGGGTTGATTGGCGGATCGGTGAGCAAGAAGGTCCACTTCCTGGTCGTGGGTAGTGTTGGGAACGAACAGTGGCTGCACAGTAGCTATGGAACGAAGATCAAAAAGGCGTTGGAGATTCGCGAAGCGGGTGGCGGGATTGCGATTGTCAGTGAGGAACATTGGCAGCGAGCGGTGTTTGGCTGAAAGCACTAACCTCGCGCATTGGCCAACACAACAGAGGCATTGCACATGGACGTACGTTGCACATCGCTCGAAGAGGTTCGCGAGCATATTGACGGCATTGACCGTGAACTGGTCAGGCTGCTTGCGCGTCGGGGGAATCTGGTTGCCCAGGCGGCGGCGTTCAAGAAGACCACCGATGATGTAAGAGCACCGGCGCGGGTCGAGCAGGTCATTGCCAAAGTACGAAGCCTTGCTGAGGAAACAGGGGCCTCTGCTCATGTGGTCGAGCGAGTGTATCGGGCGATGATTGATGCGTTTGTAGAGGAAGAGTTGAGGGTGCATGCGGGGCTGGTGAAGTCCTCATAGTGCGTGTCGACTTGTGAGTTGAAGTGGATGGTTCGAGGGGCAGCTATCGGCCAGAAGCGGTCCTACACCAGTGGGAGCGGCGGTGCGACGCTTCGACTTGCCCCGCGACAGACTCACGGCAGCATGGCAAACATTCCCCATCGCCAGAATCGCGGGGCAAGCCCGCTCCCACTGCGATCAGTCCGGGAAACGCTCTACGCCCGCTGCGCGGCCGATCGCAGCCTCGTACCTCGGCAGCGGCTACACCGCCCGTAGCCGCTGCCGACAGGCTGCGATCGACTGCGTAGCAGTCGCCAATGCGGTGATGAATGGCATGGTGAAGACAGTTGCTCCCACCGAGCCTCTATGCACTGACGGCTTTGGGTCGCAAGACTCATCAAGTTCAATGCAAACGGGTGGCCTAATCATCTGAAGGCGCGTCCACGTCAGCCGGTGAACCATCAAGCACTGAATAATCTGAATAGCTTGAAACACGGCGCCAAAAAAAAGAAAATAGCAGAGTGCCATCACCGCACAATTTCTCTGCTGTCCACGCTTCAGGATGGGCAGTCACGAATGGACCAGTAGGGGGTACCGCAAACAATGTGGTCCGCGCCCTATGGGTCAACCTAGTAGGACAAGGACCATAGGGAATGATGATTCGAGTATTAGCTACATTGCTGGGTGCAGTGGCTCTCCAGGGGTGCGCGACTCACACCGGCAAGCAGTGCGAAGATAATTTCACAACGTCCGGAAGTTTTCTGACTGGGAAATCGTTTACCACTACCTCTGAACTGCCTACCACAGCTCCCTCCATAGCCTTTACCAATGCTTACAAGATGCTGTTGCGTGAAAGCTTCCACGTCGAGAGCGCCGATCCCGAGCGCGGTCTGATTTCTGCGTATCAGAACGTGAATCTGAGCAGCAAGACGGCTCCCCTGAACGTCATTATTGAACCGGTCGGTGAAGGCTCCAAGGTCACGTTCATATTTGCTGCTGCAGCCGGCCTCTATACGCCGGAATCCGGGGCTAGAGACAAATTCTGCGAGATGCTCGGCCAGGTTACCCAATAAAACGCTTGGAAGTGACTACTGATCCCTCGAGAGCAGGTACCCATATCTGACAGCAACCAAGCCAAGGCATTGCTCGACGATGCCTTGTCGGGCTTTGCAAAAGGGGCAAGCACCACTGTAGTGAGCGGTGCACTTGGCTCAGGCCGCCGATGCGGCCATCTGCAATCGCTCGATGCAAACACCTGAATGTCGATCCGGGCGTTACATCAGGGCTTACATGGGGTGCCAAGCAGGGCAGCGGCGGACATCGCAAAACAGCAGATCGAAGTCCGGGTTCTTGAGCCAACATGCGAGGACCTTCAGGTTTGCGGAGCGAATTTTGCGATCCGTGACCTTTCGGAAACGTCTCGGCGGCGTCTCTCGCTGACTTGCGAAGCTGTCGCTGTGAAAACGCGCCAGGCGCTTGCGGATTGCGAGACTTCGCGAAGTGAGCAACTCGGGCTCAATGTCCCAGAGCACAAAAACATAATCGTACTGGCAGCCATGGCGCCGGTAGGTGCGTGCCATATCCACATCTCCCTTTCATTATCTGGCTGACATGGCGGTCTCCTTTGGCAAGGTTGAAGGGGTAAGAAACTCGGAGCGTGTGTGATGCACGCTCCGGTTCAAGTGATTGGCTACAGGTCTTCGAGTAGCTCGATTTCGCGAGTGATGAGTGCAGTGACGTCGATCATGCCTTCGCGGGGGAACACTTCAGTATTGATCGACCACGCGTCACGACGGCCCGGTGTGAAGCGCAGTGCACCAATGTCTTGAAGTACGGCTGCAAGCGCGCTGGCGTCAGGCGGGTTACCCTTCTTGTCGGTCGCTTCGTAGTAGGCGGTACCGATACCAAACGCGCTTTCATCGGCACGGACCTTCGTTGCGCTATTGGCGAGAGGGAATGGCGTGCTACCCGATACTTCCCAAAGGATATTCAACATCTTGTTGATGACCTCGAGCGGATAGCGGCGGCCTCCATGAAGCCGTATTGCGCCGCCGTCAATCTGGTAGTGGAACTTATTGCCTTTTGCAGCGGTGTAGCACTCGGTCCAACCGTCACCAGGCATCGGGGGGGTGGTCAACAGAGGCTGGGCATTGCTCCCGTCATGGGGCAGGTCATAACCGATCATGAACAATGCAGCCTCCAGTTGGCGTAGCGCCGGTACGGCAGAGGAGACGGCGAAATCGCTGGCAGGTGCCCGGGCCAATGCCGCTGCCAGAATCCAGCTGGCCTTGAGATTCCACTCTGCATGGTGGGCACCGGCGATCAAACGCGGAAAGCTGTAACCATGCCGAGCAGGGTTGCGGTTCTTTGGCGACTTTGCATTAGGACCCTCTTTGGAAGGCGCCCAGGGAAAGGCGAGTTCGGCGGGGACACTCGAGAGCTGCTTCTCCTGGCAATACTTCACGACAATCCAGCCCAGGGCGGCCGCAACACGGCTGTCGTAGATGATGAAATCGTTGACCAGTAGCGAGTAGACCTTGGTCATGCCGGCGTTGAAGCGCAGACCATTACTCACGAGGATCTGCTCAGTCAGGTCGCCGCGGGTCAATGCGGCGGCTGTCGACGTCAGGGTCTGGGCCAGGTTGTTGATGTTGATACTCAGCCAGCGAATGTTACCTGCCTGGACGCCGCCCCATATCATCACATCCGCAGCAGCGGAAAATGCAGCCTGGTCGTTTGCCGGGTTGATGCTGCTACGCAACGCGCTACTCAGTGCGTTCAGCGCTTCACCGTTGCTGGTCAGGTCTGTTCCTGGTGGAACGCCAAGAGCCCCTTTGTGCCGCCATTGATAGCGTGCGCAAGCGTCCTGAAGCCCTTGGCATTGCCAAAGGATGCCGCTGCGGCGGTCCGTGTACTCATGAGTAAATAGCGATGTGTTGCCCAGGTTGTTAACCAGCCAATCGACAAAGTCACCCACCACATGGCTCGTCGTGGCGGAAGAAGTGGTGCCGAGGTACTGATCGCGATGCATGTCCCGATTCCTTGTGATGGGCGTCTTGAGTTGCGCTAGTATCCCTCTAGGTACGACATAACCTGTCGCACATGGGCAGCTAGTTTATCCCGCCATTGACGCCAATAGTGACGGTTTGATCTTCGCATCCAGATGTGGGCCAACAGAGGAGCCGAATGTGACCAAGCAGGATTTGCCGAATGCGATCAAGACCTTGAAGCGGCGATTTGAACTGCTGCGCAATGTGAGGTCGTCAAAGGGAAAAGGCATTACCGCGACTGAGTTACAGGGTAGCGATGACAGTGGTGTGGACATCCGAACGATCCAGCGTGATCTGGAAGTCATGGCCAAGGCAGGTGTACTCAAGGTGAAGTCGCGTGGCAAACATGAAACTCCGACGTGGTTTTTGCATGATGAAAGTCCTATTGATCTGAACTTTGCGGGCGACTATGGGCGGGCAGAGACACTGGAATTATCACCCTCCCAACTGAAATCCAGCCGTGTAGCTCTGGGGATCGTGACACTTTACGAGCACGCTCAGCACCTCTTGCACCACGCAGCGCTAGCTGATCTGAAACCGATCTATGAACGGTCCAGGGACATCCTCAAAAAAAATCACTCACTGGAACATGGCTGGGTCGGAAAGGTCGTGCATGGAACCCAACAAGTTCAACTCCGCCCAGCCAAGGTCTCCAGTGTGGTACTACACGCAATTCAGACCGCTATTCTGGAGGGAACCCAAGTCAGGGGGCGCTACCGATCTCGTCGTAGCAAAGATACCAAAAGCATGCTCCTTAACCCTCTCGGTCTTGCTTACCAGGACTCAAGCATCTACCTGATTTGCCAACTGGACGGTGATCAGATCATTCGCAAGCTGCCACTTCAACGCTTTGAAGCCGTTCATGTACTTCAGTCTCGTCGCGTATCAATACCGGAGAATTTCGCACCGTCTGAGCATGTTCAGAAAATTCACAAAGCATGCGGCCCCATCCGATTAAAGATGAGGATCAATGAGGCACTTCGTGAGCGACTGGATGAGTCGGAAACCCCATTGACAGAAAATCAGGTACTGACGCCTCTGAGTTCCGGCGACTGGATGCTGGAGTGTGACTACGAGTACACCCAAGGCCTTGAATGGTGGATTCTCGGCCACGGTGCCGCCATCGAGGTACTTGAACCGGCCCAGTTACGGGAAAGCATCAGCAATTGCGTCAGGCAAATGGCCCAGGCATATGGGCACCTTGTGCACGAGAGTGCCACTTAGCTCGATCGCGCTAACGATTTCATACACGGAAAGGCTATGAACCGCTTCGCACAGTTTGACGCAACCAAAGCCTCGTTAAAAACTCGTTTATCCAGGGTCCTTGATGAGGCCTCGTCTGGGCTGGCCCATGCATTAATCCTCCAAGATTTATCCAGTGATGCGCGCATGGCGTGAGCTAGTCCGAGCGATGCTTGTTCAAGATAGTATTTAGGACATTGCGAGTACATTTTGGGCGACCTTGTAACTGCACCTGGCACACGTCGCGCACATGCGCCTGCGACGACCGTCACCCGCCCCGCTTCGCCGTAAACGCCCAGACCGCCCAGGCCGCAGCGCTGATCAAGGCCCCCAGCAGGCTGACAGCCATCCAGCCCCAGAGCGCATAAACCTGGGTCGCGGCGATGGCCCCCAGCGCACTGCCGAGCGAGTAAAAACACATGTAGGCGCCGACCATGCGGCTTTGGGCATCGGGTCGCGCTGCAAAAATGAAGCTCTGGCTGGTGACGTGAACGGCCTGTACCGCGAAGTCGAGCAACACCACGCCGCATACCAGCGCGACCAGGGAGGTCTCGGTAAACGAGATGGGCAACCAGGAAAGTGTCAGCAGGCCCAGGGAAACACCCGTGACCCGTTGCCCCAACCCTTGATCGGCCCAGCGCCCGGCTCGTCTGGCGGCAAGCGCACCGACCACGCCGGCCAGGCCAAACAGGCCGATGGCCGTGTGTGAAAGCGCCAGCGGCGCGGCGCTCAGCGGCAGCACCATCGAGGTCCACAACACGGAAAACGCGGCAAAGATCAGCAAGGCCAGCAGGCCTCGGGTCCGCAACACCGGCTCAGTCATGAACAGCGTGAACAGCGAGCGGATGAGCGCGGGGTAAGACTCTTGGCTGCGGGGCGACACAGTGGCGGGCACCACTTTCCAGAACAGCACGGCGAGCATCAGCATCAACCCTGAGGACGCGAAATAAACCGCGCGCCAGCCCGCAAGGTCGGCAATCAGCCCCGAGGTGAAGCGGGCCAGAAGAATGCCCAGGACAATGCCGCTGGTGACCGTTCCCACGGCCTGCCCGCGTTGCACCGGGGTTGCCAGCACGGCGGCATAGGCCACAAGCACCTGGACGACCACGGCCAGCACGCCCATCACGATCATGGCGCCCAGCAGCGTCAGCCACTGCTGGGATGCCCCCACTGCCGCCAGCGCAACAGCAGACAGAATCACCTGGGTGAGAATCAGCCGCTTGCGGTTGACCCTGTCGCCCAGCGGCACGATCAACAGCAGCCCCAGTGCGTAGCCAACCTGAGTGGCCGTCACCACCACCCCGATCAATCCAGAGGCAACGCCCAGGCTGTGCGCCATCGAGGACAGCAAGGGTTGGGCAAAGTAGACATTGGCCACGGCGAGTGCGCAAGTGACGGAAAACAACAGCGTGAGCGAGGGAGAGAGCCCCGGGGGTTGCCTGGTTAGATCTTGGGTGAGCGAACCGGTATCTGCTGTCATGTACGCCTCCACGGCGCTAAACTGGTTTCAATTCAAAACCTTTTTCTATTGTTGGCAAATCAGGTTTCAAAACGCAACCACATTCAGCAGGTAAACACGATGGTCGAAAGTACGGCACTGCACAGCAGCGAATGCCCGGTAGCGAGAACACTGGAGGCCATTGGCGATCGCTGGTCACTGATGATCATCCGCGACGCCTTTGACGACGTTCGCCGGTTCAGCGAATTCCAGAAGCGCCTGGGCGTGGCCAAAAACATCCTGGCCTCGCGGCTTAAAGCGTTGGTTGAGGTCGGTGTCTTCGAGGTTCGCCCCGCGTCGGATGGGAGCGCCTACAAGGAGTACGTTCTCACCCGGAAAGGACGGGAGATTTTTCCGGTCGTGGTCAGCATGAGGCAGTGGGGCGAACGTTTCCTGTTCGAGCCGGGCGAGACCCACTCCGTGCTGGTGGACAACGCCTCCGGACAGGCGCTGATGCCGATGGAGGTTCGCTCATCCAGCGGTGAGCTACTCGGGCCTTCTGACTGCCACAAAGTCAGACATACTGCCCACGCCTCGTGAGTCGACAGCCAATCCAGCCTTACCAGAACGCCCTTGCGGAACTCGCCATGCACCCGAACAAAGCCTGCGCCGTTGTCCTCTCCCCTGCCCCACACCCCCGCATCCTGCTGTTTCGTCACCCCCTGGCCGGGGTACAACTGGTCAAGGGCACCATCGAGAAAGATGAAACGCCAGCGCAAGCAGCGCTGCGTGAGTTGCAGGAAGAGTCGGGAATCCGCGCTGCCCACGTCTCAAGCGACCTGGGTTGCTGGGATGCCGGCCACCTCGATCAAATCTGGTCGTTTCACTTGTGCCAGGCGCACGCACCCCTGCCTGAACAATGGTCCCACCACACGCTGGACGACAACGGCCATTGCTTTGAATTCTTCTGGGCGTCGCTCGACCGCTTGCCGTATGCCGACTGCCACCCGGTGTTCAGTCGAGCCCTTGAGTTCGTGACAACCGCACTGAAACACGGGACCCGGTAGGAGCGGGCTTGCCCCGCGATAACGATCAACCTGACACACCGCATCGCGGGGCAAGCCCGCTCCTACCGTGCAGCCGCCAGATAGTGCGCCACCAAGGCATTGGCATGGCCGTGCCCCAGGCCATGCTCAGTCTTGAGCGCGGCCACCAGCTCCATGTGCTTTTTTGCGCCCATCGTTTCCAACACACTGAGCCAATGACTGATCGGCTGGCCGTACTTTTTCTCGATCGAGGGAAAGTACGAAGCCGGGCCTTTTACGTTTGTATCGTCGCTCATGATGCAATCCCCTTGGCGTGGAGAATCAGCATAGCCCGCGCCCGCACCACTGTAGGAGCGGGCTTGCCCCGCGATCGCGATCAACCTGACACACCGCCTCGCGGGCCAAGCCCACCAAGTCGGTCCTCAATGGGCCGATGCGCCGCTGGCGCCTACACCGGTCTGGCCGCGGACATACTGATCCTCGAAGGCTTCGCGTTCGGCCCTGGCGCGGGCGCTGTGGTCGAGTTTCGAGAACACGTAGGCCGCCAGGAACGCCAACGGCATGGAGAACAACGCCGGCTGGGTATACGGGAACAGCGGCTCGCTGAAGTGGAACACATCGACCCACACCAGCTTCGACAGCACCACGAACGCCATCGCACTCAGCAACCCCAGGTAACCACCTGCCAGCGCACCCCGGGTCGTCAGCCCACGCCAGAACATCGAAAGAAACAGCACCGGAAAGTTCGCCGACGCGGCAATCCCAAACGCCAGCGCCACCATGAAGGCCACGTTGGTGTTCTCGAACACGATGCCCAGGCCGATGGCGACCAACCCCAGGCCCAGGGTCGCGAATTTGGTGACGCGCAGTTCCTGCGCCTCGCTGGCCGTGCCCTTCTTGATCACCCGCGCATACAAGTCGTGGGCGATGGCCGAGGCACCCGCCAGGGCAAGCCCGGATACCACGGCCAGGATGGTGGCGAAGGTCACCGCCGAGAGAAAGCCCAGCAGCATGTTGCCGCCCACGGCCTGGGCCAGGTGCATGGCCACCATGTTGCCGCCGCCCAGCAGTTTGCCGCCGGTCTGGCCACCCTCGAAGTACTGCGGGTCCTGGCTGACGATGACAATCGAGGCCAGGCCCAGCAGGAAGATCACGTTGAAGAAATAGCCGATGAAGCCGGTGGCATAGAGCACCGACTTGCGCGCCTCCTTGGCGTCGCTGACGGTGAAGAAGCGCATCAGGATATGCGGCAATCCGGCGGTCCCGAACACCAGCCCGAGGCTCAGCGACAATGCTGTCAGCGGGTCGGCCAGCAGGCTGCCGGGTGCCAGCAGGCGATCACCCAGGCCGTGAATGCTCATCGCGCGGGTGACCAGGGTGTCGTAGCTGAAGTTGAACTCGTTCATCGCCAGCAGCATCACCAGGGTGCCGCCCACCATCAGCAGGAAGGCCTTGATGATCTGCACCCAGGTGGTCGCCACCATGCCGCCGAAGGTCACGTAGAGCATCATCAGCGCCCCGACAATCAACAGCGCGATGTGGTAGTCCAGGCCAAACAGCAGCTTGATCAGTTGCCCCGCCCCGACCATCTGCGCCACCAGGTAGAAACACACCACGGTCAACGAGCCGATCGCGGCCATGGTCCGCACCTTGCCCTGATCGAGGCGGTACGAAGTGATGTCGGCGAAGGTGAAGCGTCCCAGGTTGCGCAGCCGTTCGGTCATCAGCAACAGCAGCACGGGCCAGCCGGCGAAGAAGGCGATCAGGTAGATGTAGCCGTCCATGCCTGAGGTGTAGATCAGCGCGGTGATGCCCAGCAAGGTCGAGGCCGACATGTAGTCGCCCGCCAGCGCCAGGCCGTTCTGGAACCCCGAGATGCCGCCCCCGGCGCTGTAGAAATCGGCGGTCGAGCGGGTGCGCCGCGCGGCCCACCAGGTGATGGCCAGGGTGAAGAGCACGAACACCATGAACATGCCGATGGCATGCAGGTTCAACGGCTGGCGTGCTGCCGCCTCCATCGCGGGCGACGCCAGCAGCGACGTGGAACAGAGCGCAGCGCCAAGGGCGAGCAAGCAACGTGCGTTCATCGGGCCTCCTCCTGCTCGACCTGGGCGATCAGCTCGCGGGTCATGCGGTCGAACTCACCATTGGCGCGGTACACGTAGAAGCCGGACAGCGCGCAGAAGAACACGAACAGCGATACCCCGGCGACCACGCCGACGGTGAGCGTCGAGCCCTCGGCAAGGCGCTGGCCGATCAGCTCGGGCCAGAACGACACCAGCCCCATGTAGGCGTAGAACACCGCCACGATCACCAGCAGAAGGGCCAGCGTGAGCCGGTTGCGTCGAGCCACCAGCTCGATGAATTGGGTGTTGCGCCGTATGCGTGCATACAAGGGACTGGAACTGGGCATGTGACCACCTCTGACGAAAGCACTTGTTGTTATTGGAA
Organism: Pseudomonas sp. JQ170C; assembly: GCF_035581345.1. Classification (NCBI taxonomy): domain Bacteria; kingdom Pseudomonadati; phylum Pseudomonadota; class Gammaproteobacteria; order Pseudomonadales; family Pseudomonadaceae; genus Pseudomonas; species Pseudomonas sp. JQ170C. Next base: position 3,965,375 of record NZ_CP141608.1, read on the forward strand.
AAGGCGTGCGACGGGTCGATCAGTGTTCAAGCTGGCTGGGCACCTCCTGTGGCGCCCTGGCCCATTCACGCAGCACGAACTTCTGGATCTTGCCGGTCGCGGTCTTGGGTAGCTCCACCAGCGAGACATGCCGCGGCGCCTTGAAGTGCGCCAGGCGCTGGCGGCACCAGAGGATCAACTCATCAGCGCCGACGCTGGCGCTGGCATCCGCGCGCAAGGTCACGAACGCATGGGGCGTTTCCCCCCAGTGCGGGTCGGGTCGAGCCACCACGGCCGCCTCGATCACCGCCGGGTGTTGATAGAGCACTTCCTCGATTTCCAGCGAGCTGATGTTCTCGCCACCGGAGATGATGATGTCCTTGGAGCGGTCCTTGATCTCCACGTAGCCGTCGGCGTGCAGCACCGCCAGGTCGCCGGTGTGCAGCCAGCCATCGGCAAAGGCGGCGCGGGTCGCCGAGGGGTTGTTGAGGTAGCCCTTCATCACCGTATTGCCGCGCACCACCAGCTCCCCGAGGGTAACGCCATCGGCGGGCACCGGCTCGCCACTCTCGACGTCGACTACCGTGGCTTCTTCAAGCATCGGGTGGGCCACGCCCTGGCGCCCCATGAACTGCGCACGGGCCTCCAGCGGCAGTGCGTCCAAGCCCGGCTGCCACATGCACAGGGTGCTCGGCCCATAGCTTTCGGTCATGCCGTAGGCGTGGGTGATGCTGAACCCTCTTGCCTCCATGGCAGCGATCACGGCACTGGGCGGCGCGGCGCCCCCGGTGATCACCGCCACCGGCTGACCGGCGCTTCGCTCGAACTGTTGCTGGGCATGGATCAGCATCGACATCACCACCGGCGCCGCACTCATGTGCGTGACACCGTGCTCGGCGATGGCGGTGTAGATCGAGGTGGTCTGCACTTTGCGCAGGCACACATGGGTACCGCCGCACAGGGTCACCGCCCAGGTGTGGCTCCAGCCGTTGCAATGGAACATCGGCAGGGTCCACAAGTACACGCTGCGCGGCCCGAGCTGAAAGATCAGCGCCCCGGCGCAGGCATTGAGGTAAGCGCCCCGGTGATGCAACAGCACGCCCTTGGGGTCGCCGGTGGTGCCGGAGGTGTAGTTCAGGGCAATCGACTGCCATTCGTTTTCCGGCAGCGCAAGCGCCCGCCGGGCGTCGCCCTGGGCCAGGAACGCTTCGTAGTCCAGCTCGCCGATCAGCTCGCCGCCCACAGCCTGGGCATCGTCGATGTCGATCACCAGAGGCCGGCTTTCCAGCAAGGCCAGGGCCTGGCGCACCGTGGCACTGAACTCGCGGTCACAGATAAGCACCTTGGCCGCCGAGTGGCGAAGGATGAAGGCAATGCTGTGCGCTTCCAGGCGAATGTTGATGCTCACCAGTACCGCGCCCGCCCCCGGCACACCGTAGTGCGCCTCAAGCAGCTCCGGCACGTTCGGCGCCAGCACCGCCACGCGGTCGCCGCGCTGGACGCCGACCCGCTCCAGCGCACTGGCCAGGCAGCGGCTGCGCTGGTGCAACTGCCGGTAGCTGTAGCGACGGCTGCCGTGGATCACCGCGTCGCGGTCCGGGTAAATGTGCGCGGCACGCTTGAGGAACGAGACTGGCGACAGCGGCACATAGTTGGCGTCGTTGGGCGCCAGTTCCGCTTCAAACATCGAAGGCATCATGTATTGCTCTCCTGACCGTCATCGGTCTGTTGTTGTGCTTCAGAGGCGTTGCCGCAGACGGCCTACAGGCCGCTGCACAGATGCCCTCCATCGACCACGATCTCGGCGCCGGTCATGGCCTTGCCGGCATCGGAGGCCAGCAGCAACAGCGCACCGTCGAGGTCCGCCGGCCGGCTGAACGCACGGCTGGGAATCCGCGCCCGCAGCTTCTCCCCCGCTTCACTGCGAAGAAATGCTTCGTTCAGTTCGGTCATCACATAGCCCGGCGCCAGGGCGTTGACCCGGATGCCATGGCGCGCCAGCTCCAGCGCCATGGCGCGGGTCAGGTGGGCCAGCCCGGCCTTGGCCGCCACGTAGGGGCTGACCGCGCCGGCCACGCGGCTGGCGAGAATGGAGGTGACGTTGATCACACTGCCGCCACGCTGCGCCTGCACCATCCGCCGCGCGGTTTCCTGGGCAACGATCCAGGCGCCCTTGAGGTTGGTGTCGAGAATCTGGTCCCAGCCCTCGTCGTCATAGGCCAGCACAGTGCGGCTGTCGCTGACGCCGGCGTTGTTGACCAGGATGTCCAGCGGGCCGACCTCATCGAGGCAGCGGCAGATGGCGTCGCGGCGGGTGACGTCGAGTGAATGGGCGCTGGCCCGGCCGCCGGCCGCCTGGATGTCGTACACCAGTTGGCGCAACGGCTCGCTGCGCCGCGCCGCCACCGCCACCTCGGCACCGGCGGCGGCCAGGGTCAGGGCGAAGTGCCGGCCCAGGCCGCTGGAGGCGCCGGTGACCAGGGCGCGACGGCCTTCCAGGTTGAACAGTTGGGCAATCGCGGGCTGCATCAGTGCGCTCCTGTACGGCGGTCGAGGATCTTTTTCGCCAGGCTCATGCGATGGACTTCGCTCGGGCCGTCGTAGATACGGAACGGGCGGATGTCCCGGAAGATCCGCTCGACCACGGTGTCGTCGGTCACCCCGCGACCACCGAGCATCTGCACACAGCGGTCGACCACCCGCCACAGCGCTTCGGCGCTGATCACCTTGGCCATGCTCGAATCGACATTGGCGCGCTGGCCCTGGTCGAGCACCCAGGCGCAATGCCAGACCGCCAGGCGAACCACGTGCAGGTCCATCATGTTGTCGGCGAGCATGAAGCCGACCCCCTGGTGCTCGCCCAGCGGCTTGCCGAACGAATCACGGGTGCGGGCGTAGTCGCAGGCGATGTCGTGGGCCCGACGGGCCGCACCGAGCCAGCGCATGCAATGGGTCAGCCGCGCTGGCGCCAGGCGTACCTGGGCATAGCGAAAGCCGGCGCCGATCTCACCCAGCACGTCGCTGGCCGGAATGCGCAGGTTGTCGAAGCGCAACTGGCTATGGCCGCCGGTAAAGCAGCTGTCCAGGGAGTTGAGCTGACGCTCGTGGACGATGCCCTCGCGGTCCATGTCGCTGAGGAACATGGTGGCGGTGCCGTCTTCCATGCGCGCCATGATGATCACGAACCCGGCACCCTCGGCGCCGGTGATCAGCCACTTGCGGCCATTGATGAGGTAGTCGTCACCGTCGCGGGTGGCGGTGGTGCGCAGCATCGACGGATCGGAGCCGGAGCCCGGCGCAGGCTCGGTCATGGCAAAGCAGGAACGGATATGGCCCTGCACCAGCGGACGCAACCAGCGGTCTTTCTGCGCCTCGGTGGCGACCACGTCCATCAGGTGAATGTTGCCTTCATCCGGCGCATGAATGTTCATCGCCACAGGGCCCAGCGGCGAGTAACCGGCCTCCTCGAAGACGATGGCCTTGGCGATATGGCTCAGCGCCTGGCCACCCATGTCGCGGCTGGCGTGCGGGGTCAGCAGGCCTGCGTTGCGGGCGCGTTCGACCAACGCCTGGCGCAGGCTTTCGCTGGGACCATGGGCGGTCTGGCGTGGATCGTTTTCCAGCGGGATCACCTGCTCGGCGATAAAGGCGCGGGTCTTCTCTTGCAGGGCAAGCAAATCGTCGGAGAGAGAGAAATTCATGGCTGTCCTTGGGTGCGTGGCACGGTGCGGTATTCAAGAGGGGCGACGGGCGCGTTCATGGCAGCGCCTTGGGGTTGCTGATTGCCAGCTGTGCGAGGGTGGTCTGGTGCAGCGCCTCAAGCAGGCGGTCGCGTTCATCGCCTGCGTCGAACCGGCCTTCGCGGATGGCCGCGGCCAGCCCCTTGCGGGCGTCTTCCAGCGACAGCTGGCGGTCGTCCAGCAGCGCCTGCAGCTGCTCGCATTCCATGGCCGATGCGCCACTGGCGGCCTGGTACTCGCGGCCAGCGATGGCCATGGCATTGGCGACCATCAGGGTCAGGTAGCGCTTGTCGGCAGGCAGTGCGGGCAGCAGCTCCTGCAGCAGGGTCTGGCGAGCGATGTGCAGCAGCTCGCGGGCGTCGGGGCGGTTCATTGTGTGGCTCCTGAGGTCAGGCGCAGGATGTCCAGTTCCAGCTCCGGCAACAGGCGCCCGGTCAGCGCCAGTTCGAGCGACGGCTCTTCGCCCGAGAGGTGGCGTTGGGTTTGTTGCAGGGCGATCACAGCCCAGCGCAGGGTCGCCATCACTTGCCAGTAATCGAGTTGTTCACGGTCGATGTGCAGCGGGGCGACCTCGCGGTAGCCGCGCAAAAAATCATCCAGTTGGCCGATGCCGCCCGCCTCGAGGTCCGGTCGAGCGAAGCGCCAGCAACGGGCGCTGAACCAGCCGATGTCTTCGCGGGGATCGCCCCAGCCGGTGAATTCCCAGTCCAGTACAGCCTGCAAACCGGCGGCGTCGGCCAGGTAATTGCCGCTGCGGTAATCGCGATGCAGCAGGCAGAGCGTGCTGTCGCTCGGTGCATTGCGTTCGCACCAGCGCAGGCCCCATTCCAGCACCGGATGGGCACCCCCGTGGCCGTCGAGAAACGCGCGGTACGTGGCGATGCTGGCCAGTGCCGGCGCGGTGTCGGGCAGCGGCAGAAAGTCCAGCTCGGCGCAGGGCGGGCGCAGCTGATGCAAGCGCGCAAGGTTGGCGCCCAGCTCGGCGGCCAATTGCGCATTGCCTTGGGCCGCAGATTGGCCACTGAGCAAACGCCCCGCCGCAATACCGGGCATCCACTCCATGAGGAAGAAGGCGCGGCCAATCACCGCCGGGTCCCGGCACAACCACAACGGCCGTGGCACTTTCACCCCGGCGCGATGCACCTGGCCGAGCACGGCAAACTCCTGGGCGCGGCTCAGGCTTGCCGGCAGCGCGGAAGCGGCATCGCTGCGCAGTACCCAGCGCTGCACACCGGCAAAGGGGCCGCCGTCGAGCTGCAGATCGAGCAGCCAGTTTTCCTGGATGGCTCCGCCGGAAAGCTGTTTGCGTTGCAGGATGACCACCCGCTGCGCCTGGGCCTGCTCGCCAATGAACGCCAGCAGAGGTTGGTCGTTCGCCGCGTCGCTGTGTACGCCAGCGGCCTGGGATGCTGCGTTGAGACTGCTCATGACTCGATTCGCCCTGCCCTTTGGATTTTTTATCGGGGTTGCCTGTGGCGGGTTAGCTATAGCAACCGCCGGGCCAACATCCGCCAGGGCAGCGCTGATCCGCCGCAAAGCCCCGTTCTGCCAGGGCTTTGCCACATGGTGCGGTCACCCCGGTGTGGCACGGCAGCGGTTAGACGTTTCACTCTTGAATCAAATCTGTTCAACTCTGCAAAACAATTTCATCCTTGAACAAAGGAGCCACTCATGTCCCTGCCCCGCGCCCAGATCGTCGTGCTCATCAGCCACCTGGAACGCCCCGTCCAGCAAAGCCGGCTGGCGCGTGTGGTCGAAGGGCTGATGGGTGACTTCGCCGAAGAGACCAGCATCCAGGTGCTCGACACCTCGGTGGAGGAAGCGCTGCAAGTGGCCTGCGAGCTGGAGCGGCGCGGCGAGGTCGATGTGTTTGTGTGCGCCGGCGCAACGGCGGCCTACCTGCGCAAACACCTGACCCGCCCGGTGCTGTCCATGCGCATCAGCGGCGCCGACCTGCTGCGCGCCCTGGAGCAGGCACGCGCGCACTCGGCGCAGGTGGCAATCCTCAGCTACAGCCACATCAATGCTGAACTGCAGGCCATGGCCGGGCTGTTCACCGTGCAGTTCCATCAGGCCTCCTACACCAGCCTGGAACAGGCACGGGCAGCGGTGGAGCAGGTGGCGAAGCTGGGGTGTCGCAGTGTCATCGGCTCCTCCACGGTGCTGGAACTGGCCGAACAGGCCGGCCTGCACGGCGTGCTGGCGTTGAGCAGCGAAACGGTCCGCAAGGCGCTGGAAGAAGCCGTTGGCATTCTGCACAGCCAGCGCATCGAGATCGCCAAGCGCCAGCACCTGAACGGTGTGTTGCAGCACATCCCCGCCGGTGTGGCGGCGATCGACAACCACGGCATCGTGCAGTCGCTGAACCCGGCGCTGGCGCTGCTGCTGGACCTGCCGCCCAGTGCCGCACTCGGGCGCCCGTTGCAGGAGCTATGTCCGGCGCTGGACCTGGCGCAAGCCTTGCGCGATGGCATCGGCGAGGAAAACCAGGTGATCCGCCTGGGTGCCCACCAGGTGGTCAGCAACGTGCTGCCCATCCTTGAGAACGGCCAGCGGACCGGCATGGTCCTGACCTGCCAGGACACCACTGCGGTACAGCGCGCCGACCAGCGCATCCGCTCCTCGCGCCGCCCCGGCGCGTTCGTTGCCAAGTACCGGCTGGACCAGATCAGCGGCAACAGCCTGGCCAATCGCGAACTGCTGCACCTGGCCGAACGCTATGCCCTGACCGACTCGACCATCCTCATCACCGGCGAGAGCGGCACCGGCAAGGAGCTGCTGGCCCAGGGCATCCACAACGCCAGCAAGCGCCCCCATGGACCGTTCGTGGCGATCAACTGCGCAGCCTTCCCCGAGTCGCTGCTCGAAAGCGAGCTGTTCGGCTATGAAGAGGGGGCATTCAGCGGCTCGCGCAAGGGCGGCAAGCCGGGGCTGTTCGAGGCCGCGCATCGCGGCACGCTGTTTCTTGACGAGATCGGCGACATGCCGGTGTCGCTGCAGACCCGCCTGTTGCGGGTGCTGCAAGAGCGCGAAGTGTTGCGCCTGGGCGGCACCGAGCCGATCGCCATCGACGTGCGCATCATCGCCGCCACCCACCAGGACTTGCGCGGCGCCATCGAGGCCGGGCAGTTTCGTACGGACCTGTACTACCGCCTGAACATCCTTCGCCTGCAGACCCTGCCGCTGCGCGAGCGGCGCGAAGACATCGCCCTGATCGCCCGAGGCATCGTCCAGGGCCTGCTGGTCAGCGGCCAGCCGCGCGGTGCAGGCGCCCTGCCCCCGGCCTTGATGCCGTACCTGCTGGACTACCCCTGGCCGGGCAACGTGCGCGAGCTTGAAAACATCGTCGAACGCGCGGTGCTCTCGGCCAGGGAACTGACACAGCATGGCGAGATCGACGAACCACGGCTGGCGCGTTTACTGCCCGAGTTGTTCGAGCACCGCGAGGGACCGTCGGCGCACTTGCCGGTGGAGCCCGAAGACCTGCGCGCGTTGGGCAAGGCCGCGCAATTGACGCACGTGCGCCAGACACTGGAGGCGTGCCAGGGCAACCATGATGAAGCGGCGCGGCGGCTGGGCATCAGTCGCACGACGTTGTGGCGGCGGTTGCGAGGGTAATCCGCCTCCCCCCCGGTGGGAGCGGGCTTGCCCCGCGATCAATGGTTCAGACAATACCCATTTTGCTGGCTGTCCCGGCCTCTCGCGGGGCAAGCCCGCTCCTACCTTGAGGCGGCGGGGTAATCCCTCGCGACCTCACACAACCCCTGTGGGAGCGGGCTTGCCCCGCGAAAACGCCGGCACAGGCGCCCGGTAAAAACGTTCAAACGCCTCCCCCGGCATCGCCTTGGCGAAATACCACCCCTGACCAAATTCCACCCCCTGTCGACGCAGGCAATCCACCTGCGCCTGGGTCTCGATGCCCTCGGCGACGATCTTCAAGCGCAGGCTCTTGGCCATTTCAATGATATGGGTGGTGACCGAGCCGGCAGCGTTGTCCGGGTCGAGGGTGTCGACAAACGACTTGTCGATTTTCAGGATATCCAGCGGCAACTGCTGCAGGTGCTGAAGGCTGGAGAAGCCGGTACCAAAATCATCGATGGCCGCCAGATGCCCCATCGCACGCGCGCGATTGACGGTTGTCCGCGCCTTGTCGATTTCCACAAAACCACACTCGGTCGCCTCCAGCCAGATCTGCTCCGGACGCACGCCGGCCTTGGTCAGGGTGGCTTCAAGCCTGGGCAAAAAGCGGCCGCTACTGACGTCTGCCGCCGCCAGGTTGATAGACACATGCAGGTCGCGCTCTTTTACCAACAACGGGCCAAGGTCGCGCATCACCTGCTCGAACACCTGATCGGTGATCGGCAGGATCAAGCCACTCTTCTCGGCCAGCGGTATGAACGCATCCGGACTTATCAGGCTACCGTCCTGCCGGCGCCAGCGCAGCAGCGCCTCGGCACCGATGCAGCGGCCATCGCCCAGGCTCACGATCGGCTGGTAATGAACGATGAATTGGCGGTTGCGCACTGCCAGGCGAAGCTCGGCCAAAGGCGACAAGCGTCGTCGCGTACGCCTGACCAGCACCATGGCCAGCACCCCGGCCATCAACCCGCCGATCGGCAGCAAGAGCATTTCCATCCGAATCAGCCCTTGCAGTAACTCCTGCCGCGACAGGGCCGCAATCGCTACCCAGTCGCCGCTGTGTACCAGGGTGTAGAGATAGCCCTCCTCCAGCCCCTCGTGCGTCCCGGTGTGTACGCGGCTCAAAAACCGCTCCACCTCCGGCCGTGAGGCGCTGACCAGATGCCCCCCGGCAGTGCCCACGGCCAGTTGAACATTGTCATCGATGGCCACCTGGAGGAACTGCTGAGGGTCCACCAGCACGTTGAACGCGGCGTACTGCAGGGCCATCATCGGTTTGGCGTCGACGATGCGCGGCTGTACACCGAGCGACACGCGCACACCGTCGGCGGTGGTGAAATCTTCCCGCCACGGCGTCACATGCTGGCCCACCGAACCCCAGGAGCCGCAGGCGAACACTTCCTCTTCGACATAGCCGACCGACTTCACGGAGAAGGTATTGATGGTCAGCAGGCGCATCTGGTCGATGCTTTCCGGCGTGCAAGGTGCAAGGGAGGAGCCGGCGATGCGCTTGAGCGCACCGGCGGCTTCGTTGACGGTGCTGCTGGCCCGGCTGGAGGCAACGACAGCCAGGTCTTGCAGACGCTGCTGGGCCGAGTTCAGGTTGAGCATCCAGGCCAGGTACCCCATCAGCAGAACCGGCAGAAGGACGCAAGGAAAGCCCAGGAGGATGCTTTCCCAGACGATGCGTTTACGGTTCATGGTGCCGCCTTGGCCGTTGGCCTGTGCCCAGCTGCATCAGCCTAGGCTTGCCCTGGCGGTTCGATATTGCTGCAGATCAACAGCAATTCCGAATAGGCAGCGCCTATGAGAACCGGCCAAACCTACCCGCCAGTTCGCCTGGGTCACGGCCGCGGTGGGAGCGGGCTTGCCCCGCGACCAATGGTTCAGGCAGCACCCATTTTGCTGGCTGTGCCGGCCTCTCGCGGGGCAAGCCCGCTCCTACTCCGGGGGTGGCGAATTAGCACACAACCACGACCGCTGCGCGGTCGATCGCAGGCTGGCGCCAGCGGCTACAAGGGCCTGGCCTCGTGTGTGGATCGGATCGGTGGGAGCGGGCTTGCCCCGCGATCAATGGTTCAGACAACACCTGTTTTGCTGGCTGTGCCGGCCTCTCGCGGGGCAAGCCCGCTCCTACCCCGGGGGTGGCGATTTAGCACACAGCCACGACCGCTACGCGGCCGATCGCAGGCTGGCGCCAGCGGCTACAAGGGCCTGGCCTCGTGTGTGGATCGCACCGGTGGGAGCGGGCTTGCCCCGCGATCAATGGTTCAGGCAGCACCTATTTTGCTGGCTGTGCCGGCCTCTCGCGGGGCAAGCCCGCTCCTACCCCTGGGGTCGCGATTTAGCACACAACCACGACTGCAAAGCAGTCGCCCGCAAGACCAATCAACGCTCACCCTGCTCCCTGATCCGCTCCCACTGGCTTGCCACTTCCTCCACACTCGCGCATGGGATCCGGGCAAGGTCGGTCGGGTAGTCCACGCCCGGGTTCTCGCAGAACCGCGTGGCGGTGAACTGGCCGTTGCTGGCCCGCAGGATCAGGCCAGTGTCCTGGCACAGCGAACTGGCCAGGTACAGCACGCCCGGGGTGACCCACTCCGGCTTGAGGTTCTCGGGCGGCTGGGTGATGCCCCACATGCGCGTCTTGGCCACCGGCGACACCGCGTTGACCAGGATGCCGTGCGCGCGGCCCTCCATGCTCAGGGCGTTCATGATGCCGATCTGCGCCATCTTGCCGGCCGCGTACGCCGTCAGGCCCACCTGGGCGTATTGCGTGTACATGGCGCGATCAGAGGTGGTCAGCACCACCCGGGCAGCAGCGGAGCGCTTGAGGTGCGGCCAGGCATGTTTGCTCAACCAGATCGGTGCCTGCACGTTGATGCCCAACGAGCGTTGCAGGAACGCCGCGTCTTGCTCCTCGATCGACTGATAGCCGACCCACCCGGCGTTGTGGATCAGGATGTCGAGCCCGCCGAACTGCTCAATGGCCAGTTCCACCAGCGCCTTGCACCCCGCCTCTTGATCCAGGTTTCCGGTATGCGCCACCACCTGCCCACCCTCGGCCTGCAATGCGCGTACGGCGGCATGGGCGACGCTTTCATCCTGGCCTGCGCCTGCCCGGTCGGTACCCAGGTCGCTGATGACAACCCGGGCGCCTTCGGCCAGCAGGGCCTTGGCGTACGCGAGTCCAAGTCCTTGGGCAGCCCCGGTGACGATGGCGACTTTGTCTTTGAACAGCATGGTCCACTCCTTTGGTCAGAACGGCGACAGCCTAGCAGCCCTCAGCAGGCACTGGCGTCCGCCTCATGCTCGTCGGCAAAGGCCATGAACATGTCAAAGTCCAGCACCTCCAGCTTGATCCTGGCGATAAACGCAGAGAACGCCAGGTTCGCCGCCAGCAGCCGCAGGTCGCTGGCCCACGCCGGCACATGCACCGGTCCCTTGAGCCAGCCCGAGTCGAACAGCGGCCCCAGGCGCAGGGTGTCGCTCAGGCTCAGGCGGCCGGCAAACAGGCGCCCCACCAGTTCCGGCCGGTTGTCGCGGATGGCGATGCGCATCAGGGTGTGGACACCCAGCAAACCGGTCAGGTAGGCCGCGTCCTTGGTAAACGCCGAGCCGCCTCGCAGGTCGGCGCCACGGAAAATCCGCTGAGTCGAGCGGAAGGACTCTTCCTGTGACTGGCCCGCCGCCAGAAACCCCTCGAACACCTGGATGAAATCGGCCCCGTCCATTGCCTGCTGAACCGCAAGCACGCGCAGGGCCAGGCGGCGCAGGCGGTTGATGTCCATGCTGCCGGTGAACAACTCGGCCAGGGTGGCGATGCCCTCCTGGGTCTGGGTGGTGCGCGGCGCCCCCAGGCCCAGGCATTTGAGGTTGGGTTGCAAGGCGCCGTTCTGCGCGGTGGCGACGTGCACGAAGGCCTCGTGTTGCAACAGCTGGTTTTTGTCCAGTTCCGAGAACAGCGCGCTGGCACGCAAGCGGATACGGCTGGTTCCGGCGATGGCCTTGGCGGCGAGGGTCGGATCAAGCTTGATTGCGACCTGGCCCACACCAAAAAAGCGGTCCAGCTCGGGCTGCAGCCAGGCCGCAAAGTCTGCCGCCGGGATGTTGGCCTCGGTGGGGGGAATGCGGGTGCCGCCCAGCAGGGCGTCGGTGGTGGTGAGGAAGAATCGGGCGGCGTCCAGCATGCTGAGTTGCTGCTTCGGATAGTAGAAATCCGGACGCCGGTACAACGCGCAGGAATAGTGTGTGAAGTCCGGGGTGCCGATGGCACCCAGCATGCGCCCGGCGGTGGCATAACTGCGGGCGGTCATGGCCAGGAAGTGCCCGGCCGGATGGCCCACATCGCAGCGGCCGATAAAGGCCTCCAGCGCGGCGATGTCGACGCTGTGGTCACGGGGGCGCTGATCGACATCGGGCAGTTGCGCCTTGCCGGCGCGCCAGTCCTTCAGGAAGGCTTCCTCGACACCGTCCGGCCAGGACAGCGCCTCCAGCACACGGATCTTGCGGGCCAGAATCGGCAGCGCGGCATCGAGCTCGGACAAGGAGGCAAGGCTCATGGCGTTTTCCTCGGCAGGTGAGGTGCATCGCCAAAGCGTAGCCCCTGCCGTCAGGCTGCGATCGAGTGATATTAACTAGCCATCATTTAGTGCTCAAGATCTCGCTACCCATGGCCGATACCGTTCAAACGTCCCGATAAAAATCGAGTGAACTCACCACGCCATGAACAGAAGTCTTCGTTTCAGTCACAAAATTCTTTTGGCCGCGTCTTTGATCGTGATGCTCGCCTTCACCCTGTTCACCCTCTACAACGACTACCTGCAACGCAATGCTACCCGCGCCAGCCTGGAAAACTACCTGGCCGAAATGGGCGAATCGACCGCCACCAACATTCGCAACCTGCTAGAGGGGCGGATCACGCTGGTGGAAAACCTGGCGCAGAACATCGCCCAGGACCCTGCCAATGCCGAGACCCTGATGGGCCAGCGGGCGCTGGTTTCCAGCTTTCTGACCGTTTACCTCGGCAAGGTGGATGGCGGCTTCAGCGTGCGTCCCGACACCAAGATGCCCGACGGCTACGACCCGCGCCCCCGCCCCTGGTACAAGGACGGCATGAACGCCAGCGGCGCGATACTCACCGAACCCTACATCGACCTGACCACCAACAAGACGGTGATCGGCATCCTCAGCAAAGTGTCCAGCAGCATCGGTGTGGTCGGTGGCGACCTGTCGCTCGAAGGCCTGGTGCAGATCATCAATTCGCTGAACTTCGGCGGCATGGGCTACGCCTTCCTGGTCAACGACCAGGGCAAGATCCTGGTCCACCCGGACCAGACGCTGGTAATGAAATCGCTGTCGGACCTGTTCCCGGGGCGCACGCCTCGACTGTCGGGTGAGCTGACCGAAGTCCAGGCCGATGGCCACGCCCGCCTGCTGACCTTCACGCCGATTAAGGGGCTGCCTTCGGCCAACTGGTACATCGGCCTGTCGGTGGACAAGAACAAGGCCTATGCGATGCTCAGCGAGTTTCGCACCTCGGCGATCATTGCCACGCTCATTGCGGTGGCCATCATCATCGCCCTGCTCGGCCTGCTGATCCGTGTGCTGCTGCAACCGCTGCTGACCATGACCCGGGCCATGGAGGACATCGCCCAGGGTGAAGGCGATCTGACCAAGCGCCTGGCGATCCACAGCCACGACGAATTCGGTGAACTGGGTAACGCCTTCAACCGCTTTGTCGAGCGTATCCACGGCTCGATCCGCGAGGTGTCGTCAGCCACCGAGCAGGTCAACGAAGTGGCATTGCGCGTGGTCAGCGCGTCCAACTCCTCGATGGTCAACTCCGACGAGCAATCCAACCGCACCAACAGCGTTGCCGCCGCGATCAACGAGCTGGGCGCCGCCGCCCAGGAAATCGCCCATAACGCAGCGCAAGCTTCGCAGCAGGCCAGCTCGGCACGCCGCCTGGCCGAAGAAGGCCAGCAGGTGGTCGACCGCAACATCGCCGCCATGAACCGCCTTTGCGACCTGATCTGCACCTCCAGCTCGCACATCGAGACGCTCAACAGCAAGACCGTGAACATCGGCCAGATTCTCGAAGTGATCACCAGCATTTCCCAACAGACCAACCTGCTCGCCCTCAACGCCGCAATCGAGGCCGCGCGGGCCGGTGAAGCCGGTCGTGGTTTTGCCGTGGTCGCCGATGAAGTGCGCAACCTGGCGCACCGCACCCAGGAATCGGCGCAGCAAGTGCAGAACATGATCGAGGAGTTGCAGGTCGGTGCCCGCGAGTCGGTCGAGACCATGGGCCAGAGCCAGCGCCACAGCCAGGACAGCGTCGAGATCGCCAATCAGGCCGGTGAGCGCCTGGGCAGCGTGAACCTGCGCATTGGTGAAATCGACGGCATGAACCAGTCGGTGGCCACCGCGACCGAGGAGCAGACCGCCGTGGTCGAGGCGATCAACATGGACATCAACGAAATCAACATGCTCAACCAGGAAGGGGTCGAAAACCTGCAGGCCACCCTGCGCGCCTGCTCCGACCTGGAGCAACAGGCCAGCCGCCTGAAGCACCTGGTAGGCAGCTTCCGCATCTAGCAGGAGCATCGGTAGGAGCGGGCTTGCCCCGCGATAGCGGTCTGCCTGTTACACCGCCATCGCGGGGCAAGCCCGCTCCTACCTAGGGTTTCAACAGCTCGGTGATCCAGCGGACTTGCCGGGCGACGTCTTCAGGCGCCGCCTGGTGTGTCAGGATCCGTTGCTTGAGGCGCAACCTGCGTTGCCATTTGACCAGGAACGCCTCGCTGCGCGCCTGCATCAGCAACGGACCGAAGTACAGTTCAAGGTCGGTGTACAGCACCGGCCCGCTGTGCTCGGCGACGATGATTTCATAGTCGAAACGGTTCTCGCGCAGCACTTCCTCATGGAGGATGCGGTAACCGTTTTCCATCAGCCACAGGCGCAGCGGCTGCTCGCCGCCGTTGGGCTGCAGGATCAAGCGTTCCTTGCCGCTCAGGCGCGTCTTGTCGCGCTCAAGGATGTCGCGGATCGTCTCGCCGCCCATGCCGCACAGGCTGACCGCGGTGATGCCGTCACCCGGCTCGATCGCCGCCAGGCCATTGGCCAGGCGCACGGTAATGTGCCCCTCCAGGCCCTCTTCGCGCACGGTGCGTTCGGCGGCGCGAAACGGCGTCAACGCCACCTCGCCGGCCACCGCCGCCGCGATCAGGCCACGGCGCATCAAGGCCACCGGCAGGTAGCCGTGATCCGAGCCGATATCGGCCAGGCGGGCCCCGGCGGGCACCTGCGCTGCCACGCGTTCAAGACGCATGGACAATGTCTGTTCGTTCAACGGCTGCCCTTCTTCATTTGCCCGGATCGGGGCGCGATTCTGTCGGCCAACGCCACGCATTTCAACCCGGTAGGAGCGGGCTTGCCCCGCGATAGCGTTCTGCCTGTTACACCGCTATCGCGGAGCAAGCCCGCTCCTACGGGATTGCACAGTCTTTTATCCGCTCTCGCAGCCATTTCAGGCCCGGGTCGGTATCGAACCGGCTGTGCCAGTAGGCAACCAGTTCCGGTGCCGGGAAGTCGACCGGCGGCTCATGGCAACTGAGGCCGAACGTGTGCGCGAAAACACGGGCGATCGGGCCCGGCAGATTGCAGATGTAGCCCGTCTGTGAAGCGATCACCGGCATCGCCATGAAGTTCTGCACCAGCACACCGATACGACGGGCAAGGCCCTGGGCCTTGAGGGTCGTGTCGATGATGTTGCCCTCACGCTGGTGCATTTCGATCATCACCTGCGGCCGCTCAAGGTAGAGCTCCAGGGGGAAGCGTCCGGGCGCCAGACCTTCGCGCTCCCAGATCAGCGTAAGCAACGACACCGTGGTGATCGGCTCGTGGCGCAGGCTGGCAGCCAGCGTCATGGGTGTGCTGATGACCAGGTCGATGTCGCCCCGTTCCAGCAACGGCGCCACGGTGCTGGCGGGCGGCAGCGGCACCACCTCGATCATCACCCCCGGCGCCTCGCGCGCGATGTGCTGGATCAGCCGCGGCAGGATCAGGAATTCGACGAAGTCGCCGGAGGCAATGCGGAATTTGCGTTTGGCCGCGGCCGGCAGGAAGGGTTCGGAGCCTTGCAACACATCGTCCAGGCGCATCAGCGCATCGCGCACCGGGCCGATCAGTTCGGCCGCACGCGCCGTCGGTACCAGGCCACTGCGGCCGGTCACGAACAGTTCGTCGCCCAGTCGCTCGCGCAACCGCCGCAGGGCGTGGCTGACCGCCGGCTGGCTGAGCGCCAGGCGCTCACTGGCGCGGGTGACGTTCTGCGTCTCCCACAGGGTGGCGAAGACCACCAGCAGGTTCAGGTCCAGGGTACGGGTATTAATGTTGTGCATTCCCGGAATTCCACATATTCATTTCCTTCACGGTACAGGCTTTGGTGTAGTCGCTCCACCCCCCACATCTGTGTGAGAGCGCAATCATGAATAACAATAAAACCCTGCAAATGGGCTGGTTCATTCCCACCATTGGCGACACCACCGCCTTCAGTGATCCGACCAAGAGCATTTCGCAATCCCGCGAGCATTTCGAGCGAGTCGCCGTTGCCGCCGAACAGGCCGGTTTCGATTACGTACTGGTCCCGGTCACCCCCTTCTGCTGGGATGCCTGGGTGACCGCCGCGTTCGTGGTGGCCCGTACCGAGCGCCTGAAGGCGTTGGTGGCGGTCAAGCCCGGCTTCATCCATCCGGTCGCCCAGGCGAAGATGTTCGCCACCTTCGACCAGATGTCCAAGGGGCGCATCTACATCAACCTGATCGCTGGCCTCAGCGAAAAGGACGCCTACGCCGAGGGCCAGATCTGCTCCAAGGAAGGTCGATACGAGCAGCTCGAAGAAGAAGTCGAGCTGATGAAACGCCTGTGGACCGAAGACGGTGTGGAGTACGAGGGCAAGTACTACCAGGCCCATGGCCCGAAGGTCATCCCGGCACCGTTCCAGCAACCCCACCCGCCGTTCTTCCTCGGCGGCGGCTCCGAGCAGGCCGCCGAAATCTCCGCCAAGCACTCTGCGGTACACCTGTTCTGGGGCGATTACCCGGAGCGTATCGCCGAGCAGGTCAAGGAAATGCGTGAACGCGCGGCCAAGTACGGCCGCGGTGAAGAGATCGAGTTCGCCATGCGCCTGCAGATCATCTGCCGCGAAACCGAAGAACAGGCCTGGGCCGCCGCCGATGCCCTGGTCGACGGCGCCGACCCGGCCTGGACCGAGCAGGTCAAAACCATGATGGCGGAGTCCGTCGCCAACCAGCGACAGAAAGAACTGTCGCGAACGGTCGGACGCAAGATGACCCCGCACCTGTGGACCGGCATCACCGAGGTGCGTCCCGGTGCCGGCGTGGCGGTGGTCGGTAATCCCCAACAAGTCGCCGACCAATTGCTGGCCTTCGTCGATGCCGGTTGCACGGGCTTCTGCCTGTCCGGCTACCCGCACCACGAAGAAGCCGAGCGCTTCGGCCGCCTGGTCATGCCGCTGCTCAAGCGCTGAGTCACTCCACCCCAACAACAATTAGCCGCCGGCACGCCCGGCGGCAATGGAGTCCACATCAATGAACACTTCCAACTTCGACCCCCGGCAGTTCCGCCAGGCGCTGGGCGCCTTCACCACCGGCGTGACCATCGTCACCACCCGCGGGCAGGACGGCCAGGACTACGGATTGACCGCCAACAGTTTCAACTCGGTGTCGATCGACCCGCCGCTGGTGCTGTGGAGCATCAACAAGGACTCCTCCTCGGCCCAGGCCTTCACCGAAGGTTCGCACTTTGCCGTGCATATCCTGGCCACCGACCAGGAGGCGCTGTCCAATCGCTTCGCCAAAAGCGCCAGCGACAAGTTCCAGGCCCTTGAGCTGCAGCGCGGGCCCAGCGACGTCCCCTTGCTCGATGGCTGCTCGGCACGCTTCCAGTGCAAGACCACCTACCAGTACGAGGGCGGCGACCACATCATTCTGGTCGGCGAAGTGCTGGCCTTCGACCGCTTCGACAAGGACCCGCTGGTGTTCCAAGGCGGCGGCTACCGCCGCCTGCTCCCCGCCGCAGCCCCGGGCCAGGAGCACACCAGCATCGACGAGAACGGGCTGGGTTCTCTTCTGGGCCGCGCGCCCGAAGCCCTCTCCTTCAAAGAGGCCCAACAGCTCAAGTCACTGATCGGTCGCCTCATCCAGCACACCGGCGCCGAGCTGCCGGCGTACTGGCGCACGGATAACGCCTGGCACAACAGCCACCTCTGGCAGCAACTCGACGGCGCCCCGGCAGCACGCTAAGGCAGCCCTGCGCGGTGTGCCGTACACCGCGCAGCCTCGACTTCAACATTCAGTCCCAGAGGTAACCCGTCGATGACCCGTACAACGACGCTCCACGCCACGGCGATGCCCCGCACGGCGCCGTGGCTGCCCAGTCATGGCCAGGCCAGCTATGCCCTGGGTGTGCTGCTGCTTGCCTACGTCTTCTCGATCATGGACCGGCAGATCCTCAGCCTGTTGGTCGGGCCGATCCAGCAGTCCCTGCACGTCAATGACACCTGGATGGGCCTGCTCCACGGCTTCACCTTCGCGGCCTTCTACTCCCTGGCGGGCCTGCCACTTGCACGGCTGATCGACCGTGGCAACCGGCGCCTGATCATCACGGTCGGCATCGGTGTGTGGTGCCTGGCCACCGCTGCCAGCGGCCTGGCCAGCGAGTTCTGGCACCTGCTGGTGGCCCGCATCGGCGTGGCGGTGGGCGAAGCGGTGCTGCTGCCCGGCGCCGTGTCGCTGATCAGCGATCTGTTCGTGCCGCACAAGCGTGGCCGCGCCCTGGGCGTGTTCGGTGCCGGCGGCCCGGTCGGTGTCGGCGGTGGCCTGCTGGCCACCGGCCTTGTGCTCGGCTACTTCAGCGCCCATCCCTTGACCTTGCCGGTGCTGGGTACCCTGGCCCCCTGGCAGACCACGCTGATGTCGATCGGCCTGCCGGGGCTGATCGTCCTGGTACTGATGTTCGGTGTACCGGAGCCACGCCTGCAAAGCGCCGGGCTGGTGTTGCCGACGTCGGCCGCGCAGGGCGTGCCCCTGGCTGACGTGCTGGCCTTCCTGCGTGGCAACCGGCGGACCTTTGCCACCATCATCATCGGCCTTGGCTGCTACAACGCCGCGGTCTACGGTGGCGGAACCTGGGTACCCAGCTACCTGGTGCGCGAGTTTGGCTGGACCTACGCCAGGGCCGGCACCGTGATGGGGCTGATCATGTGCGTCAGTGCACCGCTCGGTGTGCTGGGTGCCAGCTGGCTCGGGGAGTACTGGCGCCGACGCGGCGTGGAGAACGGCAACCTGCGCGTGGCGATCATCGCCAGCATCGTCCTGCCCGTGTGCGCGATCCCCTTGCTGCTGGCGCCCGGTGCCACCCTGGCGCTGCCGTTCCTGGCCCTCACCGCGGCCTTCTGGGTGTGCCTGTTCGGTGTCGGTCCGGCGCTGATCGTCGAGATGTCGCCTGCCCCCATGCGCGGACAGTTCATTGCCCTGTTCACCGGCGTCCTCAACCTGCTCGGTGCCGGCGTCGGCCCGGTGGCCATCGGCGCGATCACCGACTATGTGCTGACCGACCCCGCCGCTATCGGCTACTCGATTCTGGCCGTCACCCTGATTGCCTGCATCCTCGCCGCGGTACTGCTGTCGGGCGCCCGGCGCAGCTTCAGCCGGACCCTGCGCCAGGCCCGTGAATGGCAGCCCGCCACAACCTGCACCCGCTAACCCTTGCAACGGAAGAGAACCCTCATGAATACGATCAAAGGCAGCTGCCTGTGCGGCGGCATCCACTACTCCAGCCACCTCGCCCCACTGTCGACTGCGGTCTGTCACTGCAACGACTGCCAGAAACAGAGCGGCAGCGCTTTTTCGGTGAACCTGCTGGTGCAGGCCGAAGGCTTCCTGATCCAGGGCGTCGGCCTGGGTTGCTACGCCAAGGCCGGCGGCAGCGGCCTGCCGGTCAAGCGTTACTTCTGCACTCGATGCGGCTCGGCGCTGTATTCGGAAGTCGCGTCGATGCCAGGGGTTCTGGCGGTCAAGGCCGGCACCCTGAGCCAGCCGAAAAGCAGCACACCGAACCTGCACCTGTGGTGCGCCTCGGCACAGCCCTGGGTGGTCATTGACCGCTCCCTGCCGTGCTTCGAGCAGACACCCACCGAATGACTTCCATCGCCTTGGCAGGCGTGAACAAGCAGTTCTTAACCAGAGAGCACGTCATGAAAACAACAAGAATACTGGTGCAAACCGGCGCCCTGGCGCTTTCGCTGCTGGCCTCGAGCGTGATGGCCAAAGTGTCTCCCGAGGAGGCCGCGCAGCTGGGCACCGCGCTAACGCCCATCGGTGGCCTCAAGGCCGGCAACGCGGCGGGCAGCATTCCGGCCTGGTCCGGCGGCCTGCCCACCACAGCGGGCACAGTCGATAGCAAGGGGTTCTTGTCCGATCCCTTTGCCGGGGAGAAGCCCCTGTTTGTCATCACCGCCGCCACGGCCGCACAGCACAAGGACAAACTGACGGCGGGCCAACTGGCGCTGTTCGAGCGCTACCCGGCCACCTACAAGATCCCGGTGTACCCCACGCATCGCACCGCCGCGCTGCCCGCCGACATCTACCCGGTGATCAAGGCCAGTGCGGTCAAGACCGAACAGGTCGATGGCGGCAACGGCCTGAGCGGTTTTGCCGATACCCGCTACTACGCATTCCCCGTGCCGAAAAGCGGCATCGAAGTGCTCTGGAATCACCTGACGCGCTACCGCGGCGGCAACATCAACCGTCTGGCGACCCGCGTGCAACCCCAGGCCAACGGCGACTTCAACATGGTCCAGCTCGCCGACGAGATCTCCTACCCACGTGAGCTGCCTGACCTGGAGAAGGGCCAGGCCGACAACATCCTCTTCTACTTCATCCAGCGAGTGACCGGGCCCGCCCGCCTCGCCGGCAACGTATTGCTGCTGCACGAAACCATCGACCAGGTGAAGGAACCCCGTGGTGCCTGGCAGTACAGCGCCGGACAGCGCCGCGTGCGCCGTGCGCCACAAGTGGCCTACGATGGCCCGGCCACTGCCGCCGATGGCCTGGCCACCGCCGACAACTTCGACATGTTCAACGGTGCCCCGGATCGATACACCTGGGAACTGGTCGGGAAAAAGGAGCTGTACATCCCTTACAACAGCTACAAGCTCGACTCCCCTGCCCTCAAGTACGCCGACATCCTCAAGGCCGGGCATATCAACCAGGACCTGACCCGCTATGAGCTGCACCGTGTCTGGGAGGTGGTGGCCAAGGTCAAGCCGGGCCAGCGTCACATCTATTCGACACGGCACATGTACTTCGATGAAGACACCTGGCAATTGGCCGAAGTGGATCATTACGATGGCCGCGGCCAGCTGTGGCGCGTGGGCGAGGGACATGCCCAGCAGTACTACCACAAGCAAGTGCCCGGCTATACCGCGGAGGTGCTGTATGACCTGCAGTCCGGTCGCTATTCGGTACTGGGCCTGAAAAACGAAGAGAAGCGCAGCATCGAGTTCGGTGCCGTCGCCTCGGCAAGCAACTACACCCCGGCCGCCCTGCGCCAGGCAGGGGTGCGCTGACCGCCCGGTCTGCTGCAGGAGCGGGATCTCCTGCAGTGTGACCATCCATCAGTTGGATCCCACGCCCGGAGCGGGCCACTAGACTTCATAGGGGGGAAATCAACGCACCTCACATCCGGAGATCTGTGATGAACAGAGCATCTTGGCTGGCGTTGGTAGTGGTGGTTGGGGCAGTTTCAGGCTGCGCGAGCAGGTCCGAAATTGTCGATGTCCCCCTCCAGGCTACCCCGCTGAACGCAACGCATATCGCACGCGCCACTCTCAGTCCGGTGGGCGATCAAACCAGCATCAAGCTCACGGTCGGTGGGGTTCCCCACGACATGGCCGTTTCCAGCCGCCTGGACACGACAATCGTCGCCGGGTCGTGCCAGCACCTGGGTAAACCTGCCTACACCACCCGCCAGGCCAACAGCGTCGACTACCCCTCCCTGGCCCCACGTACCCAGTACTGGGCGCAGGCTCCCGTGGCGCTGAGCGAACTGGCCAAGGGTGAATATGCCCTGCTCATTCGCACCAGCCCGGCGGACGGAAGCCAGCCGCTGTTCTGCGGCGATATCAAAGAAGGCTGAACCCTGCGTAGGAACGGGCTTGCCCCGCGATAGCGGTGTATCAGGTTGATCGCTGTCGCGGGGCAAGCCCGCTCCTACACGGCTGGGTATATCTGGAAGAGATGGCTCCATCTGAAATCAGCACTACGGGTGTTGACCAAAGCCTGCCTAAGATGAGCAATAACTCCCTACAAATGCCGCCCGCCTGACGCGGCGAACAAGAACCGGAGACTGCTCGATGCCCCTTCCCCATTCCCTGTGCGATGACCTGCACCTGTTGCTCGGTGACCGGTTTTCTACCTCCGCCAGCGTGCGCGAGCACCATGGCAGCGATAGTTCCGCCCTCGATCCGATGCCGCCGGATGCCGTCGCCTACGCCAACAGCCTCGACGATATCGTCAGCATCAGCGCCGCGTGCCATCGCCACAACGTGCCGATGATCGCCTATGGCAGCGGCACCTCGCTGGAAGGTTGGTTGCAGGCGAGCCACGGTGGCGTGAGCATTGATGTCTCGGGCATGAACCAGATCGTCGAGATCCGCGTTGACGACATGGATGCCACGGTACAACCCGGCGTGACCCGCAAGCAGCTCAATGCAGCCTTGCATGGTACCGGGCTGTTCTTCCCCATCGACCCGGGTGCCGACGCCTCGCTGGGCGGCATGGCGGCAACCCGCGCCTCGGGTACCAACGCGGTGCGCTACGGCACCATGCGCGAAAACGTGCTGGGCATGACCGCCGTGCTGGCCGACGGTCGCGTGATCAACACCGGCGGACGGGCACGCAAATCCTCCTCCGGCTATGACCTGACGCACTTGCTGGTGGGCTCGGGCGGCACGCTGGCGACCATCGCCGAGCTGACCGTCAAGCTGCACCCGATTCCGGAGTCCATCTCGGCAGCCGTCTGC
This sequence comes from Pseudomonas sp. JQ170C, assembly GCF_035581345.1. Taxonomy (NCBI): domain Bacteria; kingdom Pseudomonadati; phylum Pseudomonadota; class Gammaproteobacteria; order Pseudomonadales; family Pseudomonadaceae; genus Pseudomonas; species Pseudomonas sp. JQ170C. Next base: position 3,987,842 of record NZ_CP141608.1, read on the forward strand.
CGATTCCCCAGCGTCGATCACGCCGTCCGCGCGGTGATCCAGATCATCCAGCTGGGCGTGCCCGTCGCCCGCATCGAACTGCTCGACGCACTGACCATGCGCGCCCTCAATGCCTACAGCAAAACACAACTGCGCGAGGTGCCCTCGCTGCTCTTTGAACTGCATGGCTCCGAGGCCGGGGTGAAGGAGCAACTGGAGACGGTGCGCATGGTCGCCGACGAACACCAGGGGCTGGACTTCGAGTGGGCGGTGCATCCCGAAGACCGCAGCCGCTTGTGGCAAGCACGCCACGACGGCTACTTCGCCGCCCTGGCCCTGCGCCCCGGCTGTCGTGCCCTGACCACCGATGCGGTGGTGCCGATTTCGCGCCTGGCCGACTGCATTGAAGCGACCGCTGCGGACCTTGCGGAACAGGGCTTGCTCGCGCCCATTTTCGGCCACGTCGGCGACGGTAATTTCCATGCGCTGATTCTGGTCGACCCGGCCGACGCGGCCGAAGTCGAGCGCGCCGAAGCGGCCGCCCATCGACTGGCCGAACGCGCGATTACCATGCACGGCAGTTGCACCGGCGAGCACGGCATCGGCCTGACCAAACAGCACTACATGGCGGTTGAACATGGGGCAAACGCGGTGGACGCCATGCAGGCGATCAAGGCCGCACTGGACCCGAAACAACTGATGAACCCCGGGAAGATTTTTCCGCGCGGACACGCCACTGGCTGAGGCGCTGTACCATCACCGGCCCTGAATGCCCGAGTCCTGCAGGAAGCCCCCATGGAAATCCGCCAGATCAGATACTTTGTCGCTGTCATTGATTGCGGCAGCTTGTCCCAGGCCGCTCGCCAGGTGCATGTGGCGCAATCGGCATTGAGCAAACAGATGTCGGCGCTGGAGGACGAGCTGGGGGTGCAGCTGTTCTATCGCAGCTCCAACGGCGTGGTTGCCAGTGAAGCCGGCAAGGTCTTCTACGAGTACGCCCAAGGCATGCTCAAGCACCTGGCCGATGCCCGTGCCGCCGTCACCAGCAGCCCCGGCGCGGTCAGTGGCTCGATCGTCGTGGCGCTGCCGCAAAGTGTCGCGACCATTCTCGCCATGCCGTTGATGCGAGCGGTGGCCGCGCGCTACCCGCAGGTGGCGTTCCACCTCAACGAGGAGTTGACCGGCAACGTCATGGATCAACTGATCCACGGCCGTGTCGACCTTGCCCTGTTCACCTCCCTCGACTTGCCTGCGCAGGTGCTGTTCAGCGCAGTGCTCGAGGAAGACTTCTACCTGATTCACCGCGCCAAGGCAGCCGATGCCCCACCGGCTGGCGAGGTTTCGCTGGAGCAGGCACTGGCTCGCCCGCTGGTGTTCCCGAGCCAGGCCCACGGTCACAGCACCCGCACCCTGGTCGAACACGCGGTCAAGCAGCACGGGCTTGCCGTGGGCGAGATCGCCATGGAGGTCAACTCCGTGCACATCCTCAAAAGCGCGGTCGAGGCCGGCATTGGCCACACCATCATGCCGTTGAACCTGGCCATGCGCGAAATCGAAGACGGACGCCTGATCGCCCACCGGATTGCCGCGCATGGCCTGTCGCGCACCCTGGGCATCTGCAGCTGTGCCTCGATGCCCGCCAGCCACCTGAAAACGCTGATCAGCGAGTTGATCCGCGAAGTCGTCCGGGACATGTGTGCGTGCGGCGACTGGCCGGGAGGTCGCGCGCTCTGACCCAGGCGTCATGCCATTTCACGTTCGCTCCTACAACAACAAGAACGAGGCTCGAGATGAATACCCAACCGCCACTCCCCGGTGACCTGCCGGACGCTGCGCTGCACTCTGCCTACCGCAAGACCGCGTGGCGGATCATTCCGCTGCTGATTGTCTGCTACCTGGTCGCCTACCTCGACCGGGTGAATGTGGGCTTTGCCAAACTGCAGATGCTCGATGACCTGAAGTTCAGCGATGCGGTGTACGGACTGGGTGCCGGCGTGTTTTTTGTCGGCTACCTGATGTTCGAGATTCCCAGCAATATCGCCCTGCATCGGTTTGGCGCCCGCCGCTGGATCGCCCGCATCATGATGACCTGGGGCCTGCTGTCGGCGGCGATGATGTTCATCGAAACGCCCATGACCTTCTACGTGCTGCGCTTTCTGATCGGTATCGCCGAAGCCGGTTTCTTTCCCGGGATCATTTTCTACCTCACCACCTGGTTCCCGAGTCATCGCCGAGGCGTGATGATTTCGCTGTTCATCGCCGCCCTGCCGATCTCGAGCATGCTCGGCTCGCTGATTTCCGGCTGGATCATGCAGCACTTCGATGGCGTGGCCGGTTATGCCGGGTGGCAGTGGCTGTTCGTGATCGAAGGCTTGCCGGCCGTTGCACTGGGTGCTGCGGTGTTCTTCCTGCTGCGCGATCGCATTGCCGACGCCCGCTGGCTCAGCCCCGAAGAAAAGCGCGGCATGCAGGCGGCACTGGATCGCGAGGCCAGGGAAAAGCCCCGCCACTCACTGCGTGACGGCTTGCTGAACCCGATGATCTGGATGCTGGGTGCGGTTTACTTCTGCCTGGTGCTGGGCCAGTACGTGATCAGCTTCTGGATGCCGACCATCATCCGCAACAGCGGCGTCGCCGAACCCTGGGCCATCGGCGTGCTGACGGCGATTCCCTACTCCGTGGCCACGGTGAGCATGGTGTTGGTCGGGCGTAGCTCCGACCGCCTGCGCGAGTACCGCTGGCACCTGGCGATCTGCGCCTTCATCGGCGGTGCCGGGGTGGTGTTCGGCACCTTGTTGGGTGACAGCCTTGTGCTGTCGATGATCGGCCTGACCATCGGCACCGCGGCGATGATCAGCAGCCTGCCGGTGTTCTGGGGCTTGCCCACCGCCGTCGTCGGCGGTGCGGCGGCGGCAGCGGGAATCGCGTTGATCAACTCGCTGGGGAACGTCGCCGGGTTCTTCAGCACCATTGTGGTTGGCTGGTTGACGCAGCTCACGGGCAATACCCATACGGCGATGTACTTCATGGCCGGTGCCCTGGTGGTTGGCGGGCTGCTGGGGTTGAGCGTGCCGCGTACGCAGCGCGTGACCGAACCCGTAGGAGCGGGCTTGCCCCGCGATGCGGTGTGACGGGTAGATCGCTATCGCGGGGCAAGCCCGCTCCCACAGGCCGGTTGGCACGGGCTTGCCCCGCGATGGGATGTAACGTGCAGGACGCTATCGCGGGGCACAGAGAAAGCTCACCAGTTCACGCCCATGACTGCTGAGCGACTCCCAGCCCTTGATGCACAACCGTAGCTCCAGGGTGGCCCAGCTTTCCTCCAGCGGGATCATCCGCACCGGCAGCTCCTGCTCCATGCGCAGCGCGGTGGTCTGCGGCAGCATGGCGATGCCGGCGCGCTGGGCGACCAGTTGGGCGATGGCCTCGAAGCTCGGTGCCCGCACGCGGATCTGCAAGGGCACGGCCAGTTTTCTCGCCCGCTCTTCGACAAAACGCTGCATGGCCCGCTCCGCCGGCATGCCAATGAACGGATAGCTCAGCGCATCGCTCAGGCGGGTATGGGCACCCGCCGCCAGGGGGTGCTCGTTGGGCACCAGCATCACCAGCCGCTCTTGGCGAAACGGCAACGACAGTACGCCATCACTGATGACGCTGCCGTCATACACACCGATTTCACATTCCCCCGTCAGCACCGCGCGCATGACGTCCGCACTGCGGTACTCGGTCAGTTGCAGATCGACCTCGGGGTAGTCGGCCAGAAACGATCCCAGCACCGCCGGCAACAGGGTGTTGGTGGTCACGGTGGTCGCCGCCAGGCGCAGGGTGATGCGGCGCTGGCCGGCGAGTTCCTTGAGGGTGTCCTGCAGGGTTTGCGCCTCGCCGAGCACGCTGCGGGCGGCCTCCAGCACCAGACGCCCGGAGGGCGTGAGCTGCATGCCGTCGGCCTTGCGGGTGAACACGGTAATGCCGCAGCGCTCCTCGAACAGGCGCAGGCGGCTACTGGCGGCCGAGACGGCAACCGGAATGCTGGCCGCGGCCTTGCTCAAGCTGCCGGAGGTGGCAATGGCGGTCAGCAGGCGAAGATCGGCGAGGTCAAAATGCACGGGGCGTTCTCTTTTAGCGAAGGCTTCGTTCGGAAAATTGCGATTCTTGGAAGATGGCGTTCTCTTTAGAATAACCCCTGTCTTTCTTCCTGTTCTGGGCTGTCGATGAATAATTTACGTGCGTTGTGCCAGCGTAGCGTCAGCAACGGCAGCCTGTTTGCGGTGCTGTCTGCCCTGGGGTTCAGCCTCAAGGCGATTTTCGTCAAGTTGTCTTATGCGGCAAGCCAGGTGGATGCGATCACCCTGCTGGCGATGCGCATGGGCCTGGCCTTGCCGCTGTTTGCCTGGCTGGTGTGGGCCAGCCGCGGCCCGAGCAACGCGCCGCTGGGCCTGGGCGACGGGGTGCGGGTGATGCTCCTGGGCCTGTTCGGCTATTACCTGGCCAGCCTGTTCGATTTCTACGGCTTGCAGTACATCAGTGCCGGGCTCGAACGGCTGATCCTGTTCACCTACCCGACCCTGGTGCTGGTGTTCCAGGCCATCGCCCTGCGCGAGCGCCCTACCCTGCGTACCCTGGCGGCAATGGGCCTGTGCTACCTGGGCCTGGGTATCGCCTTCGTGCATGACGTGAGCGTCGCCAACATGGGCAACCAGGTGATCGTCGGTGCGGCGTGGGTGTTCGCCAGTGCCGTGACCTATGCACTGTACTACTCGGGCACCGGCATCATGCTCAAGCGCATGAACTCCATGCGCCTGGCAGGGCTTGCCGGTGGCGCATCGTCGCTGATGGTGCTGGCGCACTACCTGCTGGTGGCCGATTTCGCCGGGCTCTGGCAACTGCCCACGGCGGTGTGGGTCTATGCGGCGTTGATGGCCGTGATCTCCACGGTGCTGCCGATCTATTGGGTGGCGCTGGCGATCCAGCGCATGGGCGCCACCCATACCGCGGCCGTCGGCAACCTGGGGCCGGTGCTGACGGTGCTGGCCTCGTGGGCGGTGCTCAGTGAGGAGGTGTCGGTGTACCAGATGGCCGGGCTGGCCCTGGTGCTGTTCGGGGTGTCGCGGCTCAAACCTGCGAAGGCGAAAGCGCAGGCACCCGGGCAGGTCGGCTCGTCGCCGCAAAAGGCGTAGCGTGCGGCTCAGCTAGACTTGAGGGGCCTGGTGCCGAGCGTTGCGCAAGGCACCGGCCCCCAAGCGTAGTTACTCTCACCGAATTGACCTGAGTACACACCATCATGTGTAAATCATGTGATTCAACCTCCACCCCAAACCCGAACGACCGTCGTCGCTTTCTTCAACTTGCCGGACTCGGCGCAGGTGCCCTGCTGCTGGCCGGTGCGCTACCTGCACGGATGATCCAGGCCGCGGAGAAATCGTCGGCGCCCCCCAAACCTCAAAACGTCATGACACCCGACCAGGCCCTGCATCGCCTGGTCGAAGGCAACGAGCGGTATGTCAGCGGCAACTCCGACACCCACGACTTTCAGGACGAACGCGAAGCGTTGGTTTCCGGCCAGAATCCGTTCGTGGCGGTGCTCAGTTGTTCCGATTCACGGATCGCCCCCGAATACGCCTTCGACACCGCGCGCGGTGATCTTTTCGCCATCCGTGTGGCCGGCAACTTTGTCACCGACGAAGGCCTGGCCAGCCTTGAATATGCAGTCGCCGTGCTCGGCGCACCGTTGATCCTGGTGCTGGGGCATGAAAGCTGCGGCGCCATCGATGCCGGCATCAAGGCGGTCAAGGATCAGACCGTGTTCCCCGGCCATATCTCCAAACTGACCGACGCCCTCAAGCCCGCCGTCGAAAAGGTCCTCAAGCAACCCGGCAATCTCATGGAAAATGCGACGGTGCAAAACGTCAAAGACTCGGTCCAGCGCCTTAAGAACGCCACGCCACTGCTCACCGATGCCCTGAGCAAGGGCACGTTGAAAGTCGCAGGCGGCATCTACCGCCTGGGCACCGGCAAAGTCGAGCTGATTGCCTAGCGCCAGACAACAAAAAAGCACCCGAGGGTGCTTTTTTGTTGGTCGCTGTTTAGCGGGTCAAGGCCGCTACCTTGGCCCGCGCGCTGTGCAGCTTTTTGTAGCTCTCGAGCAGCCGCAGGTGCTTGTCGAGGCCTTCAAGCTTCATGCTCGTAGGCGTCAGGCCGAAGAAGCGCACGCTACCGTCCACCGAGCCCAGCACCGCATCCATCCGCGGGTTGCCGAACATACGGCGGAAGTTGACCTCGTAGTCTTGCATCTCCAGCTCATCGTCCAGTTCCACCTCAAGCACCACGTTCAAGGCCTGATAGAACAGTCCGCGCTCGACGGTGTTGTCATTGAACTGCAGGAAGGTTTCCACCAACTCCTTGGCCTCGTCGAACTGCTGCAGCGCGAGGTGGATCAGCAGCTTCAGTTCCAGAATGGTCAACTGGCCCCACACCGTGTTCTCGTCGAACTCGACGCCGATCAGGGTCGAGATGTCGGTGTAGTCATCGAGCTCGCTCTCGATCAGGCGCTCGAGCAGTGCCTGCAGGTCATCTTCGTCCAGGCTGTGCAGGTTGAGGATATCGGCGCGGAAGAACAGTGCCTTGTTGGTGTTGTCCCAGATCAGGTCGTCCACCGGGTAGATTTCCGAGTAACCCGGCACCAGGATGCGGCAGGCCGTTGCACCCAGGTGCTCATACACTGCCATGTACACTTCCTTGCCCATGCCTTCGAGAATGCCGAACAGGGTGGCGGCTTCCTCGGTGTTGGCGTGCTCGCCGTGGCCGGAGAAGTCCCACTCGACAAACTCGAAATCAGCCTTGGCACTGAAGAAGCGCCACGACACCACACCGCTGGAGTCGATGAAGTGCTCGACGAAGTTGTTCGGCTCGGTCACCGCATGGCTTTCAAAGGTCGGCTGAGGCAAGTCGTTCAGGCCCTCGAAGCTGCGGCCCTGGAGCAGCTCGGTCAGGCTGCGCTCCAGCGCCACTTCAAGGCTTGGGTGGGCCCCAAAGGAGGCAAACACACCGCCGGTACGCGGGTTCATCAGGGTGACGCACATGACCGGGAATTCTCCGCCCAGCGAGGCATCCTTGACCAGCACCGGGAAGCCCTGCTCTTCCAGCCCCTGGATACCTGCCTGAATCGCGGGGTACTTGGCCAGCACCTCCTGCGGCACATCCGGCAGGGCGATTTCGCCTTCGAGGATTTCGCGTTTGACCGCACGCTCGAAGATCTCCGACAGGCACTGCACCTGGGCCTCGGCCAAGGTGTTGCCGGCGCTCATGCCGTTGCTCAGGTACAGGTTTTCGATCAGGTTGGAGGGGAAGTACACCACCTCGCCGTCCGACTGGCGCACAAACGGCAGCGAGCAGATGCCGCGTTCTTCATTACCGGAGTTGGTGTCGTACAGGTGCGAGCCGCGCAGCTCGCCATCGGGGTTGTAGATCTCCAGGCAGTAGCCGTCGAGCAGGTCAGCCGGCAGTGCGTCTTTACGGCCCGGCTTGAACCAGCGCTCGTCGGGGTAATGCACGAACGGCGCGTTGGCGATTTCTTCGCCCCAGAACTGGTCGTTGTAGAAGAAGTTGCAGTTCAACCGCTCGATGAATTCGCCCAGCGCCGAGGCCAGCGCGCTTTCCTTGGTGGCACCCTTGCCGTTGGTGAAGCACATCGGCGACTGTGCATCGCGGATGTGCAGCGACCAGACGTTGGGAACGATATTGCGCCACGACGCGATCTCGATCTTCATGCCCAGGCCCGCCAGGATCCCGGACATATTGGCGATGGTCTGCTCCAGTGGCAGGTCCTTGCCGGCGATGTAGGTGCTGGCGTCCGAATCCGGATTGACCATCAGCAGCGCCTGGGCGTTGGCATCGAGGTTTTCCACTTCCTCGATGACAAACTCGGGGCCGGTCTGCACCACTTTCTTTACCGTGCAACGGTCGATGGAACGCAGGATGCCCTGGCGGTCTTTCTCGGAGATGTCCGCCGGCAGCTCGACCTGGATCTTGAAGATCTGGTTGTAGCGGTTCTCCGGGTCGACAATGTTGTTCTGCGACAGGCGGATATTGTCGGTGGGGATGTCACGCGTCTGGCAATAGAGCTTGACGAAGTAAGCCGCGCACAGGGCCGACGAAGCCAGGAAATAGTCGAATGGCCCCGGGGCAGAACCATCGCCCTTGTAGCGAATAGGCTGATCGGCCACCACCGTAAAGTCATCGAACTTGGCTTCAAGTCGAAGGTTGTCGAGAAAGTTAACCTTGATTTCCATGCGGGATTACCATCGAGCGAAACAAATTGGCCGCCATTATCCGGTTTTTCACCCTGAAGTCCCGTGCTTTTGCGCGATGGCCGCTGGCCGGTCCCGGGCTAGCGCTTCACGAAATCGACAATGGCCTCGACCACGCCTGGCGCAAGGGGTAGATCGCGCTGTGCGTAAGCACGCAGGTTGGCTTGAGTGTCGCCCTCGGGCACTTCCTTGAGGACATGATTGACGCCCGGCAGCAGCTTGACGATGGCATCTGGTTTTGCCGTTGCCAGGGCCTGGGCATCCTTGGTGTGCACCTGCAGGTCTTCAGTACCTTGAAGGATAAGCACCGGCCGGCTGATGTTGTTGATGAGCTGCCCGGGATCGAGCTGGAAAAGGCTGATCAGGTAGCCCTGGACCTTCGGGCGAAACAAAGGCTCGAGCGGCGCGGAGACCTCGGCCACCGCCTTGCCCTGTTCAAGCGAACGGATGATGCTCATAGCCTCTGGCAACAACGGCTGGTTGGCAGGATTGCCTTCGAGCTGGTCGCGCACTACCGAGGCCATTGGCCTGCCGGGCGTAGCGGCCAGAATCAGGCCGCACACACCCGTGCTGTTCTGCGCCGCCTGCAGGGCGACCAGGCCACCTTCGCTGTGGCCCAGCAGCCAGATGCAACCTTGGCTGTTGCGATCAGCGAGGTACTCGACCCAGGCACGTACGTCGTGCGCATAGTCCTGCATCCGTACCTGATCCGGATCGGCGATCGCAGCCCGGCTGCCAAACATCCCGCGTTTGTCGATACGCACGGTCTGGATGTCCCGTGCTGCGAGTGCCTGCGCCAGCAGCCGATAGGGCGCTGCGCCAATACCCAGCGGGCTGTTGCCGTCACGGTTGGTCGGGCCGGACCCGGGGATTATCAGCACCAGGGGAGCCGACGGTGCCGAGCCACTGAGCAAGGCGCCCTGCAAGGGGCCCTGGGGGCCTGGAATCTGCACCACCTGCTCGGCCGTGGCGTGAATGGAAAACACCATCAAGAGCGCTAAGATCGGCATCCTTGCCCGGTTCATTGTCCTGAATCCTTATGTGTGTGCGCAGTCGGGCTACGCAGCGATGATTGAACACGCAGTCTGCCACAACGCCCTGACGCTCCTACCAAGCCAACCTCACAAATCGCTCAAGGCAGCCGTTCGGTGGCAGAATCTCCTGACTTTGATCGTTTTGGAGACCCCCATGCTTCGTGCATTCGAACGAAGGCTCGACCCCTTTCCTCCTGACGAGGTACCCCCACCGCCGGTGGGCCTGGCCCGGTTCCTGTGGGCGTGCACACGGGGCGCGCGCGGCTACATCCTTGCGTTTGCGCTGCTGAGCGCCAGTGTGTCGATCTACGAAGCCTGGCTGTTTTCGTTCCTCGGTCAGGTCGTGGATCTGCTCGGCACCTGGCAGGCAGGTGGCGATGCAGCAGCGCAGGAACGTCGCGTGTTGTGGGGCATGGCTATCGTCATGCTGTGCAGCGTCGGGCTGGTGGCATTGCGCACCATGGTGCAGCACCAGATTTTGGCGATAAACCTGCCATTGCGACTGCGCTGGGACTTCCACCGCTTGATGCTGCGGCAAAGCCTTTCGTTTTTCTCCGATGAGTTTTCCGGCCGGGTGACCACCAAGGTCATGCAGACGGCGCTGGCCGTGCGTGACCTGCTGTTCACCCTTATCGAGATCGCTCCCGGGATAGGCGTGTATTTCATTGCGATCATCGCCCTGGCCGGTGGTTTCGCGCTCAAGCTGATGCTGCCTTTCGTTGCCTGGGTCGTGTTGTTCGGGCTGGCCATGCTGTACTTCGTGCCCCGCCTGGGAAAGGTCGGGCAAGAGCAAGCCAATGCGCGGTCGATGATGACCGGGCGTATCTCGGACGCCTACACGAACATCACCACGGTGAAGCTGTTCTCCCACTCCAACCGTGAAGCCCATTTCGCCCGTGCAGCGATGGAGGACTTCAAGCAGACCGGCTTTCGCCAGATGCGCCTGGTCAGCCAGTTCGAGATCGTCAACCAGGCCTTGGTGGTGGCGTTGATCATGGCCGCCGGGGGTTATGCCCTGTGGCTGTGGCACCAGGGTGAGGTCGGCGCAGGCGCGGTGGCGGCAATCACTGCCATGGCATTGCGGATCAATGGCATGTCGCACTGGATCATGTGGCAGATGACTTCGTTGTTCGAGAGCATCGGTACCGTGCAGGACGGCATGGCAACCCTCACCCGCGGCCCCAAGGTGAAGGATGCGCCGGATGCGGGTGTGCTGGTGACCAGCGCAGGGGCGGTAACCTTCGACAATGTGAGCTTCAACTACGGTGGCGAACGCCAGGTGCTCGATGGCCTGAACCTGACTATTCGCCCGGGTGAAAAAATCGGCCTGGTCGGCCGCTCCGGCGCGGGCAAATCGACGCTCATCAACTTGCTGCTGCGCTTCTATGACGTCGACAGCGGGCAGATACGCATCGACGGCCAAGACATTGCCCACGTGACGCAAGACAGCCTGCGCAGCGCCATCGGCATGGTCACCCAGGATACGTCACTGCTGCACCGTTCCATTCGCGACAACATCGCCTACGGCCGCCCCGATGCGAGCGACGCACAAATCCGCCGTGCCGCGGCCAATGCCCAGGCCGATGAGTTCATCAGCCAGCTCAGCGACCGGCAAGGCCATACCGGCTACGACACCCTGGTGGGCGAGCGCGGCATCAAGCTGTCGGGCGGCCAGCGCCAGCGCGTCGCGATTGCCCGGGTAATGCTCAAGAACGCCCCGATCCTGCTGCTCGACGAGGCCACCAGCGCGCTGGATTCCGAGGTCGAAGTGGCCATTCAGGAAAGCCTCGATGAGATGATGAAGGGCAAGACCGTGATTGCCATCGCCCATCGGCTGTCGACGATTGCGGCAATGGACCGGCTGATTGTCATGGATGAGGGACGCATCATCGAGCAAGGTACCCACACCGAACTGCTGGCGAAAAACGGCATCTACGCGCAGCTGTGGCACCACCAGAGTGGCGGGTTCCTGGGTGAGGACCGGGGCGTGGCCGAGGCGATGGATCAGGCGTAAGCGGGGGCTGCGAGCGGCCCTTCCGTGGACACCATCACGACCGCTGCGCGGCCGATCGCAGGCTGTCGCCAGCGGCTACGGGGTTTGGCCTGCACGCTGTAGCCGCTGCCGAGGAACGAGGCTGCGATCGGCCGCAACGCGGCCGTCATTCAGATTGTTTGTTGGCGGAGGCCCTTCCGTGGGCGCCATCACGACCGCTGCGCGGCCGATCGCAGGCTGTCGCCAGCGGCTACGGGGTTTGGCTTGCACGCTGTAGCCGCTGCCGAGGAACGAGGCTGCGATCGGCCGCAACGCGGTCGTCATTCAGATAGTTTGTTGGCGGAGGCCCTTCCGTGGACGCCATCACGACCGCTGCGCGGCCGATCGCAGTCTGTCGCCAGCGGCTACGGGGTTTGGCCTGCACGCTGTAGCCGCTGCCGAGGAACGAGGCTGCGATCGGCCGCAGAGCGGTCGTCATTCAGATCCGGATGCCATGCCTGCTGGGCTGGTATCATTCGAGCATCTACAGGCTGGGTTGAAAGATGAACCGTCAAAAGAAGATCAAGCAGTTACTGAAGGCGCACGCCAAAAAGGCCAGTGCCAAACTCGCGCCGAAGAACAAGCCCAAATACATCAGCAAGGCTGACCGATTGAAGCTTGAGGCTGAAACCAGCCAGGACGCGGACGTTCCCGCCGAGTGAATCGCCCCGCCTGGCCATCCCGCACCGACTCAGATCGAGCGCTGGTTTACCCGGCTCATCAGTTGTTCTGCCGTTTCTTTGCGCTCCGAATAGCGATCAACCAGAAACGCCTGGCGGTCGCGCAGCAGCACGGTGAATTTCACCAGCTCCTCCATGACGTCAACGACGCGGTCGTAGAACGGCGACGCTTTCATCCGGCCGGCCTCATCGAACTCCAGGTAGGCCTTTGGCACCGACGATTGGTTGGGGATGGTGAACATCCGCATCCAGCGCCCCAGTACGCGTAGCTGGTTGACCACGTTGAACGACTGCGAGCCGCCACAAACCTGCATCACCGCCAGGGTCTTGCCCTGGGTCGGGCGCACGGCGCCCAGTTCCAGCGGGATCCAGTCGATCTGTGCCTTGAACACCGCCGACATCGCGCCGTGCCGCTCCGGCGAGCACCAGACCTGACCTTCCGACCACAGCACCAGCTCGCGCAGCTCCTGAACCTTGGGGTGGTCGGCCGGCACATCGTCGGGCAGTGGCAGCCCCGACGGATCGAAAATCCGTGTATCGGCGCCGAAATGGGTGAGCAGGCGGGCGGCCTCCTCCACCAACAACCGGCTGAACGAGCGCGCGCGGGTCGAGCCATAGAGCAGCAGGATGCGCGGTTTGTGATCGCCGGGAATTACGGCCTGGGCGTGATCGAACAGGGTGGGGTCAAGGTTGGGCAGATGCTCTGACATGCGTCCTCCGGTTTAAAGCGTGCCGATACGATCAAGCTCGCGCTGGAGTTCATCGCGGCCAAATTGGGCAAAGGGAAGTTCGAGAAAGGCTTGGCAGCGCTGTTCAATGCGCGCCAGGGTGGAACGGAAGGCCGCGTCAATCGCCGCCTCGTCACCCGTTACCTCGGACGGATCGTCCAGCCCCCAATGGGACTTGAGCGCCGGGCCGAAATACACCGGGCAGGTTTCGCCGGCGGCTTTGTCGCAGACGGTGATGACGATGTCTGGCGGGTTGCTGACGAAGGCGTCGTTGCCCTTGCTGTGCAAGCCTTCGATGCTGATGCCGGCCTGCTGCAGCGTAGAAAGACTGCGTGGCAGCACCTGCCCCTTGGGAAAGCTGCCGGCACTGACGGCTTCGGTGCCTGGCGGTGCCAGGTGATTGAACATGGCTTCAGAAAGAATGCTACGGCAACTGTTGGCCGTGCACATGAACAGGATTCGCATGATGGGAGGTTCTCTCGATCAGGGTTCAGCAGCAGGCAACTGCGCGCACGGGACGACCATCCATGCTCTGCAGGCGTTGCGCGTTGTCCTTGAGCCAATCGGCATTGGCCTTCGAGGTGACGTGCAGGATTTGCCGGACCCAGTCGGGGAGGTCCGGATTGAGCCGGTAATAGACCCACTGGCCCTGACGGCGATCGAGCAGCAATCCATTGCTGCGCAACTGTGCGAGGTGGCGGCTGACCTTCGGCTGGCTGTCGTTGAGCGCACACATCAGCTCGCAGACACAAAGCTCTCCCTGATCGGCAATCAGCAGGGTGGCACGCACGCGGGTCTCGTCGGCCAGGCTCTTGAAGACTTCGGGGGGCGTGATCATGAAGCGCGCTCTACATATACGGATAGGCGAATATACGCATTACCGCATATCTAGAGCAAGCCCCGCCACATTGCGATCACATGCATTAGCGACGGTAGTAGCGGCGGTCGTCCTCGTAGCGGTGGCGCATGACCCGGTCGTGGTGGCGCTCCCAGTCACGATGGCGGGCAGCTTCACGGCGGGCCTGCTCCCTGCGCCATTGGTCCCGGCGCCATTGATCCCGACGCCAATCGTCCCGACGATCATGCCAGCGGTCGTCATGCCGGTAGCGGTCGTCATGGGCCAGCAACGGCCCGGTCTGCTCACTGGCCAGGGTCGCCCAGGGGTTGCCGGCAGCCTTTTGTACGGCCGCGACAGGCGGGGTTGCTGTCTTGATCTGTGTTGCCGATGCCGAGCCCATTGCCGCAAACGCGAACAGGCCGAAGAGCACCATCCGTGGGACATGGAATTTCATGAGCGAAGACAACCTCTGCTGGACAATTGGACGTGTGGCCATCCGGCTGCAGCAAACCTGAAGGTTCGTGCCTGGCAATCGAATGTGCCTATCCACATAGACCGGCAAACAGGAAAAAGTTCTAAGGCGCCTTCGCTTTAAATGCCTTTGGACATGGCGTTGGCCGACAGGTATCTTTCCGCTCGCACTGACTGATAATACGATTGATTTTCAATTAAGCGCCGCTGCAGTGGAAGGAACGGCATGTCCGGCAAACACCCCATCGAACACCTCTACGTCGAGCACCATGGCTGGTTACAGGGCTGGCTCCGGCATCGACTGAACAATGCCGCGGATGCGGCGGACCTTGCCCAGGACACCTTCGTTCGTGTGCTGCAACGCCGTCACGCGCAGGCCTTGCTAGAGCCACGGGCGTACCTGCGCACCATCGCCCGCGGGCTGGTCATCGACTTGTGGCGCCATCGCGACATCGAGCGGGCCTGGCTCGAAACCCTGGCGCACTTGCCCGTTGAAGACATGCCTTCACCGGAAACCAATGCCCTGGCCATCGAGGCACTGGTGGCCATCGACCGTCTGCTGGACGAGTTGCCAGCACGTGCCCGTGTCGCCTTTCTGCTGGCTCAACTGGACGGTATGCCCTGTCCGCGGATCGCCGAGCAGTTGGGGGTATCGTTGTCCACGGTCGAACGGGATATCGCCAAAGCCTTGCGCCATTGCTACACAAGGGTGTTCGAGGACGCGATATGAACGGCGCTGCCCTGCCCTCGCTGCCGCCCGAGGTGGTCGACCAGGCCATCGAGTGGTCGATACGCCTCAACTACAACCAGCCTGACCCGGCGACGCGCCTGGCCTTCGATGCCTGGCTGGCCCGTGCCGATACACATCGCCTGGCCTGGGCTCGCATCCAGAGCCTGGGCGGCCGTTTTGCAGGCGTGCCGTCGGAGCTTGCCATGCAAGCGCTGGAGAAACTGCCGGAGGCTCGCCTGCAACGGCGTCAGCTGCTGAATTTGCTGTCGGTGTTCGCAGCGGTCGGCGTTACAGCCTGGACCACCCGCCAGACCCTTCCCTGGCAGCGGCTCCAGGCCGACTACAGCACTCAGGTCGGGGAACGTGGGCGCTGGGACCTTGCTGACGGCAGCCTGCTTGAGCTCAATACCGACAGCGCCGTGCGCCTGCGCTTCGACGCAATGACCCGCGACATCGAATTGCTGCGGGGTGAGTTGCACCTGATCAGCGGCGCAGATACCGACAGCCCCACCCGGCGTGCGCTGCGCGTCAGTACTGCACTGGGTACGTTCGAGGCCCTGGGCACCCGCTTCAGCGTGCGCCTGGAGGCTCAGTCCTGTCGCCTGAGCGTGACCGAAGGCGCGGTGCGCATGCAGCCGCAGGCGGGTACTGCCGCTGTCGCCCAGGCCGGCGAAATCTGGCAACTGGATGCTGCCGCCACCCGGCGCCTGACAGGCGACGCGGCGGAGTCCGCGGCCTGGCGTGATGGCGTGCTGGCCGTGCGCGACATGCCGCTGACCGATGTGCTGCAGGAGCTCGGCCGCTACCGCAACGGCTACCTGGGCTGCGCACCCGATATCGCCCGGCGGCCCATCAGCGGCAACTTCAACCTGACAGATACCGATGCCACCCTGGCCTTCCTCGCCCAGGCCCATGGCCTGCAACTGCACTCACTGACGCGCTACTGGGTGCGTCTTAGCGCTTAGCGCAGGCCGATAAAAAAGTTCGCGATCCGTGAAGGGGTTTTCGATCTGGGACGGCATACAGATCAGTCCCCATCTGCCAATGAGAATCATCGTGACTCACCACCCCTCCCTTCGCATCGCCGTTCGCCATGCCCTCTTCTGTCTCGGCCTTGGCCTGAGCGCCGTACCGATCGCTCAAGCGGCTGATCCGGTCAGCGCCAGCGCCACCCATGAGTTCTCCATTGCGGCTGGATCGCTGGATTTTGCACTCACCGAACTCAGCCGCCAGACCGGCCTGAACATCACATTCGAGCCCGTCGATCTGGCTGGCAAGCACAGCCGGGGACTGCGTGGACGCTTGACCATCGACCAGGCCCTTGACCGCCTGCTGGCCGGCAGTGGCCTGCAGGCATTGCCCATGAGCAATGGTGGCTTTCGATTGATACCGGCCGCCCCGGACGCCGCTGGCGCCGTGGCGCTGGCCCCCACCAGCGTCGTCGGGGCCACCACCCTCGGCGAACTCACCGAGAACACCGGCTCCTACACCACCGGGGCCATCGGCGCAGGTGGCAAGACGCCGCGGAGTTTGCGTGAAACACCCCAATCGGTTTCGGTCATGAGCAAGCAGCGCATGGAAGACCAGAACCTGACCAGCCTCACCCAAGTGCTCGACCAGACCACAGGCATTACCGTAGTGGGCGGCAACGACTCGAAGAACGAGATCTACTCCCGTGGTTTTGTCATTCGCAGCATCCAGACTGACGGCGGTGCGCCGATGCTGCGCAACGAGGCCTTCGACACCCTGCCCGACATGACCGCCTACGATCACGTCGAGGTGCTGCGCGGCTCCGATGGCCTGTACGGCGGCACCGGCGATCCCGGTGGCAGCATCAACCTGGTGCGCAAACGTGCACTGGCCTACAACCAACTGAAAGTCAGCCAGTCGGCGGGCAGCTGGGACAACTACCGCAGCGAAGTGGATGTGACCGGCCCCCTGGGTTTTGACGGTGCCCTGCGCGGTCGGGTGGCCATGTCTTTTGAAGACAAGCAGTACTTCTACGACAATGCCGACAGCGAGAAGCATGTGGTGTTCGGCACCCTGGAAGCCGACCTGACACCCGATACCCTGCTGACGGTAGGCGGCAGCTACGAATGGCGAGACATGGATGGCTACTGGGACCGGGGCCTGGTTCGCTACAAGGACGGGGCACAAATCGGCACCTCGCGCAGCACCTCGCTGGCCGCCGACTGGTCAGCCAACAACTACAAGCGCACCGAGTACTTCAGCAAGGTCGAACACGCCTTCAACGACAACTGGAAGATCAACACCAGCTACACCAAGAGCAAATTCGATTCCACCCAGGACATCGGGGAGGTCAAGAGTTCGGTCACACCCAATGTCACCAATGGCACGA
Organism: Pseudomonas sp. JQ170C; assembly: GCF_035581345.1. Lineage (NCBI taxonomy): Bacteria > Pseudomonadati > Pseudomonadota > Gammaproteobacteria > Pseudomonadales > Pseudomonadaceae > Pseudomonas > Pseudomonas sp. JQ170C. The sequence continues at coordinate 4,004,999 of NZ_CP141608.1, forward strand.
TTTTCTCGCGCTTCATCCGTGGCTACAGCAATGAGCAAGACCTGTTCGATACCAACGTCTCCGGTAAATTCGAGGCCTTCGGTTTGCACCACGAACTGCTGGTCGGTGCCGACTACGCCGAAGTCATCCGCAGTTACTCCGACCACAGCGACCTGACCACTCCCAGCGCGATCAACGTCCCGTTCGACATCAACACCGGCGACGCCGGCGCCATGCCCAAACCGCCAGCGCCCGGGATTTACTACTACAACCCGGACTGGAACCAGCGCAAATCCGGCGCCTACACCACCTTCAAGGCGCAATTGGCCGACCCGCTGCACCTGACCCTGGGCGCGCGCTATTCGGATTACCGCGACAACGTGCGCACCGTGGTGCCGAGTTTCAACGCCGACAACCGGGTCAAGGAAAGCAACCGCGGCGAAGTCACCCCGTTTGGCGCCCTGGTGCTGGACGTCACAGAGCAATGGTCGCTGTACACCAGCTACGCCGAAATCTTCCAGCCCCAGACCGCGTATCAGTCTCAAAGCGGTCATCCGCTGGACCCGATCGAGGGTGAAACCTACGAGTTCGGCACCAAGGGCGAACTGCTCGGCGGAGCCCTGAACGTCTCCTCGGCGTTGTACTACACCAAGCGCCAGAACGAGGCAGTGAGTACCGGCAATGGTTTTTATGCCGCATCCGGCGAGGTGGTGAGCAAGGGTATCGACGCCGAGATTTCCGGCGAACTGGCGCCGGGCTGGCAGGCCATCGTTGGCTATACGCTGAACCTCAACAAACAGCGCACCGCCGGCAGCCCAGCCAACGACGGCAAGCCGATGAGCACGCAAACGCCCAAGCACCTGTTCAAGTTCTTCACCACCTACCAACTGCCGGGTGAGTTCGAGCGCTGGAAAGTCGGCCTCGGCGCGACCCTCCAGAGCGACAGCTACAAGAGCGGTTTCGTCCAGCATCGCCTGCCGGACGGCAGCCTGAGCACGGCCGAGGCGTACTCGTTCGAGCAGTCGGGCTATGCCGTGTGGAACAGCCTGGTCGAGTACAAGATCGACCAGCACTGGACCGCGCAGGTCAACGCCAACAACCTCTTCGACAAAACCTACTACCAGACGGTCAACTCCAGCGATGGCGGCAACTGGTACGGGGCACCGCGCAACTACATGCTGACCTTGCGCGGCACATTCTAGAGAACCCAGACCGCGAACCCGTGGGAGCAACTGTCTTCACCATGCCATTCATCACCGCAATGGCGACTGCTACGCAGTCGATCGCAGCCTGTCGGCAGCGGCTACGGGCGGTGTAGCCGCTGCCGAGATACGAGACCGCGATCGGCCGCGCAGCGGGCGTAGATCGTTTCCCGGACTGATCGCAGTGGGAGCGGGCTTGCCCCGCGACGCGACGGAACAGGACGACCGCTATCGCGGGGCAAGCCCGCTCCTACAGATTCGCGCAGCGCCTGACATCACCGCATTGGCGACTGCTACGCAGTCGATCGCAGCCTGTCGGCAGCGGCTACGGGCGATGTAGCCGCTGCCGAGGTACGAGGCTGCGATCGGCCGCGCAGCGGGCGTAGATCGTTTCCCGGACTGATCGCTGTAGGAGCGGGCCCCGCGACGCGATGTAACGGGATGATCGCTATCGCGGGGCAAGCCCGCTCCTACAGATTCGCGCAGCGCCTGACATCACCGCATTGGCGACTGCTACGCAGTCGATCGCAGCCTGTCGGCAGCGGCTACGGGCGGTGTAGTCGCTGCCGAGGTACGAGGCTGCGATCGGCCGCGCAGCGGGCGTAGATCGTTTCCCGGGCTGATCGCAGTGGGAGCGGGCTTGCCCCGCGATGCGACGGAACAGGACGACCGCTATTGCGGGTCAAGCCCGCTCCTGAAGAAGCCTGAAGCATTCAAACAAGTTACTGGCCCATTGCCAGAATCCTGTCGATCAAATAATAATGCGATCAATTCCCATTTGAGCCATTTACCATGTCGGCCGACTCCTCCGCCCTGCCCGCCGCTGTCGGCGACCTTTACGCTGCACACAACGCATGGCTGCGTGGCTGGTTGCGCAAGCGCATGGGTGATCACGCCGATGCAGCCGACCTGGCACAAGACACCTTCGTCAAGGTCATCAAGGCGCGTAATGCGCTGGAGATCCGCGAACCCCGCCAGTACCTGGCGACCATCGCCAAAGGCTTGATGATCGACCAGTTCCGTCGCCGGTCGCTGGAACTGGCCTACCTCGAAACCCTGGCAAGCCTGCCTGCCGCTCAAGTCCCCAGCTGTGAAGCGCAAGCGATCCTGTTCGAGACATTGGTGGAGCTGGACCGGATGCTTGCCGGGCTTGGAGCACGGGTACGCCAGGTCTTCATCCTGTCGCAACTCGACGGCCTGACGTACGCCCAGATTGCCGACCAGCTGGGTATTTCCCTGCGCTCGGTGAACAACCACATGGCCAAGGCCATGGAACACATCTGCCTGATGCAATGGGAAACCCTGGCATGACCCCGTCGCCCTCCCCAGCCCAACGCGAGGCGATCCGTGACGCGGCCCACTGGTACGCCCGCTTGTCCTCCGGCGAGGCCAGCGCCGAAGAGCAGGCGCAATGGCAACGCTGGCACGATACCAACCCCCTGCATCAACAGGCCTGGCAACGCATGCAGGCGGTGAGCGCGACGCTGGATCGCTTGCCCCGGCACCTGGCTTCCTCGACGCTGCTGAGCGCCGGGCAGTCGCGGCGACAGGTGCTCTATGGGTTGGCAATGCTGCTTGGCGGTGGCGCACTCGCAACGCTGGGCTGGCGTAGCGAGTTGCGCCATGAGTGGACCGCAACCTTCCGTACCGGCGTGGGCGAACGCCGGGACTTGACGCTGGCGGACGGCAGTCAGGTGATACTCGACACCGACAGTGCCCTGGACCTGCAATTCGATGATCGGCAGCGGCGCCTGATCCTGCGTCGCGGGCAATTGGCAATCACCACGGCGCCCGATCCCTTGGTCCGCCCCCTGATGGTCGACACCCGCTTTGGCCGGGTACTGGCGCTGGGTACCCGCTTCACCGTCAGCGTCGATCACCAGGGCAGCGAAGTGGCTGTGCTGGAAAAGGCGGTGCAGGTGTCGCTCGGATCAACCCGCCACCTGCGCCTTGACGCCGGCCAACGGGCGGCCTTCGGGCCGACGGGGATCGGTAGCGTGCGCAACAACGATGCATCGGTCGGCGCCTGGCAGGACGGCAGCCTGATCGCAATCAACCAGCCCTTGGGCGAACTGCTTGCCCAGTTGTCCCGCTATCGCCCCGGGGTGCTGCAGTGTGATCCGGCAGTCGCGGCCATGAAGATCTCGGGTGCCTTCCCCATCGCCGATACCGACCTGGCCTTGGCCGCGTTGCAAGCCGCCTTCCCACTCGGCGTGCATCGACGCACCCGCTATTGGGTGACCGTTACGGCACAAGGCTGAAGTTTTTTTGCCTGCCATTGCACTTTTCCCCGCGCCCGTTCGGCTCTCCCTTCCAACTGATCAACTGAATGTTCCTGGGAAGGGGAAACATGAGCATTAAGCTACGGGCACACACGACATTGGCCCTGACACTCCACCTGACGATGGGCGCGGCGCTCGTTTGGCCCGGCGTCTCGCTTGCCGCGCAGGTGAGCAGCAGCCAGGCCCGCGCCTACGACATCGAACCCGGTACGTTGACCGAAACGCTGAGCCGGTTCGCCAGTCAGTCCGGGGTGGCGTTGTCATTCGATGACGCCAGCACCCAGGCGCGTCGCTCACCCGGCTTGAAGGGCAGCTACACCGTCGAGCAGGGCTTCGCTGTACTGCTGGCCGGCAGTGGATTGCACGCCGCACGCCAGGAAAATGGTGTCTACCTGCTCAGCGCCAGCACCCTGCGCAACGGCTCCGTGGAACTGGGCGCGACGACCATCGAAAGCCGCAGCCTGCAGGCGGACGCCGACAGCTATAGCGCCGGCACCGCAACCGTTGGCAGCAAGGTGGCGACGTCGCTGCGTGAGGTCCCGCATTCGGTCTCGGTCATGACCCGCCAGCAAATCGAGGACCAGAACCTCAACAGCCTGACCGACGTCATGGGCAAGATGACCGGCGTCTCGCTGCAAAAAGGCGGGATTTCCCAGGCGGCCATGGGTAACGAGAGCAACTTTTTCTCGCGCGGTTTCGCCGTCTCCAACACCACCATCGATGGCGGCGCGCCATTGACGACCTCGATCGCCGGTTACGGTTCGCTGAGCCAGCTGGATATGGCCCAGTACGAACGCGTCGAGTTTTTGCGCGGTGTCGACGGCCTGTACTCCAGTACCGGCGACCCAGGCGGTACCGTCAACCTGGTACGCAAGCGAGCCCTGCGGGAACACCAGCTGACGTTCTCGGTATCGGCGGGCAGCTGGGACAACTACCGCACCGAGCTGGACGTGACCGGTGCCCTGGTCGACAGCGGCGCCATACGGGGTCGACTGGGCATGGCGTATCAGGACAGCAAGTCATTCATGGACTATGTCGACACGCAGAACTCGCTGACCTACGGCTCGCTGGCATTCGACCTGAGCCCCGATACCACCCTGACCCTGGGCGGCAGCTTCCAGGACAACGACGGCGTCCCCTACTTTGCCGGACTGCCGCGCTACACCAATGGCGACGACCTGAAACTGCCGCGCCACACCGCGTTCACCTCGAACTGGAACACGGTCGAGGAAAAGACCACCCAGCTGTACACCAAGCTCGAACATAGCTTCAGCAGCGACTGGTCACTGACCACCGACCTGTCCTATGTCGATATCGACCGTGACTCCGCTGGCCTGTACTTCTTCGGCGGCGTCGACCCGATCACCGGCACCGGACCGACCTGGCACCAGTTCCCGAACAAGGGCGGCAGCGTGCGCAAGTCGGTCAACAGCTACGTCAAGGGTGGCTTCGACGCCTTCGACCTGCACCACGACGTGCTTTTCGGTGTCGACTACACCCACACCGTCGGCACCGTCATCCAGCGTACCGGCCTGATCTCGGGCATTCCGGTTGACCTGAGCGACCGCAATCCGCCCCAGGACATGGGCAGCACTGCCAACAAGAAACAGGACCTGCCCGAGATACGCCGCTCCGCCTATGGCATGACCCGTCTGTCCTTGACCGACGAGCTCAAGTTCATTCTCGGCGGCAGACTGTCCGACTACAGCTACCAGAACAAGCAGGACTTCTACGACGGCGTGACCCCACCCTCGCGGCCAGCGACCCAGCACAAGCGCGGCGTGTTCACGCCCTATGCCGGTCTGACCTACGACCTGAACGACCAGTGGACCACCTACATCAGCTACGCCGAGACCTTTACCCCGCAGGCAGGTAACAACGATACCAACGGCGCCCAACTCGATCCCGCCACCTCGAAGAACTACGAGATTGGCCTCAAGGGCCAGCTGCTCGATGGTCGGGTCAACACTTCGTTCGCCGTCTACCGGATCGAACAGGACAACACCGCGGTTTACGATGAGAACGGTACCGGCCCGGTCGGTAGCGAAGCGACCTGCTGCTACTTCAACGCCGGCCAGGTGGTGAGCAAAGGCTTCGATGCAGAAATCAGCGGTGAAGTCGCCAAAGGCCTGCAACTGATGGCCGGCTACACCTACAACCGCCTCGAAGCCAAGGACGCCAGCGAAGGGCGCGGCAGCTTTGAAGGGGTCACGCCCAAGCACCTGCTCAAGGTCTGGGGTACCTACCAATTGCCGGGTGAGTTGCACGACTGGAAAGCGGGCCTGGGTGCGATCAGCCAGAGCACCACCTCCAAGCAGGGCTCGATCTCACCGTTCAACCCCGACACCGGCAATTTCGACGGCGACCCGGTCGATTACAAGTTCCTGCAGTCGGGCTACACAATCTGGAGCGCAAGCCTGGACTATCAGATCGACAAAAACTGGTCGGCCACGCTCAATGCCAACAACCTCTTCGACAAGAAGTATTACTCGACGGTGGGCACGTCGGCGTACAACAACTTCTATGGCGACCCACGCAACTTCATGCTGACCATTCGCAGCACGTTCTGAAGAGCGCCCCCTTGTGACAGCGGCGCACAGGCAGCCGCTGTCATGATCCATGCTTTAATGGCACGCATGGGCGATGTGGTGCTGGAGGCCACCGGGGCCTTGCGCATGAACTATGAAATTCTCGGTAACGCGGAGCCGGAGCTGCATTGCCACATCTTCCCGCGCTATGCCTCGGAGCCGGAAAAAAACCGCAAGATGCCCGCCTGGTTCTATGACTGGAAGACAGCCATCGCGTATTCGGAAGAAACACACGGGACGCTGCGCAAGCGGATTGCGCAGTTGCTGACGGCAACAACCAGCCAAGCATGACCCCACTGTAGGAGCGGGCTTGCCCCGCGATAGCGATCGTTCTGGCACATCGCATCGCGGGGCAAGCCCGTTCCCACGGCTGAAAGAGCCAGTCTATTACCCCCCAATACTCCCGCTATTAGCCCTCGCCCTTCTCCACGACTAGCCTATATTTATCGCTGCACTGATCCGGCCGGATGGCTTCTGGGAAGGCGGTAACAAAGCGGCGACAGCCGCCCTCTCCCGCAGTGGGCATCAAGCCGATAACGAGATTGCCGCTTCGCTTGCCTGTCCGTGATAGCCATCCAGAGGTGAAACAGTCATGTCAAACGAGTCAAAATGCCCGTTCAACCATGCTGCTGGCGGTGGCACCACCAACCGTGATTGGTGGCCCGACCAGCTGAACCTGAAGATCCTGCACCAACACTCCTGCCTGTCCGACCCGATGGACGAAGACTTCGATTACGCCAAGGCCTTCAAGAGCCTGGACTTTGCCGCCCTCAAGCAAGACCTGCGGGCACTGATGACCGATTCCCAGGACTGGTGGCCGGCCGACTTCGGTCACTATGGCCCGCTGTTCATCCGCATGGCCTGGCACAGCGCCGGCACCTACCGGATCGGTGACGGCCGCGGCGGCGCAGGCTCGGGCCAGCAGCGTTTCGCCCCGCTCAACAGCTGGCCCGACAACGTCAGCCTCGACAAGGCCCGGCGCCTGCTGTGGCCGATCAAGCAGAAGTACGGCAAGAACATTTCCTGGGCCGACCTGATCGTGCTCACCGGCAACGTCGCGCTGGAATCCATGGGCTTCAAGACCTTCGGCTTTTCCGGTGGCCGCGCCGATGTCTGGGAACCGGATGAAGACGTGTACTGGGGTGCGGAGAAAGTCTGGCTCGGTGGCGACACCCGCTACGGCAAGGCCCAGCCTCCCGGAGACGTCCCGCTGGTAGCCGAGCCGTCGATGCACGGTAAAGAAGAAAGCCGCACCGACAACCCCGGCCGCAACCTCGAAAACCCGCTGGCCGCCGTGCAAATGGGCTTGATCTACGTGAACCCGGAAGGCCCCGAAGGCAACCCCGACCCTATCGCCTCGGCCAAGGACATCCGCGATACCTTCGGCCGCATGGCCATGAACGATGAAGAGACCGTGGCGCTGATCGCCGGCGGCCACGCCTTCGGCAAAACCCACGGCGCCGGCCCGGCCGACAACGTGGGCGCCGAACCCGAGGCTGCGGGCCTGGAAGAACAGGGCCTGGGTTGGCGCAACAAATTCGGCACCGGTGTCGGCGCCGATGCCATCACCAGCGGCCTGGAAGTCACCTGGACCTCGACACCCACGAAATGGAGCAACGAGTACCTGGAAAACCTGTTCAACTTCGAGTGGGAGCTGACCAAGAGCCCGGCCGGCGCCCATCAGTGGAAGCCGAAAAACGGTGAAGGCGCTGGCAAGATCCCCCACGCCTTCGACCCGTCGAAAAAACAGGAACCGCGGATGCTGACCTCGGACCTGGCCCTGCGCTTCGATCCGATCTACGAACCCATTTCCCGACGCTTCAAGGAGAACCCCGCGCAACTGGCCGACGCCTTTGCCCGTGCCTGGTACAAGCTGATCCACCGGGACATGGGCCCGCTGTCGCGCTACCTGGGCCCGGAAATGCCCAATGAAGAACTGCTGTGGCAAGACCCGATTCCCAAGGTCGACCACGCCCTGGTCAGCGACGCCGATGTCGCCGCGCTCAAGGCCAAGGTGCTGGGTTCGGGCCTGTCGGTGTCGCAGCTGGTGTCGACCGCCTGGGCGGCCGCCTCAAGCTTCCGCGGTTCCGACAAGCGCGGGGGGGCCAATGGCGGTCGCCTGCGCCTGGCTCCGCAGAAAGACTGGGAAGCCAACCAGCCCGCGCAACTGGCCGAGGTACTCGGCAAGCTGCAAAGCATCCAGAACGAGTTCAACGCCGGCGGCAAGAAAATCTCCCTGGCCGACCTGATCGTACTGGCAGGCAATGCGGGTGTGGAGCAAGCGGCGAAAAATGCCGGCCACAGCGTTACCGTGCCCTTCGCCCCTGGCCGCGCCGATGCCTCGCAACAGCAGACCGATGTCGAATCCTTCAACCTGCTGGAGCCGGTTGCCGATGGCTTCCGTAACTTCATCAAGGCAGGGGTCAAGGCCAAGCCTGAGGCGCTGCTGATCGACAAGGCGCAACTGCTGACCCTCACCGCACCGGAAATGACGGTACTGGTGGGCGGCCTGCGGGTGCTGGGCAACAATGCCGGCAAGAGCGCGCACGGCGTGTTCACCAAACGGCCGGAGCAGTTGACCAACGACTTCTTCCAGAACCTGTTGGACATGAGCGTGGAATGGAAACCCACCTCCAGCGCCAACGACACCTATGAAGCCCGCGACCGCAAAACTGGCGAGGTGAAATGGAGCGGAACCCGCGTGGACCTGGTGTTTGGCTCCCATGCCCAGTTGCGCGCCCTGGCCGAGGTGTATGCCAGCAACGATGCCAAGGACAAATTCGTCCATGACTTCGTTGCCGCCTGGACCAAAGTCATGAACCTGGACCGTTTCGACCTGGCGTAGGAGGCACGCCAAAACGCCCCGACCTGAAGGTTCAGGCCGGGGCGTTTTCTATTCTGATCCGTATTTTTCTGCGCTACCTGCATCTGTAATGCAAACCCTGAGACTCCGACAATAAAGCCCTGTAAGGCGCGTTTGCCTCTTTCCTGTTCAATTCGGAGTTCATATGGGCAAGCTTGCATTTTTCGTGGTTGGCTTTCTGGTGCTGGCAATTGGCATTGGCGCGCTGGGCACCATCTCCCCCTTGTAAAGACACCGTAGGAGCGGGCTTGCCCCGCGATAGCGATCGTTCTGACACATCGCTTCGCGGGGCAAGCCCGCTTCTACGGTAGCTGTCATCATCGCGTCATGGATCGAGTGGCAAGATCGTCGCACACGCTTTTAGCGCTACCGATGAACGTGCAAGGAACACTCGATGAAAAGCGACACCTCCCTGTTTGCGGCCATTGACCTGGGGTCCAATGCGTTTCGCATGATGATCGGCCAACCGGTCAAACGGAACCGGCAATGGGTCATCGAAGAGGTGAAATCCTTGCGCGAACCCGTACGCCTGGCCGAGGGTCTGCACGGTGGCGCCCTGGATGAACTGGCGCTGGACCGGGGCTGGCAAGCCCTCGCCCGCTTTGGTAAAAAACTGCGCGGTTTCGAGCCCGGACGCGTCCGCGCGGTGGCCACCAGCGCCGTGCGCGAAGCGGCAAACGCCAGGCTGTTTTTGAGCGATGCCCAGCGTCACCTGGGCTTTCCCATCGATGTGATTTCGGGCGAAGAAGAAGCCAAGCTGGTGTACGCCGGCGTCAGCCATCGCATCCCGGCGTCCGATGCCATGCGCCTGGTGGTCGACATCGGCGGCGGCTCCACCGAACTGATACTGGGCCGGGGTGAGCAGGCCCTGCTGACCGAAAGCCTGACCATCGGCAGCGGCACCTGGAGTACACGCTATTTCCCCGGCGGCCTGGTATCGGCACAGTCCCTGCTGGACGCCGAGCGCTGCGCCACCCTGCAGTTCGAGAAAGTCGCCCGTCGTTATCGTCACCTGGGTTGGCAGCAGGCAATCGGTTCATCGGGCACCGCCCGAATGCTGGCCAAAGTGCTCAGGGCCAATGCCTTGAACGACTGCGGCGAAGGCGGCATCACCTATCGCGGCCTGCTGCGCCTGGCGGTGCTACTGCTCGATGCCGGGCATGTGAACTGCACCCGCCTGGGCGGCTTGCAGCCCCATCGCCAGAACGTGCTGCCGGGTGGCCTGGCAATCATGCTGGCGGCCTTCAAGGCGTTCGGGATTACCGAGATGACGCCGTCGGAGCCTGGGCTCAGGTTTGGTTTATTGCATGGGTTGATGCTGAACAAATGAGGGTTGGCCTAGTGCCACAGCGGCTGCATCACCGTTGCCGGAAGTGATGTCAGGGCAGGCACTTCCGTCACCTTGCGAAGGTTGTACCCGTGCACCAACTCCAGCGTTGAACCTCGCTACAGAAATACCGCGATAGCGGTGTTGACCAGAATGGTGATCACCCCGGCTGTAAACAAATCCCAACGTGTTTGAGCAAGACCAACCTGCTTCAGCGCATGGAGCCGGCCGAGGCTGCTTTCGCCTTTGAGCAGCGAGTCGAACTCCCGAGCGTTGATCGTTCTGCTCGCCAACAAGCCCGTCCATTTGGCAATGTTGTCTTTTGCTTGTACCAGGAAGTCCTTCAGGTCTTTTTCTGCAGCGCTCTTGAAGTCGTGGAAATTGTCTTTGATGAACACGGCCAACGGTTGCTTCAGCGCATTCAGGTAATCATCCAAATCGGCCATGGCTATTTCACCCTGCTAGTGTTTGATCTTTGCACTTTCCAGCTCGATGACTTGATTAAAGCTGGCCGCTATTTGTTTTTTCTTTTCAGGCAGAAACCCGACATTGAGCACGCCCTCGCGCTTCCATAGATTCAAGGTCGAGTACAGGTTGCCGTTGTCATTGACTTGCCATTCCTTTTTCTCGAACGAATAAACATAGCCCCTTATTTCCGCCCACATACCCACCACGACCTCGTTCTTTGGCTGACCTTTGGCATATTCATAGGCCTTTTCAACTTCAAGTTTCAGCGCCTCCACTTCGCTTGCATGGGCCGAGTAAGGGCTTGCGACATTATCCAGCACGGCCAGTGCCTGTGCCTTGGTCGCCGTGGCCAGCTCGTAGGAGCGCTGGTCATAAGGGGAGATCGTGGGGCATCCCACTAACGCCATAAAGCCAACCGCTATAACCCAGTACTTCAAACTGCTATCAATTTGCATTACATGCTCCCGGACACCCACAGCACTTACTATGTCTATAAACAGGTTCGTTAGTTAGTGTTGTTTTAGCACAGAAGACAGCACCGTCAATGGTCCCGCCCGCGTCAAAAACACCTTTAGTTTGCTACACAGATTGATGCAAAAGCGGTGAAAACAGACGGAAACAAGCATTGGCATTTGTGGGAAAAATCAGTAAAGTCCCGAGCGCTACATGACACGCTCACCTGAGGACGACCTCAGGCTCGAATACTGATCGGGGACGGCCCTGGACTTCCAAGGAAGCAGGCCGTGACCGATGTACCCGCACCCCCTCCTGTCCCTCCCCTGTTCCGCTCTCCTGTGCAGCGCTTTCGGTTCTGTCCGTCAGCCCCGTGCGCCTGTGGCTAGCCCGTTCCCGCCTGAAGATTTCAATGACTTGAGCAACGCCACGTTGATCCATTCACACCGGGGACTGAACAATGACAGACACAGCCACCATCTCTCACAACTGGGCCTTCGGCGTCTTCTTGCTAGGCGTCGTCACGCTTTGCCTGTTGATGCTGGGCATTTCCAGATTCCTGGGCGGCAAGGCCTGGGGGCGGAGCAAGAACGAACCCTTCGAGTCGGGGATGCTCCCCGTGGGTACCGCCCGCCTGCGGCTATCGGCCAAATTTCACCTGGTCGCGATTCTGTTCGTGATTTTTGAAGCCGAGGCACTGTTTCTGTTTGCCTACGCCGTCTCAGTGAGGGAAACAGGCTGGGCCGGATTCATCGGGGCCGTTATCTTCGCCGGCATCCTGCTGCTCGGGTTGGTTTATGAAGGTGCGATGGGCGCCCTCAACGGGGGCGTAAAAACCAAGCCCCGGGGCACGCGCAAAGACACCAACGCACCTTCGTGCTCCCAGGGGAACTGACCCATGAACACAGCACCAAGCCACGACACCTTGTACTGCGACGCCAACAAACGTCCGCTCATTCCCTTATCGACCTGGATGCGCCTGACCGGCGCCTGGCTGGTGGTCGGCCTGTTCATGCTGCTGGGTGCAGAGCTGCTGGGAAGCACCTTGAACTCGCTGACCTCGACCTGGGTGTTCCTGCTGCTGTTCTTCACGATCCTGATGGCGTCTTTTGGCGTGGTGCACGAAGCCGATCACCTGGCGCAGCAGCTGGGCGAGCCCTACGGCACACTGATTCTGACGTTGTCGATTGTCTCGATCGAAGTGATCCTGATTGCCTCGGTATTGCTGGGGCCGGGTGAGTTCCCGACCATTGGCCGGGATTCGATCTTTGCCGTGATGATGATCATCATGAACCTGGTCATCGGGATCTGCCTGATCGCTGGCGCTGCGCGCAACGGCGAGCAGGCGTTCAATATCCAGGGTGCCAACACCTACATTTCCATGATCGTGCTGCTCACCGCGGTCGCCTTGATACTGCCCAACTACACATCAAGCACCGGCGAGTTCACCATCACCCAGGCGGTTGGCATTTCGGCCCTGACCCTGGTGCTGTATGGCGCGTTCCTGTGGATGCAGATGCGCAGCCACCGGCGCTTCTTCGTGCAACCGCCAGCCGGGCAGATGAACATTGCCCAGTTTGAAGCACAGAGCGACACGCCGGGTAGCAACGGCCACAGCTCGCTCGATCGCAAAGAAATCCTGGTACGTTCCCTGGTGCTGCTCGGGTTGATACTGCCCATTGTATTGCTGGCGCATTACCTGGCCGTGGTGACCGACTACGGCATCGAGGCCGTCGGCGCCCCCACTGCCGTGGGCGGTGTGTTGATTGCGATCATCGTCTTCACCCCCGAATCCATCACCGCGGTGAAGGCCGCGATCAACAACGAAATGCAACGGGCGATCAACCTGTGCCTGGGTGCATTTGTCTCGACCGTCGGCCTCACGGTGCCGGCAGTGCTGGTGATCGGCATGGTCACCAACAAGCAGGTGGTGATGGGGATTTCCAACACGGAGATCCTGCTGTTCGTCATCACCGTGGTGCTGACCATGCTGAGCTTCAACAGCCAGAAAACATCACCGATACAGGGCCTCATGCACCTGGTGGTGTTTGCAGTGTTCGGGCTGGTGCTTTTTTACCCGTGACCGTCCGTAGGAGCGGGCTTGCCCCGCGATAGCGATCTGGCAGTCACATCGCTATCGCGGGGCAAGCCCGCGCCTACAGACAGTGCAGATCAGCAAGAGCGCAGCGAATTGTGCTCTTGATCTTGATCTGGCTTTTGATCCACCGGCCCCGTTAACCAGAAGGGCCGAACGGAGGTGTCGCGGAGGGGCTAGCGCGCAGCGCCTTCGGCGAAGGCCGAAGATGCGAAGCGTAGCGTTGCTTGCAACGCGTAGCTCGCAATGCCCCGTAGCGACACCGCAGTGAGGGGACTCGCAGCGAAGCGGAGAGCCCCTGGTGGGGCAAGCCCTTTGCTTACTTTGGGGCGTTTGCCAAAGTAAGGCGCCGTAAGGGCGCAAAGGTGAATCAGCGTCACCCTGGCCAATGGATAAGACCACCAACACCAACACCAACACCAACACCTCATCGCGAGGCCGGTGATGGTACTACCCGATGTGCACGACTCGGGGGCCATCGCGGGGCAAGCCCGCTCCCACAGCCAGCACAGGCCAGCAAGAGCGCAGCGAATTGTGCTCTTGATCTTGATCTGGCTTTTGATCCACCGGCCCCGTTAACCAGAAGGGCCGAACGGAGGTGTCGTGGAGGGGCTAGCGCGAAGCGCCTTCGGCGCAGGCCGAAGATGCGAAGCGTAGCGTTGCTTGCAACGCGTAGCTCGCAATGCCCCGTAGCGACACCGCAGTGAGGGGACCCGAAGCGCAGCGTAGGGCCCCTGGTGGGGCAAGCCCTTTGCTTACTTTGGGGCGACTGCCAAAGTAAGGCGCCGTAAGGGCGCAAAGGTGATTCAGCGTCACCTTGGCCAATGGATAAGACCACCAATACCAACACCCCAAAGCGGGGCCAGTGGTGGTCCTACCCGATGTGCACGACTCGGGGGCCATCGCGGGGCAAGCCCGCTCCTACAGGTGCTGCAGCACTACTTCCAGCGGATGGCGCAAGGTGCGGTCGGCCTGGCGCTTGACCTGGCTACGGCATGAATACCCCGTGGCCAGCGCCTCTCCTTCCTTGTCCAGCTTGCCGGCCCAGGACTGCTCGAAGATCACTTTCGAGGTGTCCTGGTTGCGGGCTTCGTGGCCGTAGGTGCCGGACATGCCGCAGCAGCCGGTGGCTTCGGTGGAGAGTTTCAGGCCCAGGCGGGCGAACACCTGCTCCCACTGGCGGGTACTGGCCGGGACGTTGGTCTTCTCGGTGCAGTGGGCCATCAGCCGATAGGTGGTGGTGGCGCGGGTCGGCTGCTCGGGCAGTACGTCCATCAACCACTCCTGGGGCAGCAGCACGGTCGGGCAGCCACCCAGGCCCGGCACTTTCTGGTACTCCTGGCGGTACACCAGGGTCATCGCCGGGTCCAGGCCCACCAGCGGTACGCCGCATTCGGCCAGGGCGCTGAGCTGGCGCGCATTGCGGATCGCCGCCTTGTTGAAGGCACCGAGGAAGCCCTGTACATGCAGCGGTTTGCCGTTGGCGCTGTAGGGCGCCAGGTACACGCGGTGGCCCAGGCGGTGGACCAGGTCGATAAAGGCCGCCAGCACCGGCGTCTCGAAGTAGCGGGTAAAGGCGTCCTGGACCAGGACGATGCTGCGCTCGCGCTGGGCCGGGGTCAGTTCGCGCAGCGCCGGGATGCTCGCCATGCGCACATTGCAGCGGGTCAGCGTGGCTTGCAGGTTGTAGCGGCTGATCAAGGGGCTGTCGAGCATGCCGACATGACGCTCCAGCAACGCGCTCACCCACTTCGAGCCCATCACCGCGTTGTACAAGCCGGGGGCATGGGCCAGGTACGGAATGCTGAACTCCAGCGAGCCGATCAGGTAGTCACGCAGCGGCCGCTGGTAACGCCCGTGGTAGAGCTCAAGAAAGCGCGAACGGAACTCCGGCACGTTGACCTTGATCGGGCACTGGCCTGCACAGGATTTGCACGCCAGGCAGCCAGCCATGGCGTCGTACACCTCATGGGAAAAATCCGCCTCGCCCTTGTTGCGCGCCAGGTTGTTGCGCAGGCGCGTCGGCAGGCCCTTGAGCCAGGCAGCCTTGCCCTTGGCGACGTCCAGCACGTCGATACTGGCGGCACCCTGCAGGCGCAGCCATTCGCGAATCAGCGAGGCACGGCCCTTGGGCGAGTGCTGGCGTTCGCGGGTGGCTTTCCACGACGGGCACATGGCGTCGTTGGGGTCGTAGTTGTAGCAGGCGCCGTTGCCGTTGCAGTGCACGGCGCTGCCGAAGCTCTGCCACACGCGCTCGTCGATCTGGCGGTCGTAGTCGCCGCGCAGGGGTGCCTCGTTGACCTTGATCAGGCCCTGGGCGCTGTCGGGCGGGGTGCAGATCTTGCCGGGGTTGAGCTGGTTGTGCGGGTCGAACGCGCCCTTGAGCGCCTGCAACGACGGGTACAGTTCGCCGAAGTACTCCGGCACGTATTCCGAGCGCAGGCCCTTGCCGTGCTCGCCCCACAGCAGCCCACCGTAGCGCAGGGTCAGTGCCGCCACGGCATCGGAAATCGGCTTGACCAGTGCGGCCTGGGCCGGGTCTTTCATGTCCAGGGCCGGGCGCACGTGCAGCACGCCGGCATCGACGTGGCCGAACATGCCGTAGGCCAGGCCATAGCTGTCGAGCAAGGCGCGGAAATCGGCAATGTAGTCGGCCAACTGCTCCGGCGGCACGGCGGTGTCTTCCACGAACGGCTGCGGGCGCACTTCACCTTCGACGTTACCCAACAGGCCCACCGAGCGCTTGCGCATGGTGTAGACCCGCGTCACCGCCTCGGCGCCTTCGGCCAGGGTGTGGCCCAGGCGCTCGACGCCTTTGTCGGCCTGCAAATGCGCAACGAAGGCCTGTACCCGCGCATTCACTTCGGCCGGGTCATCGCCACAGAACTCCACCAGGTTGATGCCCAGGGTCGGGCGCTCGGCGTCGGCGGGGAAGTATTCGGCAACGCTGTGCCAGACGATGTCTTTCATCGCCAGCATCAGCACTTTGGAGTCGACGGTTTCGATCGACAGTGGCTTGTGCGCCATCAGCGCATTGGCGTCGCGCAGGGCGTCCATGAAGCTGGTGTAGCGTACGTTCACCAGCACCGCGTACTTGGGGATCGGCAGGACATTGAGCTTGGCCTCGACCACATAGCCCAACGAACCTTCGGCGCCACACAGCACACTGTTGAGGTTGAAGCGCCCCTGCTCGTCGCGCAGGTGCGCCAGGTCATAGCCGGTCAGGCAGCGGTTGAGCTTGGGAAAGGTCTGCTCGATCAGCTCGGCCTGGGTTTCCTGGATCTGCCGGGCGGTGCGGTACACCTCACCCGCGCGACCGGGCTCGGCACAGGCAGCCTCAAGCTCGGTGTCGCTCAAGGGCCGGGTGTGCAGGCGCTGGCCGCCGAGCAACACACTGTGCAGCTCCAGAATGTGGTCGCGGGTCTTGCCGTAGGTGCAGCTGCCCTGGCCACTGGCATCGGTGTTGATCATGCCGCCGACGGTGGCACGGTTGGAGGTCGACAGCTCCGGCGCGAAGAACAGGCCATGGGGCTTGAGCGCGGCGTTGAGCTGGTCCTTGACCACACCGGCCTGCACCCGCACCCAGCGCTCCTCGACGTTGATTTCGAGGATGGTGTTCATGTGCCGCGACACGTCGACGACGATACCGTCGGTCAGCGACTGGCCATTGGTGCCGGTACCGCCACCACGCGGGGTGAGCTTGACGTCCTTGAAGCGCGGTTCGGCCATCAGCGCGGCAATGCGCGCGACGTCATCGGCGTCCACCGGGAACACCGCGGCCTGGGGCAGGCGCTGGTAGATGGAGTTGTCGGTGGCCAGCACCGTGCGGGTGGCGTAGTCAGCGCTGAGCTGACCACGGAAACCGGCATTGCGCAGGGCGTCGAGAAAATCAGGATAGAGCGTGGCCGGTGCAGTGCCGGTCAGTCGGGCGATCATCGGGGGATGGCCTCATTTATGTCAGGCTAATCAGGAATACGTGCCAAAACGGTATGGTCAGTACACCGCCAGGTAGTGGATGATGCCAATGATCCCGTAGCCTTGCGCCGGGCACAAACGGATATTCCCGCAACCTTTGATGACTTTTACGAATGAATTACCGCAACCTCACCCCCTCAATGTCGTTATTGCTGGCTTTCGAGGCCGCCGCCCGGCATGAAAGCTACACCCGCGCCGCCGTGGAGTTGTCGCTGACCCAGAGTGCGGTCAGCCGCCAGGTCCAGGCGCTGGAACAACAACTGGGGGTGATGCTGTTTCGTCGCGAGGGTCGCACGGTCAAGCTCACCGATGTGGGGCGGCTGTACCAGCGCGAAATCGCCGAGGCCCTGGGCCGGGTGCGCAGCGCCACCCTGCACGCCATCGCCCACCAGGCCGGCGGTGGCAGCCTGCGCCTGGCGACCCTGCCCACCTTCGGCTCGAAATGGCTGCTGCCGCGCCTTCATGCGTTCTACCGCAGCCACCCTGAGGTGATGGTGCACATCAATTCCCGGATCGAGCCGGTGGACTTCGCCACCAGCGGCATCGACGCCGCCATCGTGGTCGCCACCAGCGACCTGCCCGGGCTGATCTGCCATCGCCTGCACGCAGAAGAGCTGATGGTCATCCTCTCCCCCACCCTGGCCGCTACCCGCCCAGCGTGGAGCCCCCAGGACATCAGCCAGCAGGTACTGCTCAGCGTGGCCAACAACCCCAATGCCTGGGGCGACTGGTTCACCCACCACGGGCTTGCGCACCAGGCGATGCGCCTGGGGCCGAGCTTCGAGCTGACGTCGCACCTGATCCAGGCCGTGCGCGCCGACATCGGCATCGGCCTGGTGCCGCGCATCCTGATCACCGAAGAGCTGGCCAGCGGCGAGCTGTGCAGCCCCGCCTTGCCTTACGCCAGTGCGCGCAGTTACTACCTGGTGTATCCGCCGCGCAATCAGGCGTTGCCGGCGCTGGAGGCGTTTCGGGGATGGTTGCTGGAAAAGGCGGGAATATGATCGCAAGGCTTAACCCGTAAACAGTAAGCGAGAACGCCCGATGCCGCCTGGCCCTCTTTAAACAGTTTTGCTTTAAGCAACCAACTTTCTACTTCCAACTGAACACGCCTGTCGCACGCACCTTATTAGTGCTTGATTATTTAGGGCAGCCGCAATTCACCCGATAATTGGATCCATATTTAAGGACAGGTAAATATACATTCCAATACACAATTCCATCACTAGACAAACTCGCCACCCGCGACTACCCACCAGCTCTAGACCGGGCCAGAGACGCCGCAATCTAGCCATTTGCCATTATTTTTTCAAATACCCCTGCATATAAAAAAAGAGCAGCTATGTTGCTAATAAACCGGTCCGCAACGGACCCCTGGTGCGCCGAAGGTGTTCCTGATGAAAACAACAATAATGGTTGCCGCTGTTACCAGTGCGCTAACAAGCGCCCTCCCCTGCGTTTCACTTGCTGCAACATCGACCGACCCGGTAGTGGCTGTGGGTTTGATCGGTAGCTATAGCGAAATGGAATTCAAGGGCCCGCGCTCCACCGACACCGAACATATACCCGAAGGGGGGCTGTTCATTAACTTCGGTAATAAGTTGACCGCCCAGTCCGGCCTGGTCTATCAGGCAGAACTCAGCGGCCAATATGTCGAACGCCAGGGTGAACGCGTCAAGGACGCCCAGGCCGACCTGGATCTGGGCTGGCGCATGGCCCTGGATGACAGCAACTTTGTCGATGTTCTGTTGGGGGCCGGCTACAAATGGAACCGCTTTCACCCCGACTACAACAAGTACGACATTGACCTGACCAGCCGCACCCCCTTCGCCAAACTTGCGATTGGCTATAACCATCAGTTCAATAATGCCACGGTGCGATTAGAAGCCGGCGTGCGTAAAACCATTGATGGTGATTCGCAGTTGGAAATAAGTCGCGTCGGCAACGACACCCTGGACCTCAAGGACACCAGTAACCCCTACGCCGAACTGCATCTGCTGTTCAATCAGCAAGGGGACTTCCCGGTGGTTGCCACGCTGTACTACAGCCACTTCAAATACGACCTGGATGGCCAGTTCCTCATCAGCAACTTTGACAAACAGACCCGTAATGAATATGGCGCCAAGTTGGGCCTGGTGTTCTGACGTTTGCCGGTCAAACCTTCGGCTGGTGGCTGGTCACGCAATGAATGCCACCGCCGCCTGCGGCAATGGCGTCAATGTTCAACTGCACCACTTCGCGGTCGGGATAGCACTGCGACAACAGGTCATACGCCTTGGCGTCGGCCACCTTGTCACCGAACTCGGGGGCAATCACCGCGCCATTGATGACGAAGTAGTTGATGTATCCGGCGGCAAAGTCAGGGTTGTTCTTGCTGAACTTGCTTTTGCGCGGCTTGAGCGGTGGCGACAGGGTCAGCACTTGCAAAGCGCGGCCATCGGCATCGGTGGCCTGCTTGAGGATTTCCAGGTGGGCCAGCGTGACCTTGTGATCGTATGAGTCCGGGTCGGTGTCGAGGTTGGCAATCACGACCCCGGGCTTGACGAAGCGGGCATAGAAGTCGACATGGGCGTCGGTGATGTCCTTGCCCTTGATGCCGGGCAGCCAGATGATTTTGCGCAGGCCCAGGCGTGCCTTGAGCTCTTTCTCGACCTCGGCCTTGCTCCAGTCGGGGTTGCGGTTGCGGTTGATCCAGCAGCTTTCGGTCATTATCGCCGTGCCGTGGCCATCCACCTCGATACCCCCGCCCTCGCCCACCAGCTCGCTCTGGATGTAATGCGCACCGGTCTTGTCGGCGA
This sequence comes from Pseudomonas sp. JQ170C, assembly GCF_035581345.1. Lineage (NCBI taxonomy): Bacteria > Pseudomonadati > Pseudomonadota > Gammaproteobacteria > Pseudomonadales > Pseudomonadaceae > Pseudomonas > Pseudomonas sp. JQ170C. The sequence goes on from NZ_CP141608.1 coordinate 4,025,029, forward strand.
TCAGCCCGGCCAGCTGCGCATCTTCATCGTGCTGCTGCTTGTTGCCCCAGCCGTTGAAGTTGAAGTCCACCGCGCCCAGGCCGCCTTCACCATCGATGACGAAGTTGGCGCCGGTATCACGAATCCACACATCATCCAGCTCGGTGATGACGTAGGTGATGTTGGCGCTGCCACAGTACTCCTCGGCCAGTGCTCGCTCGTCCTTGCGGCAGAACACCGTGACCGGCTGGTAGTGGGCGATGGTGCGGGCGATCTCGCCGATGGCGTGCTGCACGTCGGCGGTAAAGTCCTCCCAGATGTCTTCCTGGGCACCAAAGGCGATAAATGCCCGCTGGTGGCGGTCACCTTCATCGGGCATGTGCCAGCTGCCCGCGCTGGCAGCCTGGGCGCGCGAGGGGTTCAGGCCGAACCCGAGCGCCATGGCGGCGCTGATTCCGGCAACGACCGAAGCCTGTTTGATGAAGTCACGACGCGTCGTCATAGATGAATCCTTGAGGGGGTGCCAGCGCGCTTACTGCGCGGTGGCGGTCTTGAATTTGGTCCAGGTGCGCATGCGTGCGCGCATGTCGGCCTGGGGAATGTCCTGGCCGGGAATCAGCCGCTCGTAAGTGGCCTCGTCCAGGTAAATGTCCGGGTTGTTGCGCATGCTCGCATCGACATCCGCGCGCGCCTTGGCGTTGGACGTGGGGTAGCCGGTGAAGTTACTGATCGCCGCCATGTTTTGCGGGCGCATGACAAAGTTGATGAAGGCATAGGCGTACTCCGGATGCTTGGCGTCCACGGGAATCGCCATGGTGTCCATCCACACGGTAGTCCCCTCTTTGGGAACGCGGTACTGGAACCGGGTGGTTTTACCCGCGCTGTCGGCGGTGCGCTGCGCCTGCGTCATGTCGCCGCTGTAGCCAAGCGACAGGCACAGGTTGCCGTTGACAAGGTCAGTCACTGGCTGGGACTGGAACTTGCGGATGTAGGGCCGAATCTTGAGCAGTACCTCGCTGGCTGCGGCCAGGTCTTCACGCCGGCCGCTGCGCGGCTCGCGGCCCAGGTAATTGAGCACCACGGCCAGCACTTCGTCGGGCGAGTCGATCATCGAGATACCGCAGTCGGCGAACTTGGCCGCCAGCTCCGGCTTGAACAGCATGTCCAGGCTGTTGACCGGGGCATCGGCCATGCGCTGGCTGATCTGCTCGGCGTTGTAGGTCAGGCCGATGGTGCCCCAGGTGTAGGGCACGGTGGCGGGCGTGGAATGCGCATAGTGCGTGCGCAATTTTTGCAGCCCGGGCTCGATGTCGTTCATGGCGACGAGTTTGGTTTGATCCAGCACCTGCAGGCTGCCGGCGCGCATCAGGCGTTCCGCCACGGTGTCGCCGGGAAAGATCAGGTCATAGCCACTGCCACCGGCCATCAGCTTGGCTTCCAGGGTTTCGCTGCCATCCATGACGTCGTAGATCACCTTGATACCGGTTTCGCTGGTGAAGCGGGCCAGGGTGTCCTCGGCAAAATAGTCGGCCCAGTTGTACAGCCTCAGGGTTTTCTCTTCGGCGTGCAGGGGCGCCATGGTGCAACCCAAGGCAAGACCCAGCGCGCACAGCAGGCGTTTGTTGGCAGCGTGCATATCAGACTCCTTGGCTGTTCCAGCGAGCATTGAGGTGGCGGCCGTCCTGGCTCAACAGCGGTCCGTACATCTCTGGCCGACGGTCACGGTAGATGCCCCAGCTCAGGCGCTCTTCGGCCATGGCGGCCAGGTCCAGCCCGTGCAGCAGCACACCGGTGCTGCTGCGGTCGGCCTCGGCCAGCAACTTGCCCTTGTGATCGCAGATAAAGGACGAACCATAGAACTCCATCTGCAGTTGCGCATCGGTGGTCGCCACTTCACGACCGACCCGGTTGGACGCCACCACCGGCAGGATGTTGGCCGCGGCGTGGCCGCGCATCGCCATCTGCCAGTGATCGCGCGAATCCAGTTCCGCGCAGCCAGGCTCCGAGCCGATGGCCGTGGGGAACAGCAGGATTTCAGCGCCCATCAGGGCCAGGCAGCGGGCCGTCTCGGGGAACCACTGGTCCCAGCAGATGCCCACGCCAAGGCGCCCGGCCGCCGTGTCCCAGACCCTGAAACCGGTATCGCCGGGGCTGAAGTACTCCTTCTCCTGGTAGCCGATGGCGTTGGGGATATGGGTCTTGCGGTACACGCCCAGCAACTGCCCATCGGCATCGGCCACGCTCAGGGAGTTGAACCAGGCGTTGCCAGCCCGCTCGAACCAGCTCAACGGCAACACCACCTCCAGCTCACGGGCCAGCGCGGCGAAGCGCTTGAGCACCCGGCTGTCGCGGTACTCCTCGGCCAGTGCCAGGTGTTTATGGCTCTGTTCAATGCAGAAATACGGCGTGGCAAACAGCTCCTGCAACAGGATCAGTCGGGCGCCTTTGGCGGCGGCCTCGCGCACCAGCTGTTCGGCGCGATCGAGGTTTTGCTCAAGGTTCCAGGTGCAGGGCATCTGGGTGGTGGCAACGGTCAGCAGGCTCATGGCATCAACCCTCCAGCGGCCAGGCAGGCTGTTGCTGGGTGATGCAATGCACCCCGCCACCGCCATGGGCCAGGTGGTTGATGCGCACCGGCACCACTTCGCGCCCCGGGAACGCCTGGGCCAATACGTCAGCCGCTGCGTGGTCGGCCTCGATGCCGTAGGCCGGCATGATGATCGCGTCGTTGGCAATGTAGAAGTTGGTGTAGGAGGCGCAGAACACTTGCGCGTCGGTGTCTACCGCTTCGCTGGCTTCAAACAGCTCGATCAGCTCGAACCGTCGGCCGTGGGCATCGGTGGCCAGCTCCAGCGCACGACGGTTTTCCCGGGCCACCTGGGCGTACACCGAACCCTGGTCATGGGTGGCGTCGACCAGCAACACACCGGGACGCGCGAAGGCACACACACCATCGACGTGGCCGTCGGTCATGTCGCCGGTCACGTAGTCGGGGTCGCCCGGTAGCCAGATGGTCTTCTTGATGCCCAGCAGGCGGGAGAAGATTTCCTCCATCTCGGCCTTGGCCACGCCCGGGTTGCGGTTGGGGTTGAGCAACACCGACTCGGTGGTGATCAGCGTGCCCTGACCATCGACATGAATGGCGCCGCCTTCGTTGCTCAACGGCGTGCCGAAACACGGCAGGTTCAGGCCATTGAGCACGCGACGGGCCAGGCCTTCGTCCAGGTCATGGGCCGATTTGCCGCCCCATGCATTGAAGCGCCAGCTCACGCCAGCCACGCCGTGCTGGGGATGGCACACAAAGCTTGGGCCCGAGTCCCGGCACCAGCTGTCGTTCACCGCCAGCTCGATCAACTCGATGTTCGGCCCGCACAGGGCCTTGGCACTGCCGACAGCAGTGGGGTCGACCACCAGCTTGACCGGCTCGAACCGGGCAATGGCATTGGCCACGCGGGCAAAGTCTTCCTGCACCTGCGCCAGGGTCACGCCCCAGCCCGATTCCCACAGGGCCTTGTTGTGGGGCCATACCATCCAGGTCGCCGCGTGCCGGGCCCACTCTGCGGGCATCCACCAACCTTCGTTGCGTACGTGATTCTGCTGCATGACAAATACCTTTGAGTTAAGTCATTGTGTTCAATGAAAACTGCCTTGGCGGTCTTGGCATGCATGCTACGGCCCTGAAAACGGGCAAACAAACGATGGATTTTGCAGAAAACTGATTAGGACAACTTATCAATGCTCAAACACTGGCCCCCACTGAGCACCCTTCGCGGCTTTGAAGCGGCCGCCCGACTGGGCAGCTTTCACAAGGCTGCCGAAGAGCTGCACCTGACCCAATCGGCCATCAGCCAGCAGATCCGCAGCCTTGAGGCGTACCTGGAACAACCGCTGTTCTTTCGCAGCGGGCGCAGCGTCAGCCTGACCGATGCCGGGCACGACCTGCTCAGCACCACCCAGGCGATGCTGCAGCAACTGGCGGTGGGCATCCGGCGCCTGGGGCAGTACCAGAAACCCAATCAACTGGTGCTCAACACCACCCCGGCGTTCGCCCGGCACTGGTTGCTGCCGCGCCTGGCCGACTTTCGCCGCCAGCATCCGCAGGTGGATCTGTGGATCTTCACCACCGACGAAGTACCGGACATGGCCAGCCAGACCATCGACCTGGCGGTGCGCGATGACATCAGCGCCCAGGCCGAATGCAGCTTCAAAGTGCTGCATGCCGACCGCCTCTACCCGGCGTGCCACCCCAGCGTGCTGGCGTTGCCCCGGGAGCAGCGCACCACCTTGCATGGCGAGCGGGAAATGGACTGGAGCCACTGGGCGGTAGAGGCCGGCGTCGATGTCGGCCAGCAGGACCGGGGGCTGAATTTTTCCGACCCGGGCCTGCTGCTCGATGCCGCGACCTCGGGGCTGGGCATTGCCCTGGTCAGCGAACTGCTGAGCCGCCAGGCGCGTGCCAGCGGGCTGTTGCAGCCCTTGGTGGAGCAGACCATTCGCGGCCCGAACTGGGCCTCGCTGACCCACCGCGACAGCGAGTACGACCCCTTGGCGCAAAGCTTCAGCGGCTGGCTGCACGACAACCTGCAAGCCGTGGGTACACTAGGCTCTGTATGAAACGTTTTGAGACGAAGGTCAGGCAAGGCGAAAACAGCCGAGGAAGCGGGTTGTAAATGAGCATTCCGAGGCTGTTTTCAATGCAGCCTCACCGAGTATCAAGGCTTTTCGTACAGAGCCTAACGCCAGCCTGAACCTGCCACCGGAGACTTGCATGAACGTTGGCGTGATTTCCGACACCCATGGCCTGCTGCGCCCTGAAGCGCTGCAAGCGTTGCGTGGCTGCGAGCGGATCATCCATGCCGGCGACATCGGCAAGCCCGAGATCCTCCAGCAACTGACCGCCATCGCCCCCGTGCACGTGGTGCGCGGCAACAATGACCTGAACCTCCCCTGGGCCCACAGCATTGCCGACCATGTGCGCTTCGACCTCAACGGCTGGCAGGTGCTGCTGGTGCATGACATTGCCGATGTGCCGGCACTGCTCGATGACGACATCCGCCTGGTGATCACCGGCCACTCGCACAAGCCCCTGATCCAATGGCGCGGCGAGCGCTTGTACCTCAACCCGGGCAGTGCCGGCCCGCGGCGATTCAAGCTGCCGGTGACCCTGGCGTTGCTTGAAGTGCAGCCCGCATTGCTGGCGCCGCAGCTAGTCTCTTTGGTGGAATGACCCTGCGCGCAAGCCCCGGCAAATTATGTACTAACTTGTTAATTAGCTTGCTAAGGGTATAATTCCGCCATCCCTCCTTCGAGTTTTTTTCGATATGAAGCACGCTCCGCGCGCCGCTGGCGCCTCCTCATTCATCCTGGTTGGCCTGGGCGTGATCATCGCCCTGCTCGGCCTTGCACTCGCTGCCGGCGGTGTAAGGCTGGTCGGCCTGGGTGGCTCCTGGTACTTCCTGCTCGGCGGCCTGGCAATGGCTGTTTCCGGCCTGCTGATTGCCCGCCGCAAGCCTGCCGGCGCCTGGCTGTTCGCCGCCTTCCTGGTGGCCACAGCAATCTGGGCCGTGGCCGATGTGGGGCTGGTGTTCTGGCCGCTGTTCTCGCGCCTGTTCATGTTTGCCGCTATCGGTTGTGTGGTCGCCCTGGTCTATCCGCTGCTGGCCCGTGCCAACGGCGCCACCCCGGGCCGTGGCGCCTATGGTGTGGCGGGCGTGCTGGCCGTCGCCCTGGTGATTGCGGTGGGCAATATGTTCGTCGCCCACCCCAGCGTCGCGCCGACCGGCACCGGCCCCGGCATCACCCCGGTGGACCCTGCCACGGCGCAGAAAGACTGGGCCCACTACGGCAACACCGAGGGCGGCAGCCGCTTCGCAGCGCTCGACCAGATCAACCGCGACACCGTCAACAAGCTGCAAGTGGCCTGGACCTACCACACCGGTGACGTGGCCCAGAGCGACGGCAACGGCGCCGAAGACCAGCTGACCCCGCTGCAAGTCGGCAACAAGGTGTTCATCTGCACCCCGCACAACAACCTGATCGCGCTCGATGCCGATACCGGCAAAGCGCTGTGGAAGAATGAAATCAATGCCAAGTCGGCGGTGTGGCAACGGTGCCGCGGCATGGCTTACTTCGATGCCACAGCCCCCATCGCCCAACCGACCCGGCCGGACAGCTCGGCGGTCATCGCCGCCAGCGTACCGGATGGCGCCAATTGCCAGCGCCGCCTGCTGACCAACACCATCGACGCCCGGCTGATTGCGGTGGATGCCGATACCGGCGCGTTCTGCCAGGGCTTTGGCGACAACGGCCAGGTGGACCTCAAGGCCGGCCTGGGCAATGTGCCCGACAGCTACTACCAACTGTCGTCGGCACCGCTCATGGCCGGCACCACCGTGGTGGTCGGCGGGCGCATTGCCGACAACGTACAGACCGACATGCCCGGTGGCGTGATCCGTGGTTTTGACGTCATCAGCGGCCAGATGCGCTGGGCCTTCGACCCGGGCAACCCCGAAGACCGCAACGCCCCGACAGGCGACGCCACCTACGTGCGCAGCACGCCCAACAGCTGGGCACCGATGTCGTACGACCCCGCCATGAATACCCTGTTCCTGCCCATGGGCAGCTCGTCCACCGACATCTATGGTGTTGAACGCACGGCGCTGAACCACAAGTACGGCGCCTCGGTGCTGGCCCTGGACGCCAGCACCGGTGCAGAAAAGTGGGTGTACCAGACCGTGCACAACGACCTCTGGGACTTCGACCTGCCCATGCAACCGAGCCTGATCGACTTCACCCAGGCCGACGGCCAGTCGGTGCCGGCGGTGGTCATCGGCACCAAGGCCGGGCAGATCTTCGTGCTCGACCGCGCCACGGGCAAGCCGCTGACCCAGGTCGATGAAGTGCCGGTCAAAGCGGGCAACATCCCCAACGAGCCCTACTCGCCCACCCAGCCCAAGTCCGTGGGGATGCCGCAGATCGGCGCCCAGCAACTGACCGAATCGGACATGTGGGGCGCCACGCCCTATGACCAGCTGCTGTGCCGCATCGACTTCAAGAAAATGCGTTACGACGGCCTGTACACAGCGCCCGGCACCGACCTGTCGCTGAGCTTCCCGGGCTCTTTGGGCGGCATGAACTGGGGCAGCCTCTCTACCGACCCGGTGCATGGCTTTATCTTCGTCAACGATATGCGCCTGGGCTTGTGGATTCAGATGATCCCGTCGCAGAACCAGGGCCAGGCCGCCTCCGGTGGCGAGGCGCTGAACACCGGCATGGGGGCGGTGCCGCTCAAGGGCACGCCGTATGCGGTGAACAAGAACCGCTTCCTGTCGGTAGCCGGCATTCCATGCCAGGCGCCGCCGTTCGGCACCCTCACCGCCATCGACATGAAGACCCAGAAAATCGCCTGGCAAGTGCCGGTGGGCACGGTTGAAGACACAGGTCCCCTGGGCATCCGCATGCACCTGCCGATCAAGATCGGCCTGCCGACGCTGGGCGGCACCCTGTCGACCCAGGGTGGCCTGGTGTTCATTGCCGGCACCCAGGACTTCTACCTGCGCGCCTTCAACAGCGGCAACGGTGAAGAAGTCTGGAAAGCCCGCCTGCCGGTGGGCAGCCAGGGTGGGCCGATGACCTATGTATCACCCAAGACCGGCAAGCAGTACATCGTGATTACCGCCGGTGGCGCACGTCAGTCCACAGACCGTGGCGACTACGTGATGGCGTACGCCTTGCCTTGATTTAGCACTCTTTTCGCGGGGCAAGCCCGCTCCTACCTAGGAGCGGGCGTGCCCCGCGATCGCCTTGAAGATTCAGGAACACCCCTCAATGTCCTCCGCTTTGCGCTTCACCTCCTGCCTGCTCACCGCCCTTGTCAGCACCACCACCCTGGCCCAGGACACCACCCTCACCGGCGACTGGGGCGGCCTGCGTCGCCAGCTCGACGAGCACGGTATCAAGTTCACCGGCGACTACAGCGGCGAGACCGCCTACAACGCCAACGGCGGCCTGCACCGCTCCGCGCGCTACTCGCAAAACATCAAGCTCGGCGTTCAGCTTGATCTGGAAAAACGCTACGGCCTGGACAACGGCGGCAAGGTCCAGCTCACCGTCAACGACCGGCGCGGCAACAGCGCCTCCGAGGACCTGGTGGGCAACCGCCTGCCCATCCAGGAAAACTACGGCGGCCTCTACACCCGCCTGACCGAACTGAGCTACGAACGCACGCTGTTCACCCCGGCCCTGAACGTCAAGCTCGGCTACATGGCCATGGGCAACGACCTCGGCGGGCTGGACAGCGGCATCCTGTGCAACTTCATGAACGCCGGCTTCTGCGGGCATCCGCTGAACATGTCCGGCGGTAGCGGCTGGACCAACTACCCCAACGCCCACCTCGGCGTGCGGGTCAAATACGACCTGGCGCCGGCCTGGCAGTTACGCGTGGCGGCGTTCAATGTCGACCCCGAAAGCAACGGCAACGCCAGCCGCGCCTGGCACCTGGGGCCCAAACACAGCACCGGCACCGTGGTGCCGATCGAGCTGGTGTACAAACGCGCGGGTGAGCTGCCTGGGGAATACAAGCTGGGTTACTACTACGACAGCGCCGACGCCAAGCGCATCGGCAGCAACGATGAAGTGGCCGGGCGTGGCGGTCATTACCTGCTGATCGACCAGGCCGTGTGGAACTCCCAGGCCTCGACGGGACGCAGCCTGCACGCCTTCGGCCAGTACTCGGCCGCCAGCGCGGCGGCATCGCCTTTCAAGACCTGGTATGGCGCAGGCGTAGTGCTGTACAAGCCGTTTGCAGGCCGCCCCCGCGATACCGTCGCCCTGGGCTACGGCCGCGCCGTGCCCAACCCGCGCAGCCGTGACGTCCAACAGAACGCCGCACTGGCCAATGACGAAGCGTTCCCCAACCTGGACAGCGCCGAACAGTTGATCGAACTGAGCTACGGCTACCAGGCCACCCCCTGGCTGACCCTGCGCCCGGATGTGCAATACATCATCGAACCGGGGGCGTTCTCGGGCGAACAGATCGACAACGCCCTGGTGCTGGGCCTGCAGGTCAAGGCAACGTTCTAACGCGCCTGCAGGAGCGGGCTTGCCCCGCGAGACGGCGGGGCAGACAGATCGCTATCGCGGGGCAAGCCCGCTCCTACACAGGCTATTATCCTGCGTTCCACATTTCAGCTGATGGGACCTTTGCAATGCACCTCGCCCCCGCCATCCCGGTTCTGCGCATTTTCTCGGTCGAAAAAGCCAAGGAGTTCTACCTCGACTTTCTCGGCTTCACCCTCGACTGGGAACACCGTTTCGACCCCGACCTGCCGCTGTACGCCCAGGTGCATCGCGACGGCTTGATCCTGCACTTGAGCGAACACCACGGCGACAGCACCCCAGGCTCTACCGTGTTTGCCCGCGTCGAGGATATCGAAGCCCTGCAACGCGAGCTGATTGCCAAGCAGTACGGCTATTCACGCCCCCAGGCGCAGGACGTCGGCTGGGGCCTGCAAATGGAGATCGCCGACCCGTTCGGCAATCGCCTGCGTTTCTGTCAGCAGATCGAGGGCTGATCAATACCGTTGTGTTAGACCGGGGCTTGGACGTACCATCGATAATAATTCCCATTTGATATCGATTCACTCGGCGCCTGCGATGGAGCGCGTTGTCCCCATGCCCCAGTCCCCCACTCATTCGGATATCGGCTGCCTGTATCAAAGCCACCACGGCTGGATACGCGCCCTGCTCAATCGCAAGCTGGGCAATGCCAGTGATGCCGCCGAGCTTGCCCATGACGTGTTCGTGCGCTTGCTGAGCAACCCCAGGCACTTTCCCAGTGACGCCCATGCCCGCGCATACCTGAGCGCCATGTCGCGCAATGTCTGCGTGGACTTCTGGCGCCGACGCCGGGTCGAAATGGCGTGGCTTGAAGTACTGGCCAGCCGGCCACAGGCCTGCATGCCCAGCGAAGAGCACCAGGCGATGGTGCTGGAAGCGTTGCAACAGGTCCAGGGCATGCTTGAAAAGCTGGCGCCGCCAGTAGCCAAGGCATTCCTGCTGGCTCAACTGCATGGCCTGAGCTACCGCGCCATCGCCGAGCTGATGGGGGTGAGCGAACGCACCGTCACCAGCTATATGGCCAAGGCCATGCTGCATTGTGCGCTGCTGGAAGCCGAACTGGACGCAGCGCTGCTGTGAACGAACACCCACCCAAGGTCGATTATCAGTCCCTGCAACAGGCTGCCGAATGGTTTGCCCGCCTGACCGGGCAACCGGACGATCCAGCCCTGCGCCAGGCCTGGCAGCAATGGCATGGACAGAGCGATCAGCATCGCCTGGCCTGGCAATACATGGAACGGGTCAGCCAACGCTTTGCGCCCCTGCACGGCGATGTCGACAACGCCGCGCAAACCTTGCAGACCCTGCACCACAACCGAATGTCCCGGCGCCAGGTGATACGCGGGCTGGGCGCACTGTCTTGCCTGGCCGCACTGGGCTGGGCCGGTTGGCGTCCAGGACTGTCACAACCCTTGCTGGCCTGGCAGGCAGATCTGCGCACCGCCACTGGCGAGATCGCCGAGCACGTACTGGCCGATGGTTCGCGCCTCTGGCTCAACAGCGCCAGCGCCCTGGACATCGACTTCAACGACCAACAGCGCCACTTGCGCCTGTATACCGGTGAAGTGCTGGTAAGTACCGCTGCCGACCCGCGCCCGCTGCGCCTGCACACCCGACACGGCAGCCTGCAACCACTGGGCACCCGCTTCAGCGTGCAGTTGCAGGCAGGCACAACCCGGCTCTCGGTGTTCGAGGGGAAGGTGCGTGCGCACTGCGTCGACTCGGGCCGCGAGCAAACGGTCGAGGCCGGGCACAGCCTGGGCTTCGACGGCCAGCATTTCACCCCGCTACAAGTGGCGCAGGCGCAACGCCAGGCCTGGAGCCAAGGCATCCTGCTGGCCGAAGACATCGAACTGGGCCAACTGATCGAAACCCTCGGCCAGTACCGTCACGGCTACCTGGGCGTCGATCCGCAGATCGCCGGGCTCAAGGTCATGGGGGCGTACCCGCTGCATGACACCGACCTGGCCCTGGCCATGCTCGAACGTGCACTGCCGATTCGCATCCAGCGAACCCTGCCTTGGTGGGTCAATGTACGGGCACTTGGTCCGCGTCCCGACTGATTCCTTGAAAAAGATTCATTCGCAGCTTCCGGTTTTTTCGGCTCATCCGATTTAACCGGGTAACAACAGCTCAGCGTCTTTTTCAAGGAACCCTTCATGCCGTCCCGTCTTCCCACCCACCTGAACACACTGGCCCTGGCCATCGCCCTCGGTTTGTCGACCACTGTGCTGCCCAGCCTGCCGATCCAGGCCAGCGAGCGGGCACAAGTGCAGGCATTCGATATCGCCGCCGGCCCGCTCAGCGCGCGCCTGAACCAGTTGGCCAGCGAAGCCGGGATTCTGCTGGCTGGCGACTCACGCCTGACCCAGGGCAAGACCGGCCAGGCCGTTCGCGGCCGTTACCCAGCGGCCCAGGCCCTGCAGATCATGCTCGTCGGTACCGGACTCAGCGCGGTGGCCAGTGGCGACAACCGCTACCTGCTGCAAGCCGCCCAGGACGGCGAAACCCTGGAGCTTGGGGTCACCAGCATTGATGCCCGCACCGACAGCGCCACCACCGAGGGCAGCGGCTCCTACACCTCGCCGGTGACCACCATCGGCAAGGGTGTCAAGGCACTCAAGGACATTCCCCAGGCCGTGAGCGTAGTGACCCGCCAGCGCATGGATGAGCAAAACATCAGCACTGTCACCGAAGCGCTGATCAACTCGCCCGGGATCACCGTGGTGCCGTCGTTCACCGGCAGCCAGTTCTATTCCCGGGGCTTTTTCATCAACAGTTTCCAGTACGACGGTGTGCCGCTTGAGCGCCAGTTGTACGCCCGTGGTTCGAGTTTTGGCGGGCAGACGGCGATCCTCGACCGCGTCGAAGTACTGCGCGGACCACAAGGGTTGCTCGAAGGTGGGGGTGACCCTTCGGGGGCGGTCAACCTGGTACGCAAGCGCCCGACCCATTCGGCGCAAACCCACCTGAGCGCCAAGGCCGGCTCCTGGGACCACTATGGCGCACAGGTCGACACCGCCGGCCCGCTGGACGCCCAAGGCCGCGTGCGGGGCCGCCTGGTGATGGACTACGACACCACCCAGTCATTTGTCGATGTTGTGCAAAGCGACAACCAGACCCTCTACGCCGCCCTCGACTTCGACCTTACCGACAGCACCCAGCTGGGCGTGGGCTACAGCCACGAGCGCCTGGATGCCACGCCCTACATGATGGGCATCCCCAACTACAGCGACGGCAGCATGCCGAGCCTGGACCGCTCCACCTTCCTGGGGGCCCGCTGGGACAACTGGGACAAGCGCCAGGACACCTACTACCTGGACCTCAACCAGCAACTGAGCGACGACTGGAAGCTCAAGGCCAGTGTGGTGAACATTCGCGAGTTCAATGACTTCAAATACCTGCAGCGGCGCGGGCGCATGGGCCCGGGCTACACCCTGGCGGGCGATGCCTATGTGTTCGACTATTTCTCCGAACACTGGGGTGGCGATATCAATGCCACCGGTGACCTGCAGTTGTTCGGCCGACGCCTGGGCCTGACCCTGGGCGGCAACTATTCGCGACTCAAGAGCAACGACGTGTGGGGCGCGCGCTACAACTACGTCACGCCCATCAACATCTTCGACTACAGCCCGAGCGCCATTGAACCGAGCGACGACTCGATCTACTCCGCCAACCAGTGGCTCGACGGCTACACCTCGACACAGAAAGGCCTGTACGCGGTAGGCGACTATCAACTGACCGACAACCTGTCATTGATCCTCGGCAGCCGGGTATCGAGCTTCCGTACGGTGTTCGATTCCGATGGTCCCTGGGGCGTGACCCGCTCCACCGCGGAAAAAAACGGCAAGGTCACGCCCTACGCCGGCTTGGTGTACTCGCTCAACGAGCACTGGAACGCCTACGCCAGCTACACCGAGATCTTCAAGCCACAGACCCAGCGTACCGCCGAAGGCAGCCTGCTCGACGCACGCACTGGCAAAAGCTATGAGATTGGCCTCAAGGGCGAGCACGCCAATGGCCGACTGAACACTGCCTTTGCCCTGTACCAGATGGAGCAGGACAACATCCCGATGCCCGATGCGGGCATCCCCTCGGACATTGCCAATGCCCAATGCGGCGGTACCTGCTATGTGCCCTCCGGCACCATCCACAGCCGTGGCTTTGAAGCAGAGATCAGCGGCGAAGTGCTGCCAGACCTGCAGGTCTCGGCGGCCTATACCCTGAACCTGCTCAAGTACCTGGACGAAGAGCCGGCCACGGCAGGCAACATCAGCGCCAACACCCAGACGCCAAAACACATCCTGCGGACCTGGGCCAACTACCGTCTGCCAGGCGAATGGCAGCGGGTCTCGGTGGGGGCCGGGGTCAATGCTCAAAGCAGCTCGGCAGGCTTTGGCTACTATGGCCGCGAACAGGGTGGCTATGCCGTGTGGAACTCGCGGGTCGCCTACGCCTTCGACGAACACTTGAGCGCCGCGTTGAACATCAACAACCTGTTCGACCGCAAGTACTACCGGGCCATTGACTACGATCACAACTTCTATGGTGATCCACGCAATGTGCTGATGAGCCTGGACTATCGCTTCTAAGCCTGGGCGGCGCTTTACCGGCGTCGCTTATACCCTTACGCTGTGCAGCCCATGCGCTTTCCCGAGGTGTAGTCCGATGCGTCATTAATGCCGCCGTCTGCTTGACGGCCCGTCTTCATCCCCCTTTGCCGGGGACGTTGCTGGCATTTTATGGAGTGTCGTATGACCCCTGCCTCGATCCTGACGCTCGATGGCGTCGCCTATGCCCTGCCCGATGGCAGGCCATTGTTTACCGACCTGAATGAACGTTTCGACCAGCGCCGCACCGGCCTGGTCGGACGCAATGGCGTGGGCAAGAGCATCCTTGCGCACATCCTCTGCGGCCGTCTGGCGCCCACCAGCGGGCACTGCCGCGCCGCCGGCCGGGTGCATTATCTGGGGCAACACCTGGGCGGCCCCGCCACGACGGTGAGGCAACTGGCCCAGGTCGACGCGGTGCTCGATGCCTTGCAGCGCATCGAGGCGGGTAGCTGCTCGCAAGCCGACTTCGACACCGTGGGCGAACGCTGGGACATGCGCGAACGCCTGCAAGCGCAACTGGCGCGCCATGGCCTGGAACAGCTGGATGCAGAGCGGCCCGTCGCCACCTTGAGCGGCGGCCAGGCCATGCGTGTGGCCTTGCTCGGGGCGTTTCTCAGTGAGGCCGATTACCTGATCCTCGATGAGCCGAGCAATCACCTGGACGGCCCCGGCCGCGCGCAACTGCTCACCTTGCTCGGTGAATGGAACAAGGGCTTGCTGGTGATCAGCCATGATCGTGAACTGCTTGAGCATATGGAGCGGATCGTCGAGCTCTCGACCCTGGGCCTTGCCAGTTATGGTGGCAATTACAGTGTCTATGCCCAGTGCAAAGCCGAGGAAAGCGCCCAGGCCGAACGCACGCTGGAACGCCTGAAGCTGGAACGCCAGCGCCAGGCCCGTGCGCTCCAGCAACAACGCGAGCGACTGGAGCGGCGCCAGTCCAGGGCCGGCCGGGAAGCACGTGACAGCAACCAGGCGAAGATCCTCCTGGACCGCAAGCAGGAGCGCAGCGAAGCCACCGCCGGCAAGCAGCAGCGTGATCATCAGGCCGCGCGCCAGGCCATGGCGCAAAAAATTCGCGACGCTGCCCAGCGGGTGGAAGCCGGCAGCGCCATCGTCCTCCATGCGCCGGCACCCACGCGGCAGGCGGGTAACCCGCTGGTAACGCTGCAGGCCGTGCAACTGCCTTTCGGTGATCCGCTGCAGGCACCACTGGACGCGTGCCTGTACAGCGGCGAACGGGTCGCGCTGGTCGGTGCCAACGGCAGCGGCAAGTCGACGTTGCTCAGCGTGCTGGCGGGGCATCTCGCGCCACGCGGCGGCCATGTACAGGTATGCGTTGCAACCGCCTACGTCGACCAGCAATGCAGCCTGCTGCCCTCCTCGCAGTCGGTACTCGATTACCTGCGCCAGTGCACCGCCAGCCTCGATGAAAGCAGCCTGCGCACGCGCCTTGCACAATTGGGTCTGGGTGCCGATCGGGTGGAGCTGCCCAGCGGTGTGCTCAGTGGCGGCGAAAGGCTCAAGGCGGCCCTGGCTGGCGTGCTGTATGGCGACAATCCGGTGCAGCTATTGCTGCTGGATGAGCCGAGCAATCACCTTGACCTACCCTCCCTCACCGCCCTGGAAACCATGCTGCGCCACTACCGCGGCGCCTTGCTGGTGGCCTCTCACGACAGCGTGTTCTTGCAGCAGGTGGGGCTGGACCGCGAGTGGCGAGTGGGACGCTGAAACGACAAGGCCCCGTCCATTGCTGGACGGGGCCTTGGTTTACCCTGCTGCCTGGTGTTCAAACTATCGTACCTGCCCCGCGATTGGCGGCGGTCGGGATACGTATCGAGGTCAGCGGGCAAAGCTTCATTGAATTTATGGTGCGCCTGACTTTTCGGTCTGTCCAGCTCAATGTGCAGACAAATGGCCCAACGGTAGCGGCCCGTGGGGCTTGACCGTCTGGATGGCGAAATTGCTGCGAATATCACTGACGCCCGGCAGCTTGAGCAGGGTGTCGATGAGGAAGCGCTCGTAGCTGCGCAGGTCAGGTACCACCACCTGCAACAGAAAATCCGACTCGCCCGACACCAGGTGCGCAGCAATCACTTCCGGCAGGGCCAGTACCGCTTGCTGAAAGGCCTGGGCGGCCGGTTCGTGATGGCGCTCGACCTTGACCCCGACGAACACGGTCAGGCCCAGGCCCACTTCGTTGCGGTCCAGCTGGGCGGCATAGCCCTTGATCATCCCCGCCTCTTCCAGCAGGCGGACCCGGCGCAGGCAGGGTGACGGTGACAGGCCGATCATTTCGGCAAGCTCCACATTGCTCAGGCGCGCGTTGCGCTGCAGGGCGTCGAGAATCTTGCGGTCAAAAGCGTCCAGGGTGATTTTTGGCATGATCGGTATATTCCTTTACTGATCGTGGCAGTTTATATCAATACACTCTGTAGTCCACGCAACATTCGCAAGCACCTGCCAGCCCCTCCCGGCATAGAATTTTTGCCTGACGGTTGATTGCCAAGGGTGGGTGAAATGACGCAATACAGCGTGTTTTGTGCAGCATTGCTGGTGGTGTACCTGGTACCCGGGCCGGACATGTTCCTGCTCCTCAACACCGGCGCCAGCGAAGGCCGTCGCCAGGCCCTGATGACCGCACTGGGCCTGGCCCTGGCGCGGGCCGCTCATGTCACCCTGGCCGCCCTGGGGCTGGCGGCGCTGCTGCGCACCCATCCCTGGGCCTTCGACCTGCTGAGCATCGCCGGCGGCGTGTACCTCGCCTGGCTGGGCTGGCAGTTGCTGTGCACTCCGATCTCGGCATTGCCCAGCAGCTCGGCCAAGGCACGCAAGCCCGGCCATTGGTCGGCTGCCTTGAAAAAGGGCCTGCTGACCAACCTGCTCAATCCCAAGGCACTGTTGTTCTGTTCGGTGCTGCTGCCGCAGTTCATCAGCCAGACAGCCGGGCCGATCGGCCAGCAATTTGCCATCCTGGGCAGCGTACTGGTGGTGGTCGGGCTGGGCTTTGACACGTTCTACGCCTTGAGCGGTGATCGCCTGGGCCGCTGGGTGGCCGCCAGCCCCTGGAAACAGAAGCTGCAGAACCGCCTGTTCGGCACCCTGCTGATCGGCTTCGGGGCGCGCCTGGTGCTGCTGCGCGAGCTTGGCGGGTGACGATTTGCGCTGATTTTCACTGCGACCATGGTCCAATCTATGACTGGGCGTTCCCGATCCGCACGGGATGTATTATCGTGGCTGCGTGCGCTATTTCAGCCGCCTGAGCCATCAGGCATATGCCAACCATTCGAGGGTGCCATGAGTAACGAAAGCATTAACTGGGACAAGCTGGGCTTCGACTACATCAAGACCGACAAGCGCTACCTGTCCTACTTCCGTAACGGCGAGTGGGACAAGGGCACCCTGACCGAAGACAACCAGCTGCACATCAGCGAAGGCTCGACCGCGCTGCATTATGGCCAGCAGTGCTTTGAAGGCATGAAGGCGTACCGCTGCAAGGATGGTTCGATCAACCTCTTCCGCCCTGACCAGAACGCCCTGCGCATGCAGCGCAGCTGCGACCGCCTGCTGATGCCACGCGTGCCTACCGATGTGTTCATCGAGGCCTGCAAACAAGTGGTCAAGGCCAACGAGCGCTTCGTGCCGCCGTATGGCAAGGGCGCCCTGTACCTGCGTCCGTTCGTGATCGGCGTCGGCGACAACATCGGCGTGCGTACCGCGCCGGAGTTCATCTTCTCGATCTTCGCGATTCCGGTCGGTTCGTACTTCAAGGGCGGCATGACCCCGCACAAGTTCCTGATCTCCGATTACGACCGCGCCGCGCCACAAGGCACCGGTGCCGCCAAGGTCGGCGGCAACTACGCAGCCAGTCTGCAACCCGGCTACAACGCCAAGCAGGCCGGTTTTGCCGACTGCATCTACCTTGACCCGCTGACCCACACCAAGATCGAAGAAGTCGGTTCGGCCAACTTCTTCGGTATCACCGCCAACAACGAGTTCATCACGCCGAAGTCCGCTTCGGTGCTGCCAGGCATCACCCGCCTGTCGCTGATGGAACTGGCGCAATCGCGCCTGGGCCTGACGGTGATCGAAGGCGACGTGCTGATCAACAACCTCGGCCTGTTCAAGGAAGCCGGTGCCTGCGGTACCGCGGCAGTGATCACCCCGATCGGCGGCATCCAGTACGACGGCAAGCTGCACGTGTTCTACAGCGAAACCGAAGTGGGCCCGGTGACCCAGAAGCTCTATCAGGAGCTGACCGGCATTCAGAGCGGCGACATCGAAGGCCCGGCGGGCTGGATCGTCAAGGTCTGATGAGCTGACAACTTCGCGGGGCAAGCCCGCTCCTACCGGGGCGGGCTTGTCTGGCGATCATGAATTTTTCTTTAACCCGGGCACCGCCTATTCTTTGGCACAATCAGGTCTCTACTCGCCGCCCAGGTAATAGCATGCCCCGCGTACTGACTATCGAAGACGATGCGGTCACCGCACAAGAGATCGTCGCCGAACTTTCCAGCCATGGCCTGGAAGTGGATTGGGCCGACAACGGCCGTGAAGGCCTGGCCAAGGCCATTGCCGGCGGCTACGACCTGATCACCCTGGACCGCATGCTCCCCGAGCTCGACGGCCTGACCATCGTCACGACCCTGCGCAACCTCAAGATCGCCACGCCAATCCTGATGATCAGCGCTCTCTCGGATGTCGACGAACGGGTACGCGGCCTGCGTGCCGGTGGCGACGACTACCTGACCAAACCCTTTGCCTCCGACGAAATGGCCGCCCGCGTAGAAGTGCTGCTGCGGCGCAACAGCGTGCCCCTGGCGCAGACCCGCCTGCAGGTCGGCGACCTGGAGCTGGACCTGATCAGCCACGAGGCGCGGCGCGGCGAGCACACCCTGAACTTGCTGCCCACCGAGTACAAGTTGCTGGAATTTCTCATGCGCCATGCCGGCCAGGTGATTACCCGGATGATGATCTTCGAGGAAGTCTGGGGTTATCACTTCGACCCCGGCACCAACCTGATCGACGTGCATATCGGCCGCTTGCGCAAGAAGATCGACGCCGCCGGCCAGACCCCGCTGATTCGGACCGTGCGGGGCTCGGGCTATGCCATTGCCGAACCCGTCTAAGGGCTGGAGCTCGTCCACCAGCCGCCTGCTTGCGCTGTACAGTTTTCTATTCGTGGCCTGGAGCAGCATCCTCATGGGGGTGCTGTACTTCGAGGTCTCGGGCTACCTGAACAAACTCACCCGCCACTCGCTGCTGCAGCGCCAACACTTGTTCGCGCACATGAGCGGCAAACAGCTCGACGATGCCCTGATCGCCAGCCAAGCCTTCGAGGAGCGCAGCTTCGACGCCTACGGCCTGTTCGATGCGCAGTTCAATCCTCTCGGCGGGCAGATCCGCCAGGTGCCGGCCGACCTGGGCCTGGACGGCAAGATCCATGAGCTGAACCGCTGCCTGGATGCTGACGACCCACACCTGCCCCGCGACAGCTGCGACGCGGTGGCCATCAAGGTCCGTGATGGCCGCTGGCTGCTGCTGGTGCGCGACAACGGCTCACTGTTCGTGGTCACCCGCATCATCCTGCATGCCCTGCTGTGGGGCCTGTCGTTGACCATCATTCCCGGCATCGCCGGCTGGTACCTGCTGCGCCGCCGGCCGCTCAAGCGTATTCGCGCGATCCAGGACACCGCCGAGCAGATCGTCGCCGGCGACCTGACCCGGCGCCTGCCGCTGTCGTCGCGGCGCGACGAGCTGGACATGCTGGCGGCCATCGTCAATGCCATGCTCGACCGCATCGAGCGGCTGATGCACGAGGTCAAGGGCGTGTGCGACAACATTGCCCACGACCTGCGCACGCCACTGACCCGCCTGCGCGCCCAGCTCTACCGTATCCGCCAACAGGCCGGTGACGACTCGCCCCAGGCCGAGGCGCTGGAGCAGGCCATCGGCGAAACCGACACACTGATGGCGCGCTTTCGCGGCTTGCTCCGCATCAGCGAACTGGAAGACCGCCAGCGTCGCGCCGGGTTTGTCGAACTCGACCTGCGCGCCCTGCTGCTGGAGATGCATGATTTCTACCTGCCGCTGGCCGAGGATGGCGAGATTCAACTGAGCCTTGAAGTGCCTGAACAGCTGCCACCCCTGCATGGCGATCGCGAGCTGCTGTTTGAAGCCCTGGCCAATTTGCTGGGCAACGCCATCAAGTTCACCCCGGCCGGCGGCCAGGTGCGAATGCGCGCCAGCAGCGATGCGCAGGGTGTGCAGATTGCGGTTGAGGACAGCGGACCGGGGATTCCCGAGGACGAGCGCGATGCGGTGTTGAAGCGCTTTTATCGCAGTGAGGAAGGCCATCGGCACCCGGGGTTCGGGCTGGGCTTGTCAATCGTTGCGGCGATCGTTGACTTGCATGGCTTTGGCTTGGAGGTGGGGAGCAGCGCGTTGGGCGGGGCGAAGTTGGTGGTGCATTGTCGAACCACATCGCGGGGCTAGCCCGCTCCTACCGTGTAGGAGCGGGCTAGCCCCGCGATGGATCAGTCAGCCAGACGCCAGGTGGTCTCGCCCTTCTTGTCTTCCAGCACGACACCCATCGCCGCCAGCTGATCGCGAATCCGGTCGGACTCGCCCCAGTTCTTGTCGGCACGGGCCTGCAGGCGCGCCTGGATCAGGGCTTCGACTTCAGCCGCATCCACCTTGCCTTCGGCACCGGCACGCAGGAAGTCGTCGGCATCCAGTTGCAGCACACCGAGCAGGTCACCCAGCTCACGCAGGCGACCGGCAAGGCCAGCCGCGACCTCAGGCTCGCTGTCGCGCAGGCGGTTGATCTCGCGCACCAGGTCAAACAGCACGGCGCACGCCTCGGGGGTGCCGAAGTCGTCGTTCATCGCCAGGGTGAAGCGGTCGACGTAGGTCTCGCCCCCCTTCGCCTCGACCCGCGGCAAGCCGCGCAGGGCGTGGTAGAAACGCTCCAGGGCACCCTTGGACTCGCGCAGGCTGTCTTCGGAGTAGTTGATCGAGCTGCGGTAGTGGCTCGACACCAGCAGGTAGCGGACCACCTCCGGGTGATACTTGTCGAGCACGTCGCGAATGGTGAAGAAGTTGTTCAAGGACTTGGACATCTTCTCGCCATTGATGCGAATCATGCCGCAGTGCATCCACGAGTTGGCGTACTGCTTGCCGGTGGCGGCCTCGCTCTGGGCGATCTCGTTCTCGTGGTGCGGGAACTCCAGGTCGTTGCCACCGCCGTGGATGTCGAAGCTTTCGCCCAGGCAGCAGGTGGACATCACCGAGCACTCGATGTGCCAGCCCGGACGGCCCGGACCCCATGGCGATTCCCAGCTCGGCTCGCCCGGTTTTACGCCCTTCCACAGGACGAAATCGAGCGGGTCCTGCTTGGCCTCGTCGACCTCGATCCGCGCACCGATGCGCAGGTCTTCGATCTTCTTGCGCGACAGCTTGCCGTAGCCGACGAACTTGCCGACGCGGTAGTACACGTCGCCATTGCCCGGTGCGTAGGCGTAGCCCTTGTCGATCAGGGTCTGGATCATCGCGTGCATGCCGGCGATATGGTCGGTGGCACGTGGCTCCTGGTCCGGCGGCAGGATGTTCAGGCGGCGCTCGTCTTCGTGCATCGCGTCGATCATGCGGGCGGTCAGCGCGTCGAACGACTCGCCGTTCTCGTTGGCCCGGTTGATGATCTTGTCGTCGATGTCGGTGATGTTGCGCACGTAGGTCAGGTCGTAGCCGCTGTAACGCAGCCAGCGGGTGACCAGGTCGAAGGCGACCATGCTGCGGCCGTGGCCCAGGTGGCAGTAGTCGTACACGGTCATGCCGCAGACGTACATGCGCACCTTGTTGCCTTCGAGCGGTTTGAAGACTTCCTTGGTTTTGCTAAGCGTGTTGTAGATGGTAAGCACGAGCGTTCCTCAGCTGCCCCACGAATCGCGCAGGGTCACAGTCCGGTTGAATACCGGGCGACCCGGCTGGGAGTCTTTCAGGTCGGCGCAGAAGTAGCCTTCGCGCTCGAACTGGAAGCGGTCTTCTGGCTGGGCCTGGCCCAGGGAAGGTTCCGCACGACAACCGGTGAGGACCTGCAGCGAATCGGGATTGATGTTGTCGAGGAAGGTGCCGCCATCGTCGGTCTTCTCGGGGTTGGCCGAGCGGAACAGACGATCGTACAGGCGCACTTCGCACTCGACGCTGGCCGCCGCCGGCACCCAGTGGATCACGCCCTTGACCTTGCGGCCTTCAGGGTTCTTGCCCAGGGTTTCCGGATCGTAGGAGCAGCGCAGCTCGACGATGTTGCCGTCGGCGTCCTTGATGGCCTCGTCGGCGCGGATCACATAGCTGCCGCGCAGACGCACTTCACCGGCCGGTTCCAGGCGCTTGTAGCCCTTTGGCGGCTCTTCCATGAAGTCGTCGCGGTCGATGTAGAGCTCGCGGGCGAACGGCAGTACGCGCACGCCCATGTCTTCTTTGGGGTGGCGCGGCAGTTCGAGGTTCTCGACCTGGCCTTGCGGATAGTTGGTGATGACCACTTTCAGCGGGCGCAGCACGCACATGGCGCGTGGCGCGGTGCGGTCGAGGTCTTCGCGGATGCTGAATTCGAGCATCGACATATCGACCACGCCGTCGGAACGGTTGGTGCCGATCATTTCGCAGAAGTTGCGGATCGAGGCCGGGGTGTAGCCGCGGCGACGGAAGCCCGACAGGGTCGACATGCGCGGGTCGTCCCAGCCGTTGACGTGCTGCTCGTCGACCAGTTGCTTGAGCTTGCGCTTGCTGGTGATGGTGTAGTTCAGGTTCAGGCGGCTGAACTCGTACTGGCGCGGCTTGGCCGGCACCGGCAGGTGGTCCAGGAACCACTCGTACAGCGGACGATGGCCCTCGAACTCCAGGGTGCAAATGGAGTGGGTGATGCCTTCGATGGCGTCCGACTGACCGTGGGTGAAGTCGTAGTTCGGGTAGATGCACCACTTGTCACCGGTCTGGTGGTGGTGGGCATGGCGAATGCGATAGAGGATCGGATCGCGCATGTTCATGTTTGGCGAAGCCATGTCGATCTTGGCGCGCAGCACGCGCTCGCCGTCCTTGAACTCGCCGGCCTTCATGCGCGCGAACAGGTCCAGGTTCTCCTCGACCGAACGCTCGCGGAACGGGCTGTTCTTGCCAGGTTCGGTCAGGTTGCCACGGTATTCCTTGGACTGCTCGGGGGTCAGGTCGCAGACGTAGGCATCGCCGGCCTTGATCAGCTCCACGGCCCAGTCGTGCAGTTGGTCGAAGTACTCCGAGGCGTAGCGCACCGGGCCGGTCCACTCGAAACCCAGCCACTTGACGTCGCTCTGGATGGCGTCGATGTACTCCTGGTCTTCTTTGGCCGGGTTGGTGTCATCGAAACGCAGGTGACAGGCTCCGCCGAACTCCTGGGCCAGGCCGAAGTTCACGCAGATCGACTTGGCATGGCCGATGTGCAGGTAACCGTTGGGCTCTGGCGGGAAACGGGTGACGATGCTGCTGTGCTTGCCCGAGTCCAGGTCGGCCTGCACGATCGGACGCAGGAAGTTCGCAGGGACGGCGGGCGCGCCTTTGGCAGCGGCGTTGGGAGCGGTGTCGGCAGTGGGCTTGCTCATAGGATCCTTGAAATACGGGTACACGGCCTGGGTAGGCCGACTGAATCAAAGCGCTTATCATAGCCGAAGCGGTCGAGCTGCCGACAGCGCCCTGCCGACAAACTGGCGGGATATTCGACCGGCAATGCAAAAAAACTGCCGCGAGCCACGTATCGCGGGTTGTAGACTGTGCGTCAGGTTTACATCGCGTTGCGGCGCGACCCTATTTCAAATGCCTTGAAAGAGCGAATTCCAGCATGTCCAAAGTCAAACTGAGCACCAACCACGGCGACATCATCCTGCAACTGGACGCCGAAAAGGCCCCTAAAACTGTCGAGAACTTCGTTCAGTACGTTAAAGAAGGCCACTACGACAACACCGTGTTCCACCGTGTGATCAAGGGCTTCATGATTCAGGGCGGCGGTTTCGAGCCAGGCATGAGCCAGAAGAAAACCCGCGCCAGCATCCAGAACGAAGCGGACAACGGCCTGAAGAACACCAAGTACAGCATCGCCATGGCCCGTACCATGGAGCCGCATTCGGCCTCGGCGCAGTTCTTCATCAACGCCTCCAACAACGATTTCCTCAACCACAGCGGCAAGAACGTGCAGGGCTGGGGCTACGCGGTGTTCGGTGAAGTGACCGAAGGCCAGGACATCGTCGACAAGATCGAAGGCGTTGCCACCGGCTCCAAGTCCGGTCACCAGGACGTGCCGAAGGACGACGTGATCATCGAGAAAGCCGAGATCATTGAGTGATACTGCTGATCTCTGATCTGCACTTGCAAGAAGAACGCCCGGACATAACCCGGGCGTTTCTTGATCTGCTCGACGGACGTGCCCGCCACGCCCGGGCGCTGTACATCCTCGGTGATTTCTTCGAGGCCTGGATCGGCGACGACGCCATGTCGCCCTTTCAGACCCGCATCTGCCAGGCCCTGCGCGCCTTGAGCGACAGCGGCACGCAGGTGTTCCTGATGCACGGCAACCGCGACTTCCTGATCGGCGAGGCCTTCTGCCAGGCCGCAGGCGCAACCCTGCTGGCTGACCCCAGCGTGGTCGAGATGGGCGGTGAGCCGGTGCTGCTGATGCATGGCGACAGCCTGTGCACCCTGGACCTGGCCTACATGAAGATGCGCCGCTACCTGCGCAACCCCGTCAGCCTTTGGATCCTGCGGCACCTGCCGCTGAGCACCCGACAAAAACTGGCGCGCAAGCTGCGCAGCGAAAGCCGGGCGCAAACGCGGATGAAGGCCACCGACATCGTCGACGTGACCCCGGAGGAAGTGCCGCGGATCATGGCCCAGTACGGCGTGCGCACCCTGGTGCATGGGCACACTCATCGTCCGGCGATTCACAAGCTGGTGGTCGACGGTCAA
Source organism: Pseudomonas sp. JQ170C (assembly GCF_035581345.1). NCBI lineage: Bacteria > Pseudomonadati > Pseudomonadota > Gammaproteobacteria > Pseudomonadales > Pseudomonadaceae > Pseudomonas > Pseudomonas sp. JQ170C. Next base: position 4,049,727 of record NZ_CP141608.1, read on the forward strand.
CCGGCGCGGCGCATCGTGCTGGGCGACTGGGACCGTCAGGGCTGGGCGCTGGAGGTGGATGAGCAAGGGTTTCAACTGCAGCCCTTTGCTTTTGCGTCCTAGTTGATCGCGGGGCAAGCCCGCTCCTACCGGTAGGAGCGGGCTTGTCCCGCGATTGCTCAATGCCCCGCCGACGCAGGCCCGGCCTTGGCCGCAAACGGCGGCTTGGCCAGCCACACCAACAGAATCAACCCCGCAAACACCCAGCCCATCAGGGTGAAGTAATCCACTGTCGACATCATGTACGCCTGACTGCTGAGCATGCGCTCCAGCTGCGCATACGACTGCCCGTTCGCCCCACCCAGGTGATTGAGCGCATCACGGGTAGCCGGCTCATAGGTGCTGATACTCTCGCTCAAATAAGCATGGTGCTGGTCGGCCCGGCGAATCCAGATCCAGGTGGTCAACGAGGCGGCGAAGCTGCCTCCCAGGGTCCGCAGGAAGGTCGCCAGGCCCGAACCATCGGCAATCTGGTGCGGCGGCAGGTCCGAAAGCAGGATGCTCAAGGTCGGCATGAAGAACAGCGCCACGCCAATGCCCATGAACAACTGCACCAGGGCGATGTGCTGGAAGTCCACCTCATTGGTGAAGCCGGCGCGCATGAAACAACTGGTGCCGATCGCCAGGAAGGCCAGGCCCGCGAGCAGGCGCAGGTCAAAGGTGTGCGCGTACTTGCCGACAAAGGGCGACATCAGCACTGGCAACAAGCCGATCGGCGCCACGGCCAACCCGGCCCAGGTGGCGGTGTAGCCCATCTGGGTCTGCAGCCATTGCGGCAAAATCAGGTTGATGCCGAAAAAGCCCGCATACCCCAACACCAGCACGATGGTGCCGATGCGAAAGTTGCGGTGCACGAACAGCCGCAGGTTGACCACCGGGTGCTTGTCGGTCAGCTCCCAAATGATGAACACGGCAATGAACACCACCGATATCAGGCTGCCGATGACGATGAAGTTCGACTCGAACCAATCCAGGTCGTTGCCTTTGTCCAGCACGATCTGCAAGGCGCCAACGCCGATGATCAGGCACAGCAGACCGACGTAGTCCATGGGCTGGCGGCTGGTGCTGACGGGGCGCGTGCGCATCTGCTGGCGCACCACCGCCGCGGCGAACAGGCCGATGGGCACGTTGATGAAGAAGATCCACGGCCAGCTGTAGCTGTCGGTGATCCAGCCGCCAAGAATGGGGCCGGCAATCGGCGCCACCACGGTGACCATCGCCAGCAAGGCCAGGGCCATGCCCCGTTTGGCTGGCGGATAGACAGCAATGAGCAGGGTCTGGGTCATCGGGTACAGCGGGCCTGCAACGATGCCTTGCAGCACACGAAAGCCGACCAGCTCCGGCATCGACCGGGCAATACCGCACAGGAACGAGGCCAGCACGAACAGCAGCGTGGCCCAGATGAACAGCTTCACCTCACCGAAGCGCCGGCTCAACCAGCCGGTCAGCGGCAAGGCGATGGCGTTGCTCACCGCGAACGAGGTAATCACCCAGGTGCCCTGCTCCACGCTCACCCCCAGGTTGCCGGCAATGGTCGGCAGCGCCACGTTGGCGATGGTGGTGTCGAGCACCTGCATGAAGGTCGCGAGCGACAGGCCGATGGTGGTCAGCAGCAGGCTCGGCGGCGTGAATGACGCGGTGTTGCTCATCGCACGGCCGTCTTGCTGGCCGCCGCACTGTTGTCATGGATCAAGCGAGTGATCATGGCGTCGGCTTCGACCAATTGGCGGTCATACACCTTGGTGGTGAACGAGGCCTTCTGCGGCGGCAACTGGGCCAGCACCGGGCCGCTCTGGTCATGCAGGTCGACCGTGACCTGGGTCGACAGGCCGATGCGCAGCGGATGCGCCGCCAACTGCTCGGCGTTGATATGGATGCGTACCGGCACCCGCTGGACGATCTTGATCCAGTTGCCGGTGGCGTTCTGCGCCGGCAACAAGGCAAAGGCGCTGCCGGTACCGGCCCCCAGGCTGTCGATGGTGCCGCTGTACTTGACCTCGCTGCCGTAGAGGTCGGCAACGATATCCACCGGCTGGCCGATGCGCATGTTGCGTAGCTGGGTTTCCTTGAAGTTGGCGTCGATCCACAGCTGATCCAGCGGGATCACGGCCATCGTCGCAGTCCCCGGCTCCAGGCGCTGGCCCAGTTGCACGGTACGCTTGGCCACATAGCCGGTCACCGGCGCCACCAGGGTTGTACGGGCAGCGGCCAGATAGGCCTGGCGCAGTTGGGCGGCGGCGGCCATGACTTCAGGGTGCGACGACACCACGGTGTCATCGACCAGCGCGGTGGTGGTGTTGAGCTGCTGACGGGCATTGATCAGGGCGTTCTGGGCCGAGGCCAGGTCGTCACGGGCGTGGGACAGCTCTTCCAGCGAAATCGCCCCGCCAGCGGCCAGGGTCTTGCGGCGGGTGTAGTTCTCCTGGGCCTTGGTCTGCTCGGCCTGCCGCGCCGCGACCTGGGCCTTCATCCCGTCGACATTGCTGTACAGCCCGCGCACCCGGCGTACCGCTCGGGCCAGATCGGCCTGGGCCGCCTGCAAGCCGATTTCGGCATCGCTGGGATCGAACTCGATCAGCACCTGGCCTTCATGCACCAGGTCGCCATCATCGGCGCCGATACTGACCACGGTGCCGGTCACCAACGGGGTGATTTCCACCACGTTGCCATTGACGTAGGCGTCGTCGGTCTCTTCATTCCAGCGCCCGTACAGCTCATGCCAGGCCCAGACAGCGGCGCCGAGCACGACGATCAGCAACAGAAGGCCGAGCAGCCAGGTCTTGCGCTTGCGCTGGTTGTTGAGGTCCTGCGTGGCGTCAGCAGGCTCCGGGGTGTTGGCAATGGCCATGTCGAATACCTTGGCTTACGCGTTTTCTGAAGGGGAAGGCCGGGCTGCGGCAGTGCGCAGGGCCGTCAGGGTGTCACCGGCGGCCAGCAGGACCTTGGTCAGCAAGCCTTCCAGGCTTGCCAGCTCGTCCGGTGCCAATACGCCCAGCAGCTCGTTCATGGCGGTGGCGCCGATGTGCGGCAACTGGTCAGCGAGTTTCTGGCCCTCCTCGCTCAACTCCAGGCGCACCTGGCGGCGATCGTCGGGGCAGCGACGGCGCAAGAGCAGGTCTTTTTGCTCCAGGCGATCGAGCATGCGCGTCATCGAACCGCTGTCCAGGGCCAGGTAGCGGCACAACTCGGCGGGGGTATCGACACCATACTGGGCGACGATGATCAGCACCTTGAACTGCGCGGCGGTCACGCCGAAGGCTTGCAGGTGGCTGTCGAGAATACGGTCCTTGACCAACGCGGCGCGGCCCAGCAACAGGCCAAGGGTGCAAGACTGGAAGTTCTCGGGGGTGTAATGCGGCATGACAGGAATCCCTGCTTAAGCAGTTAGTAACATAATGTTACTGCTCAGGCAGCTAACGTCAAGGCATTAATTAGCTAGCTCATTATTTTCGCGGAACAAGCCCACCCCTACCGATAGGAACGAGCTTGCCCCGCGAACCGCTAATTCAGGCAGGAATACCGCTGTGAAACCGGAACTCTTCATCCGGCGTGCTGATCAGCTCGGCTTCGACCGCCCTGACCTTCTCCACCACACGCTCGATATCAGCCGCATCACCGTACTGGTGCGCCAGCTTCAGGTAGCCCTGGTAGTGCCGCGCCTCACTGTTGAGCAAGCCGTGGTAGAACTTGCCCAGCTCTTCATCCAGGTGCGGCACCAGCGCGGCAAAGCGCTCGCAGCTGCGCGCCTCGATGAAGGCGCCGACTACCAGGGTGTCGACCAGCTTGACCGGCTCATGGGTCCGCACCACCCGGCGCAACCCTGACGCGTAGCGCCCGGCCGACAAGGGACGCAGGCCGATCTTGCGACGCTTCATCAGGCGCAGTACCTGCTCGTGATGCACCAGCTCCTCACGGGCCAGGCGCGACATCATGTTGATCAGGTCAAGGTGGGTGTTGTACTTGGCCATCAGGCTCAGCGCGGTGCTGGCGGCCTTGAACTCGCAGTTCTTGTGGTCGATCAGCAGGGTTTCCTGGTCGGCAAGGGCCGCCTGGACCCAGGCATCAGGCGTACGGCAACCAAGAAAGGCTTCGATTTCGGGAATAAGGTGCATAGGCTCACAAACAGGCAGGGCAACGGCAAGACCGGCGATTATACCGGCGGCGGTGGCGATCACCAGCGACTAAACTTGATGTGTATCAACGCCCATTGCACTTGGCGCCGACTATAGTCAGGCATTGGTCGCCATTTCTGAAGGGAGTTCACTCATGCAAGAAGTACGCAGCATCCTGGTGGTACTCGACCCCGAACACGCCCATAGCCGCGCGCTGACTCGGGCCAAACTGATCGGCGGTGCCACGGGCGCACGCCTGCATCTGCTGATGTGCGACAAAAAACAGGACCACAGCGCCCTGCTCAGCCTGCTGGCCAGCCAGCTGCATGACGATGGCTTCGACAACGTGACCTATGAACAGGCCTGGCACGACACCCTGCACGAGTCGATCATCGATGTGCAGCAGGCCGAGGGCTGCGATCTGGTGATCAAGGAGCACCGCCCGGACAACCCGCTGAAAAAGGCGCTGCTCACCCCCACCGACTGGAAGCTGCTGCGCCAGTGCCCGTGCGCGGTTCTGATGGTCAAGCACGAACGGCCCTGGACCGGCGGCGTGATTCTCGCTGCCGTGGATGTCGGCAACCACGACGAAGCGCATCGCCTGCTGCACAAGAACATCATCGACCACGGCTATGAGATCGCCAACCTGGCCAAGGGCAATCTGCACGTGATCAGTGCCCACCCTTCACCGATGCTGTCGGCGGCCGACCCGGTGTATCAACTCAAGGAAACCATCGAACAGCGCTACCGCGAGGAATGCAGTGCCTTCCAGGCCGAGTTCGATATCAAGGATGATCGCCTGCATGTGGCCGAAGGGCCGGCGGATGTGCTGATCCCCTACACCGCGAAAAAATACGAGGCCGTGGTGACGGTGATCGGTACCGTGGCCCGGACCGGGATTTCCGGGGCGCTCATCGGCAACACCGCCGAGGTGGTGCTCGATTCGCTCGAGAGCGATGTGCTGGTGCTCAAGAGTGAAGAGGCGCGGGTGCACCTGACTGAACTGGCACAGGGCTGAATGCAATCGCGGGGCAAGCCCGCTCCTACCTGCAGGAGCGGGCTTGCCCCGCGATGTTTCTACCCCAATGCATCCTTCAAGAACCCGGGCGCGATATAGCGCTGGTAATGCGCCTCGGACAGCAGGAAAAATTCCCGATCAATGGCATCGCGCAACTGCGGCAATTCCCAGTCGCGAAACTCCGGCAACAACACCATGCCGTAGGCCTCAAGGTCGCGTATAACCCGCGCGCCACGGGCGATCAGCTGGTAGGCCCAGCAGTATTCGGACTGGTGCGGCACGAAGCGGATCTTGCGCTGCTCCAGTTGCAGGCGCAGGCGCGAGGCATCAAAGACCTCAAGTTTGGCGACCATGACCTGCACCAGCAATTGCTCGAGGCGCAGCCAGACCGCACGCTTTTCGTCGTCGTTGTAGCCGTTCCAGTTGATCACTTCATGATGAAAACGCTTGCAGCCGCGACACACCAGATCCCCGTAAACCGTGGAACAGAGGCCGACACAAGGCGTTTTGATTGACTGATTGGACATGAAAAAGGCAGCAGCTTGGCGGTGGAACAGGCCGCCATGTTAGCCCTTTGTCTAACGGGGGTCACTCGTTAAAGTCCTACAGCGCGCCTTACCTTTATCCAGTTTTTACCGTAGAATCATCCGGCCTTTTTAAGGCGCCAATGTCCGTTAGAAGCTGTTTTCAAAGCGTCACGAGCACAGTTCATCCGGTAGAACGGCGTTGGCCCGGGATATTCGCCAGTCGCATATCCCGCGCCAGCCCTCATCAGCCTCCGTTCTACAGGCGTAAAACTTTGAAAGCAGCTTCTGTGAGGATTTCCTGCAACCCTGGCTACGCGGCCCAAGAAGCCGTATTGCGCACGGGTGCTGGACATTCTGGATGAGCGTCCCGGACACCCATTTGGGACCACTGATGAGGGTAATAACTGTGCTTGAAGCCTACCGCAAACACATCGAAGAGCGTGCCGCCCAGGGTATCGTGCCCCAGCCGCTTAACGCCGAACAAACCGCAGGCCTGGTCGAGCTGCTGAAGAACCCCCCTGCTGGCGAAGAAGCCGTCCTCGTCGACCTGATCACCAACCGCGTTCCACCAGGAGTGGACGAAGCCGCCTACGTCAAGGCCGGTTTCCTCTCTGCTATCGCCAAGGGCGAAGCCACTTCCCCGCTGATCAGCAAGCAACGTGCCGTTGAGCTGCTGGGCACCATGCAGGGCGGCTACAACATCGCCACCCTGGTCGAGCTGCTGGATGACGCTGAGCTGGCCGCCGTTGCCGCCGAACAACTCAAGCACACCCTGCTGATGTTCGATGCCTTCCACGACGTCGCCGAAAAAGCCAAGGCGGGCAACGCCCACGCCAAGGCCGTACTGGACTCCTGGGCTGCCGGCGAGTGGTTCACCAGCAAGCCTGCCATCGCTGAAAAATACAGCCTGACCGTCTTCAAGGTCCCTGGCGAAACCAACACCGACGACCTGTCCCCTGCCCCGGACGCCTGGTCGCGCCCAGACATCCCGCTGCACGCCCTGGCCATGCTGAAAATGGCCCGTGACGGCATCGTGCCTGAGCAACAAGGCGCCATCGGCCCGCTCAAGCAGATCGAAGAAGTCAAGGCCAAGGGTTTCCCGGTTGCCTACGTCGGTGACGTGGTCGGTACCGGTTCCTCGCGTAAATCCGCCACCAACTCGGTGCTGTGGTTCTTCGGCGACGACATCCCGTACGTGCCGAACAAGCGCGCCGGTGGCTTCTGCTTCGGCTCGAAAATCGCCCCGATCTTCTACAACACCATGGAAGACGCCGGCGCCCTGCCGATCGAGTTCGACGTATCGAACCTGAACATGGGCGACGTCATCGACGTCTACCCGCACGCCGGCAAAGTCTGCAAGCACGGTACCGACGAAGTCATCACCACCTTCGAGCTGAAGACCCCGGTGCTGCTCGACGAAGTCCGCGCTGGCGGCCGTATCCCGCTGATCGTTGGCCGCGGCTTGACCGACAAGGCCCGCACCGAGCTGGGCCTGCCGGTTTCCGACCTGTTCAAGAAACCTGAGCAGCCTGTCGACACCGGCAAAGGCTACACCCTGGCGCAGAAAATGGTCGGCAAGGCCTGCGGCGTGACTGGCGTTCGTCCAGGCACCTACTGCGAGCCGAAGATGACCACCGTCGGTTCCCAGGACACCACTGGCCCGATGACCCGTGACGAACTGAAAGACCTGGCGTGCCTGGGCTTCTCTGCTGACCTGGTCATGCAGTCGTTCTGCCACACCGCGGCCTATCCAAAGCCGATCGACGTCAACACCCACCACACCCTGCCGGATTTCATCCGCACCCGTGGCGGCGTGTCCCTGCGTCCAGGCGACGGCATCATCCACAGCTGGCTGAACCGCATGCTGCTGCCGGACACCGTCGGTACCGGTGGTGACTCGCACACCCGCTTCCCGATCGGTATCTCGTTCCCGGCCGGTTCCGGCCTGGTCGCCTTCGCCGCTGCCACCGGCGTCATGCCGCTGGACATGCCGGAGTCGGTACTGGTTCGTTTCAAGGGCAAGCTGCAACCAGGCATCACCCTGCGTGACCTGGTACACGCCATCCCTTACTACGGCATCAAGAACGGCCTGCTGACCGTCGAGAAGAAGGGCAAGATCAACGCCTTCTCCGGCCGCATCCTGGAAATCGAAGGCCTGGACGAGCTGACTGTCGAGCAAGCGTTCGAGCTGTCCGACGCCTCGGCTGAGCGTTCCGCTGCCGGCTGCACCATCAAGCTGCCAGAAAAGGCAGTGGCCGAGTACCTGAAGTCGAACATCACCCTGCTGCGCTGGATGATCAGCGAAGGCTACGGCGATGCCCGCACCATGGAGCGTCGCGCCCAAGCGATGGAAGCCTGGCTGGCCAATCCGGTTCTGCTGGCAGCCGACAAGGACGCCGAGTACGCCGAGATCATCGAAATCGATCTGGCCGACATCAACGAGCCTGTGCTCTGCGCCCCGAACGACCCGGACGACGCCCGTCTGCTGTCCACCGTTCAGGGTGAGAAGATCGACGAAGTGTTCATCGGTTCGTGCATGACCAACATCGGTCACTTCCGCGCCGCCGGTAAGCTGCTGGAGAAGGTCAAAGGCTCGATCCCAACTCGCCTGTGGCTGTCGCCGCCGACCAAGATGGACGCTCACCAGCTGACCGAAGAAGGCTACTACGGCATCTACGGCAAAGCTGGCGCGCGCATGGAAATGCCGGGCTGCTCGCTGTGCATGGGTAACCAGGCACGTGTAGCGGCGAACTCGACTGTTGTGTCGACTTCGACCCGTAACTTCCCGAACCGTCTGGGTGATGGTGCCAACGTGTACCTGGCCTCTGCCGAACTGGCTGCCGTTGCCTCGATCCTGGGCAAGCTGCCAACCGTCGAAGAGTACATGGAATACGCGAAGAACATCGACAGCATGGCTGCCGACGTTTACCGCTACCTGAGCTTCGACCAGATCGCCGAGTTCCGTGAAGCTGCTGCGAACGCCAACATCCCGGTCGTTCAAGCGTAAGCTGACTTAGCGTCAAAAAACCCCGCCAATCGGCGGGGTTTTTTATTGGGCTTCAACTGACCCGGTAGGAGCGGGCTTGCCCCGCGATGGGATGTGACTGTCGGAACGCTATCGCGGGGCAAGCCCGCTCCTACGTTCAGATCACGAACAGATCGACGAACCGGTGCACCGCCGTCGCTTCAAGCGCCGCCTGATCCTTGCACAACGCAAAAATCTCATTCACCCGCTGCCCGGCAAAACGCGTCGCAAGGTTGGCCTTGAACTTCTCTTCGAGCAACGCAATCCCCTCGGCGCGACGCCGACGGTGACCCAGCGGATACTCCACCACCACCTGCTCGGTACTCGACCCATCGGTGAAGAACACCTGCACCGCATTGGCAATCGAACGCTTGTCGGCCTCCAGGTATTCGCGGGTAAACCGCGGCTCTTCGACAATCTCCATTTTCTCGCGCAGCCGATCGATGATCGGGTGGGCGGCATGGAATTCATCCTCGTACTGCTCAGCCACCAGGTTGCCAAAAATCAGCGGCACGGCGGTCATGTACTGGATGCAGTGGTCGCGGTCAGCGGCGTTGGCCAGCTTGCCGGCCTTGGAGATGATGCGGATCGCCGACTCATGGGTGGTGATGACGATGCGGTCGATTTCATGCAGGCGGTTACGCACCTGGGGATGCAAGGTCACCGCCGCTTCACAGGCAGTCTGGGCATGGAACTCGGCGGGGAAGCTGATCTTGAACAGCACGTTCTCCATCACGTAGCTGGCAAACGGCTGGGAGAAACTGAACGCGCGCTTGTCTTCGGGTTTGAGCGCCAGGTCCTTGTTGGTATGGCTGAACAGCACATCGTAAAAGCCCCACTGCGGCGCAGTGAGCACCCCGGGCACACCCATCTCGCCTCGCAAGGCGATATCGGCCAGGCGCACGCCTCGACTGGAGGCATCCCCCGCCGCCCAGGATTTACGCGAGCCGGCATTGGGTGCATGGCGATAGGTACGCAGGGCCTGGCCGTCTACAAATGCATGGGAGAGTGCCGACAGGAGCTGCTCGCGATTGGCCCCCATGAGCTTGGCGCACACCGCCGTGGACGCCACCTTGACCAGCAGCACGTGGTCGAGGCCGACGCGATTGAAGGCGTTTTCCAGAGCGATCACACCCTGAATCTCGTGGGCCATGACCATGGCGTCGAGCACCACGCGCATGCTCAAGGGCGCCTCGCCCTGCGCCACGCGTTTTTGTGAAAAGTGGTCGGCCACGGCCAGGATGCCGCCGAGGTTGTCCGAAGGATGACCCCACTCGGCGGCCAGCCAGGTGTCGTTGTAATCGAGCCAACGTACGATGCAACCAATGTCCCAGGCCGCCTTGACCGGGTCCAGGCGGTAGCCGGTGCCCGGCACGCGTGCGCCATGGGGTACCACCGTACCGTCCACCAGCGGCCCCAGGTGCTTGGTGCATTCGGGGAAGCGCAAGGCCAGCAGGCCACAGCCCAGGGTGTCCATCAGGCAATTGCGCGCCGTATCCAGCGCCTCCCCGGACTCGACGGTGTAATGGAGGACATAGTCAGCGATGTCCTGCAGCACCCGGTCGTAGTCGGGGCGGTTGTTCAGATCAACGTTGGCACTCATTTCACATCTCTCTGTTGGGTAAACAGGGAGCCAAGCGCCGCTAATGGTTAGAAGGCATCACCGGGTACACGCACCCAGCCCTCCATCAGTATGCGAGCGCTGCGGCTCATGATTGCTTTGGTTACAGTCCATTCACCGTTCACCTGGCGAGCCTCGGCGCCAACGCGCAAGGTGCCCGACGGGTGTCCGAAACGTACGGCGCTGCGCTCGCCGCCACCGGCCGCCAGGTTCACCAGGGTGCCCGGCACGGCGGCTGCGGTACCGATGGCCACGGCGGCGGTGCCCATCATGGCGTGGTGCAACTTGCCCATCGACAGCGCCCGTACCAAGAGATCAACGTCACCTGCGGCCACGGTCTTACCGCTGGACGACTGATAAGCCACGGGCGGTGCAACGAACGCGACCTTGGGGGTGTGCTGGCGCTTGGCGGCTTCGTCGACGTGAGCGATCAGGCCCATGCGCACGGCGCCGTGGGCGCGGATGCTTTCAAAACGGGCCAGGGCCTCCGGGTCGCCGTTGATCGCGTCCTGAAGCTCCGTGCCGGTGTAGCCGATGGCTTCGGCCTGGATAAAGATGGTCGGGATGCCGGCGTTGATCAGGGTCGCCTTGAGGGTGCCGACACCGGGCACTTCCAGGTCGTCGATCAGGTTGCCGGTGGGGAACATCGAACCACCCTCGCCGTCTTCGTCGGCGGCCGGGTCCATGAACTCGAGCTGCACTTCGGCCGCCGGGAAGGTCACGCCGTCGAGCTCGAAATCACCGGTTTCCTGCACTTCACCCTGGGTGACCGGGACGTGGGCGATGATGGTCTTGCCGATGTTGGCCTGCCAGATACGCACGGTGGCGATGCCGTCCTGGGGCACACGGCTGCTGTCGACCAGGCCGGCGCTGATGGCAAAGGAGCCGACCGCTGCCGAGAGGTTGCCGCAGTTGCCGCTCCAGTCGACAAAAGCCTTGTCGATCGACACCTGGCCGAACAGGTAATCGACGTCGTGCTCAGGCTTGCTGCTACGCGAGAGGATCACGGTCTTGCTGGTGCTGGAGGTGGCACCGCCCATGCCGTCGATCTGCTTGCCGTAAGGGTCGGGGCTACCGATCACGCGCAACAGCAGCGCGTCACGGGCAGCCCCCGGAACCTGGGCACGCTCGGGCAGGTCTTGCAGGCGGAAGAACACGCCTTTGCTGGTGCCGCCACGGATGTAGGTGGCGGGGATTTTTACTTGGGGTACGTGAGCCATGTTTGGGGTCCTGGGTTTGCTTTGGGGGGGCGCGGGGCAAGCCCGCTCCTACGGTAGGAGCGGGCTTGCCCCGCGACAACGCCCTTAAACGGTCGCCGACTCGAGGAAGTCCTGGGCGAAGCGCTGCAGCACGCCGCCTGCCTCGTAGATCGACACTTCTTCGGCGGTATCCAGACGGCAGGTGACCGGCACTTCCAGGCGCTCGCCGTTACGACGGGTGATCACCAGGGTCAGGGTCGCACGCGGTGTGCGCTCACCGACCACGTCGTAGGTTTCGGTACCGTCGATGTCCAGGGTCTTGCGGTTGACGCCCGGCTTGAACTCCAGCGGCAACACGCCCATACCCACCAGGTTGGTGCGGTGGATACGCTCGAAACCTTCGGCGACGATGGCCTCGACACCCGCCAGGCGCACGCCCTTGGCTGCCCAGTCGCGGGACGAGCCCTGGCCGTAGTCGGCACCGGCAACGATGATCAGCGGCTGCTTGCGGTCCATGTAGGTTTCGATGGCTTCCCACATGCGCGTGACCTTGCCTTCCGGCTCGATCCGCGCCAGCGCCCCCTGTTTGACCTTGCCGTCTTCGCGCACCATTTCGTTGAACAGTTTCGGGTTGGCGAAGGTGGCGCGCTGGGCGGTCAGGTGATCGCCGCGGTGGGTGGCGTAGGAGTTGAAGTCTTCCTCCGGCAGGCCCATTTTCGCCAGGTACTCGCCGGCGGCGCTGTCGAGCATGATGGCGTTGGACGGCGACAAGTGGTCGGTGGTGATGTTGTCCGGCAGCACGGCCAGCGGACGCATGCCCTTGAGCGTACGCTCACCGGCCAGGGCGCCTTCCCAGTACGGCGGACGGCGGATGTAGGTGCTCATCTCGCGCCAGTCGTACAGCGGCGGGACCTTCGGACCGGTGTCTTCCTCGATGGTGAACATCGGGATGTAGACCTGACGGAACTGCTCCGGCTTGACCGCCGCCTTGACCACTGCGTCGATCTCTTCGTCGCTCGGCCAGATGTCCTTGAGGCGGATTTCCTTGCCATCAACCACGCCCAGCACATCCTTCTCGATGTCGAAGCGGATGGTGCCGGCGATGGCGTAGGCCACTACCAGCGGCGGCGAAGCCAGGAACGCCTGCTTGGCGTACGGGTGGATACGGCCGTCGAAGTTGCGGTTGCCCGAGAGCACGGCGGTGGCGTACAGGTCGCGGTCGATGATTTCCTGCTGGATGGTCGGGTCCAACGCACCGGACATGCCGTTGCAGGTGGTGCAGGCAAAGGCCACGATGCCGAAACCGAGTTCCTCCAGCTCGTCATCCAGGCCCGCTTCCTTCAGGTACAGGGCAACGGTTTTGGAGCCCGGCGCCAGGGACGACTTGACCCATGGCTTGCGGGCCAGGCCCAGCTTGTTGGCGTTGCGCGCCAACAGGCCTGCGGCGATCACGTTGCGCGGGTTGCTGGTGTTGGTGCAGCTGGTGATCGCGGCGATGATCACGGCGCCATCGGGCATCTGCCCCGGCACTTCTTCCCACTGACCGGCGATGCCTTTGCTGGCCAGGTCGCTGGTGGCGACGCGGGCGTGCGGGTTGGACGGGCCGGCCATGTTGCGCACGACGCTGGACAGGTCGAAGCGCAGTACACGCTCGTACTCGGCATTGGCCAGGCTGTCGGACCACAGGCCCGCGACCTTGGCGTAGGTTTCCACCAGCTTGACCTGCTCGTCTTCACGGCCGGTGAGCTTGAGGTAGTCGATGGTTTGCTGGTCGATGGAGAACATCGCCGCCGTGGCGCCGTATTCCGGGGCCATGTTGGAGATGGTGGCGCGGTCGCCCAGGGTCAGGGCGCGGGCGCCTTCACCGTAAAACTCAAGGTAGGCACCGACGACCTTTTCCTTGCGCAGGAATTCGGTCAGGGCCAGTACCACGTCGGTGGCGGTGATGCCCGGCTGCGGCTTGCCCGACAGCTCGACGCCGACGATTTCCGGCAGGCGCATCCAGGACGCACGGCCAAGCATGACGTTCTCGGCTTCCAGGCCGCCGACACCGATAGCGATCACACCCAGGGCATCGACGTGCGGGGTGTGGCTGTCGGTGCCGACACAGGTATCGGGATAGGCCACGCCACGTTCGGCGTGGATCACCGGCGACATCTTCTCCAGGTTGATCTGGTGCATGATGCCGTTGCCGGGCTGGATCACGTCGACGTTCTTGAACGCCTTCTTGGTCCAGTTGATGAAGTGGAAGCGGTCTTCGTTGCGACGGTCTTCAATGGCGCGGTTCTTCTCGAACGCCTGCGGGTCGAAACCACCGCATTCCACGGCCAGGGAGTGGTCGACGATCAGTTGCACCGGCACCACCGGGTTGACCTGGGCCGGGTCACCGCCTTTGTCGGCGATGGCGTCGCGCAGGCCCGCCAGGTCCACCAGGGCGGTCTGGCCGAGGATGTCGTGGCAAACCACACGGGCCGGGAACCAGGGGAAGTCCAGGTCGCGTTTGCGCTCGATCAACTGGCTCAGGGAGTCGTTGAGGCTGGCTGGATCGCAGCGGCGCACCAGGTTTTCAGCCAGTACGCGCGAGGTATAAGGGAGACGGTCATAGGCGCCGGGCTTGATGGCATCGACAGCCGCGCGGGCGTCGAAATAATCCAGGCCAGTGCCCGGCAGGTTCTTGCGAAATTCAGTATTCATGGCACAGGGACTCAATCACGGTAGGGTCTGTAGGAGCGGGCTTGCCCCGCGATAGCGGTGTGTCAGGTGAATCGCCATCGCGGGGCAAGCCCGCTCCTACATAAGGGCTCAGCGTTGTTCGATTGGCACGAACTTGCGCTGCTCAACGCCGGTGTACTCGGCGCTTGGACGGATGATGCGGTTGTTGGCACGCTGCTCGAACACATGCGCCGCCCAGCCCGTCAGGCGCGAGCAGACGAAGATCGGCGTGAACAACTTGGTCGGGATGCCCATGAAGTGGTACGCCGAGGCATGGTAGAAGTCGGCGTTAGGGAACAGCTTCTTCTGCTCCCACATGGTCTTGTCGATGGCTTCGGAAACCGGGTACAGCACGGTGTCGCCCACTTCGTCGGCCAGCTTTTTCGACCAGCCCTTGATCACTTCGTTACGCGGGTCGGACTCTTTGTAGATGGCATGGCCAAAGCCCATGATCTTGTCTTTGCGCTCAAGCATGCCCAGGGTGCCGTTGATGGCGTCCTGCGGGGTCTTGAACAGCTCGATCATTTCCATGGCCGCTTCGTTGGCGCCGCCGTGCAGCGGGCCGCGCAGCGAGCCGATGGCGGCGGTGACGCAGGAGTACAGGTCCGACAGGGTCGAGGCACACACGCGGGCGGTAAAGGTCGAGGCGTTGAACTCGTGCTCTGCGTACAGGATCAGCGAAACGTTCATCACCTTGACGTGCAGCTCGCTCGGCTTCTTGCCGTGCAGCAGGTGCAGGAAGTGGCCGCCGAGGGTGTCTTCGTCGCTGGTGCAGTTGATGCGCACACCGTGGTGGCTGAAACGGTACCAGTAGCACATGATCGCCGGGAACAGCGCCAGCAGGCGATCGGTCTTCTCGTGCTGCAGATCGAAGCTCAGCTCCGGCTCCAGGGTGCCGAGTACCGAGCAACCGGTACGCATCACGTCCATCGGGTGGGCGGTGACCGGGATGCGCTCAAGCACTTCCTTCAACGCTTGTGGCAGGTCGCGCAGGGTCTTGAGCTTGCCCTTGTACTCGGCCAGCTGGGCCGCGCTTGGCAGTTCGCCGTAGAGCAGCAGGTAGGCGACTTCCTCGAACTCGGCATGCTCGGCCAGTTCACGAACGTCATAGCCACGGTAGGTCAGACCGGCGCCGGCCTGGCCGACGGTCGACAGTGCGGTTTGCCCGGCCACTTGACCACGCAGGCCGGCACCACTGAGTACTTTTGCTTCGGCCATTGTTTTTCTCCACTTTTAAATTTGTTATTGGGTATCTGGCTAATCGCGGGGCAAGCCCGCTCCTACAAGTGAGAGCTGCTCAACCCTTCTTCTGGGCGAACAGGGCGTCGAGGCTTTGCTCGAACGCGTGGTAGTTGATGGCGTCGTACAGCTCCATGCGAGTCTGCATGGTGTCGATGACGTTTTTCTGCGTGCCGTCGCGACGCAGCGCGGTGTAGACGTTCTCGGCGGCCTTGTTCATGGCGCGGAACGCCGACAGCGGGTACAGCACCAGGGAGACGTCGACCGAGGCCAGCTCTTGGGTGGTGTACAGCGGAGTGGCACCGAATTCGGTGATGTTGGCCAGGATCGGCGCCTTCACGCGGTCGGCGAAAGTCTTGTACATGGCAAGTTCAGTGATCGCTTCCGGGAAGACCATGTCGGCACCGGCCTCGATGCACGCAGCAGCGCGATCCAGGGCCGCTTCCAGGCCTTCGACGGCCAGGGCATCGGTACGCGCCATGATCACGAAGCTGTCATCGGTACGGGCGTCTACCGCCGCCTTGATGCGGTCGACCATCTCCTGCTGGGAAACGATCTCTTTATTAGGACGGTGGCCACAGCGCTTGGCGCCCACCTGGTCTTCGATGTGGATCGCCGCTGCGCCGAACTTGATCATCGACTTGACGGTACGGGCCACGTTGAAGGCCGAGGAGCCAAAGCCGGTGTCGACATCCACCAGCAACGGCAGGTCGCAGACGTCGGTGATGCGGCGCACGTCGGTGAGCACGTCATCCAGACCGGTGATGCCCAGGTCCGGCAGACCCAGGGAACCGGCAGCTACACCCCCACCCGACAGGTAGATGGCCTTGAAACCGGCACGCTTGGCCAGCAGCGCGTGGTTGGCATTGATCGCACCGACCACCTGCAACGGGTGCTCGGCGGCGACGGCATCACGAAAACGCTGGCCGGGACTGCTTTTCTGACTCATGACTCACCTCGTGGGCTGGTAGCGTCCAGGTAATGACGCTCGATGTTGCGTTTGGACGCGCCGATATGTCGGCGCATCAAGAGCTCGGCCAGTTCACCGTCACGGTCGGCGATGGCATCGAGAATCCGGTGGTGTTCGGCGAACGCCTGGCGTGGCCGATTGGGGGTGGCGGAGAACTGGATGCGGTACATGCGCACCAGCTGATACAGCTCGCCACAGAGCATCTGCACCAGGGTGCGGTTACCGCTGCCCTGGATGATCCGGTAGTGAAAGTCGTAGTCGCCTTCCTGCTGGTAATAGCCAAGGCCGGCCTGGAAGGTGGCGTCGCGCTCGTGGGTATCGAGCACCCGCCGCAGCTCGTCGATCTCGGCTACGCTCATACGCTCGGCAGCCAGGCGGCAGGCCATGCCTTCAAGGGACTCACGGATTTCGTAGAGCTCGATCAGTTCGGCATGGTTGAGCGACACCACCCGCGCCCCGACATGAGGTATGCGCACCAGCAGGCGCTGGCCCTCAAGGCGGTGGATGGCCTCGCGCAGCGGCCCGCGGCTGATGCCGTAGGTGCGCGCCAGCTCAGGCTCGGAGATCTTGCTGCCGGGGGCGATCTCGCCCTTGACGATGGCCGCCTGGATACGCCGGAAGACGTTTTCAGAGAGGGTTTCTGAATCCTCTGCTACTGCGCCGGGGGCTTGGGCTGTGTCCAGCATATTGTCGACACCTCATAAATCAATGAGGCCAAAACTAGCCAAATTGATAGCAAGAGTCAAAGACAAAATGAATATTGTCGACAATCGTCTAAGAACGAACTTCACTAGCCCCGGTGTTGTCTGAGTGCAGCCGCTGGCGCCAGCACACCAGCGTGATAGAATGCCGCGCCTCACACGAGGCATGAATAGTGTGCCTGTCATCAATTTGTGTTGCTGACAGATGAACGAGGAAGCTTGCGCAATACTGCCAGTGGCCTTGACCCGAACATCGCACAGCACCGCGCCAGGATTTATGAGACTTACGCCCCTCCCACTGTTGTTCAGCCTGTTCTTCCTGCCTGCCCTGAGCCAGGCCGCGGAAAAGACCGTGTACGGCCTTAATGAATACGCCCGCCTTGCCGATATCGACCTGGAGGTTGCCGCCAAGCTCGATACCGGGGCCAAGACTGCCTCGCTCAGCGCCCGCGACATCAAGCGCTTCAAGCGCAACGGCGAGTCCTGGGTGCGCTTCTACCTGGCAATTGACGCCGCCCACGCGCATCCGATAGAACGACCCCTGGCCCGCGTCAGCAAGATCAAGCGCCGCGCCGGCGATTACAACCCGGACGAAGGCAAGGCCTACACCGCCCGTCCAGTGATTGAAATGAACATCTGCATGGGGACGGCCAAACGCGTCATCGAAGTGAACCTCACCGACCGCAGCGCGTTCCAGTACCCGCTGCTGATCGGCTCGGAGGCACTCAAGCACTTCGATGCGCTGGTCGACCCAAGCCTTAAATACGCGGCCGGCAAACCTGCCTGCGCCCCTGACGCTCACACCGCAGAGTAATCCCGATGCGCTCTCTTACCCTTCATCTGAAAGTCCTGATCACCGTTCTGGTGCTACTGGGCATCATTGTCACGGCCTATCAGATCTTCTTCCTCGGCATCCCGGTGACCGAAGACGAAACCGACGACCTGTGGAACATCGATGCCAAGGTCGAGTTCGTCGCCAACCCCAAGGACCCGGTCAAGGTACAGATGTTCGTGCCGCCGCTGAGCCGTGACTATGTCAGCCTCAACGAGAGCTTCATCTCCAACAACTACGGGGTCAGCGTCAACCGCGTCGACGGCAACCGCAAGGTCACTTGGTCGGCCCGTCGCGCCAGCGGCAACCAGACCCTGTACTACCGCCTGGTCCTGACCAAGCGCTACAGCACCGAAAAAGCCAAGATCAAGGGCCCGACCTTCCGCGACAGCCTCGCCGTCGAAGGCCCGGAGAAGATCGCCGCCGAAGCCCTGATGGCGCCGATTCGCCAGCACTCGGCCGACGTCGAGACCTTTGTCAGCGAGACCATCAAGCGGGTCAACAACCTCAACGACGACAACGTCAAGCTACTGCTGGCCGGCGACACCTCGTCGCTGAACAAGGCCAAGGTCATCGACCTGCTGCTGTCGATCGCCCACGTGCCGGTTGAAAAGGTCCACACCATCCGCCTGGTCGCCGACCAGCCGCAAACCCCTGAGCTGTGGCTGCGCAGCTTCAACGGCACTGACTGGCTGTACTTCAACCCGGACACCGGCGAGCAAGGCCTGCCGACCGACCGCCTGCTGTGGTGGACCGGTGACGACAACCTGATCACCGTCGATGGCGGCAAGAAAGCCAACGTCAGCTTCAGCCTCAACAACAGCGAGATGAACGCCATCCGCCTGGCCAAGCTGACCGACGAGAACACCGACGCCGACTTCCTCGAATACTCGCTCTATGGCCTGCCCCTGCAGACCCAGCAGACCTTCATGATCATGGTGATGATCCCGATCGGCGTGCTGGTGATCCTGGTGCTGCGCAACCTGATCGGCATCCAGACCCTGGGTACCTTCACCCCGGTACTGATCGCCCTGGCCTTCCGTGAAACCCAATTGGGCTTCGGTATCATCCTGTTCACGGTGATTACCGCGCTTGGCCTGTCGCTACGCTCCTACCTCGAACACCTCAAGCTGCAGATGCTTCCGCGCCTGTCGGTGGTCCTGACCTTCGTGGTGGTGCTGATCGCCGCCATCAGCCTGTTCAGCCACAAGCTGGGCCTGGAGCGCGGCCTGTCGGTAGCCCTGTTCCCGATGGTGATCCTGACCATGACCATCGAGCGCCTGTCGATCACCTGGGAAGAACGTGGCGGTGGCCATGCGATGAAAGTCGCCATCGGCACCCTGTTCGCCGCCTCCCTGGCACACCTGCTGATGAGCGTGCCGGAGCTGGTGTACTTCGTGTTTACCTTCCCGGCGGTACTGTTGATTCTGGTGGGCTTCATGCTGGCGATGGGTCGCTACCGCGGCTACCGCTTGACGGAGCTGGTACGTTTCAAGGCTTTCGTGAAGGCTGACGCCTGATGATCGGACTCTGGAAGACATGGAAAGCCCTGGAGGCCCGGGGCATCATGGGTATCAACCGGCGCAACGCGGACTACGTCCTCAAGTACAACAAGCGCCACCTGTACCCGATCGTCGATGACAAGATCATCACCAAGGAGCGCGCCATCAAGGCCGGCATCCATGTGCCGGAAATGTACGGGATCATCTCCACCGAGAAAGAGATCGACAAACTCGGCGAGATCATCGGCGGGCGCAACGACTTCGTCGTCAAGCCTGCCCAGGGTGCCGGCGGTGACGGCATCCTGGTGGTGGCCGATCGCTTCGAGGACCGTTACCGTACGGTCTCGGGCAAGATCATCAGCCACGAGGAAATCGAGCACCAGATCTCCAGCATCCTGACCGGCCTGTACTCCCTGGGCGGTCACCGCGACCGTGCCCTGATCGAGTACCGGGTCACCCCCGACCAGATCTTCAAGAGCATCAGCTACGAAGGCGTGCCGGACATCCGCATCATCGTGCTGATGGGTTACCCGGTCATGGCCATGCTGCGTTTGCCAACCCGCCAGTCCGGCGGCAAGGCCAACCTGCACCAGGGCGCCATCGGCGTCGGCGTAGACCTGGCCACCGGCCTGACCCTGCGCGGCACCTGGCTGAACAACATCATCAGCAAGCACCCGGACACCACCAACGCGGTGGATGGCGTGCAACTGCCGAACTGGGACGGCTTCATGAAGCTTGCCGCCGGCTGCTACGAGCTGTGCGGCCTGGGCTACATCGGTGTCGACATGGTGCTGGACCAGGACAAGGGCCCGTTGATCCTCGAACTCAACGCCCGCCCCGGCCTGAACATCCAGATTGCCAACGACTGCGGCCTGACCAAGCGCACCCACGCCATCGAGGCGCACCTGGAGCAACTGGCCAAAGACGGCAAGCAGGAAACCGCCGAGGAGCGTGTGCGCTTCGCCCAGGCCCTGTTCGGTCACGTCCCGTCCACCTGAGTGCACCCACCTGGTTCGCGTCAGCCCACAGCGGCTGACGCGGGCCAGGCACTCAAGGTCGTAGTCAGCGCTAGGCGCATGTCCTGCACAGGACTACAATCGCCTCCCCGCATTCATTGCTGTTCACTTGCATGCCGACCTGTACGCTCCACCCCCTGCCTTACCTCGCCGATCCCGCGGCCTACTTTGCACGCATCCGCAAGGCGCCTGGCGCCGTGCTGCTCGACAGCGCCCGTCCGAGCGCCGAGCGCGGCCGCTACGACCTGCTCAGCGCCTGGCCGGTACAAAGCCTGGCACCTGAGGCCGGTGAAAGCGGTGAAGCCTACTTGCAGCGCCTGCGCGAGTGCCTTGAGCAGCTGGGCCGCGCCGAACTGCCGCAGAACGTCGAACTGCCGTTTGCCGGTGGCCTGATCGGCTACCTCAGTTACGACTTCGGCCGCCGGCTTGAGCAATTGCCCACGCTTGCCGCCGACGACCTGGGCCTGGCAGACGCACACCTGGGGCTCTACGCCTGGGCACTGATCAGCGACCACCTGCGCCAGCAGAGCCAGCTGGTGTTTCACCCAAGCCTGGCCGAGGCCGAGCGCCAGCGCCTGATTGCACTGTTCGAGAACCCGGCGACGGACGAGCACGCGCACTTTTCCCTGCAGGCGCCGATGCGCGGTGATATCAGCCCCGAGGACTATCGCAAGGCGTTCGACCGGGTGCAGCAGTACATTCATGCCGGCGACTGCTACCAGATCAACCTCACCCAGCGTTTCCGGGCGCCCTGCCAGGGCGATCCGTGGCATGCCTACCAGGCGCTACGCCAGGCCTGCCCCACGCCCTACTCGGGCTTCCAGTTGCTGGCTGACGGCAGCGCACTGCTGAGCTTTTCGCCGGAGCGTTTTATCCAGGTCAGCGCCGGCCAGGTCGAAACCCGCCCCATCAAAGGCACCCGGCCACGTAGCGCCGATGCCGCCGAGGACGCCGGCAACGGTGTGGAATTGCTGGCAAGCAAGAAAGACCGCGCCGAAAACCTGATGATCGTCGATTTGCTGCGCAACGACCTGGGCCGCACCTGCGAGATCGGCTCGGTGAAGGTGCCGGAACTGTTCAGCCTGGAAAGCTACCCCAATGTCCATCACCTGGTCAGCAGCGTCACCGGCCGCCTGGCTGCCGACAAGGATGCGCTGGACCTGATCGCCGGCAGCTTCCCCGGCGGCTCGATCACCGGCGCGCCGAAAATTCGCGCCATGCAGATCATCGACGAACTGGAACCCAGTCGTCGGGCGCTGTACTGCGGCTCGTTGCTGTATGTGGACGTACGCGGCGAGATGGACAGCTCGATTGCCATCCGCAGCCTGCTGGTCAAGGACGGGCAGGTGTGCTGCTGGGGCGGGGGCGCGGTGGTGGCGGACTCGGACTGGCAGGCCGAGTACGACGAGTCGATCACCAAGGTGAAGGTGTTGCTCGAGACGCTGCAGGGCCTTTGAATGCATCGCGGGGCAAGCCCGCTCCAGTAGGAGCGGGCTTGCCCCGCGAAAAAGCCATTACAGACTCAACGACCGGCTCGAAGCCTTGATGAATTCCTTCTTCAACGCCTCGAAATCATGCACCGCCGGGAATTGCGGGAACTCGCGAATCACGTTCTCCGGTGCATGGAACAGGATTCCGGTATCGGCCTCGCCCAGCATGGTGGTGTCGTTGTACGAGTCGCCAGCGGCAATCACCCGGTAGTACAGGCTCTTGAAGGCCAGCACCGACTGACGCTTGGGGTCTTTCTGGCGCAGTTGATAGCCGGTCACACGATCGGTTTCGTCGGTGATCAGGCGATGGCACAGCAGCGTCGGGAAGCCCAGCTGGCGCATCAACGGCTGGGAGAATTCGTAGAAGGTGTCGGAGAGGATCACCACCTGGAAGCGTTCGCGCAGCCAGTCGACGAATTCAATGGCGCCGTCGAGCGGCTTGAGTGTGGCGATGACCGCCTGGATGTCGGACAACTTCAGACCGTGCTCGTCCAGAATACGCACGCGCTGTTTCATCAGCACGTCGTAGTCGGGAATATCGCGGGTGGTGGCCCGTAGCGATTCGATTCCGGTTTTTTCCGCGAAGGCGATCCAGATTTCCGGGACCAGTACGCCTTCCAGGTCGAGACAGGCAATTTCCACAGCACACTCCTCGAACAACGCCAAAAATGGGAAGCCGCACTCTACATGCGAGGCGTCTGCCCGGGCAATTTTTGTTAAGATCGGCACATTACGAGCGCCAAGCGCCATTCAATGACCGGAAGCCGCCTGATGAGCCAACCCTTCGACGTCGCCGCCCTGGCCGCGACCTATGCCAACAAGTCCCCACAAGACATCCTCAAGCTCGCCTTCGAGCACTTTGGCGATGACCTGTGGATCTCTTTCAGCGGCGCCGAAGACGTGGTGCTGGTGGACATGGCCTGGAAGCTGAACAAGAACGTCAAGGTGTTCAGCCTCGACACCGGTCGCCTGCACCCGGAGACCTACCGCTTCATCGACCAGGTGCGCGAGCACTACAACCTGCCGATCGAGATCCTCTCCCCCGACCGCAGCAAGCTTGACCCCTTCGTCAAGGAAAAGGGCCTGTTCAGCTTCTACAAGGACGGCCACGGCGAATGCTGCGGCATTCGCAAGATCGAACCGCTGCGACGCAAGCTGAGCACCGTCAGCGCCTGGGCCACCGGCCAGCGTCGCGACCAGAGCCCGGGCACCCGCAGCCAGGTAGCCGCACTGGAAATCGACGGCGCGTTCTCCACGCCCGAGCGCACGCTGTACAAATTCAACCCGCTGGCGCAGATGAGCAGCGAGGAAGTCTGGGGCTACATCCGCATGCTCGAGCTGCCGTACAACAGCCTGCACGAACGCGGCTTCATCAGCATCGGCTGCGAGCCCTGCACCCGCCCGGTGCTGCCGAACCAGCACGAGCGCGAAGGCCGCTGGTGGTGGGAGGAATCGACCCAGAAGGAATGCGGTCTGCACGCCGGCAACCTGATCAGCAAGGGCTGATCGCCAGGCGCACAAAAACCGGCTTCGGCCGGTTTTTTCATGCCCGCGAGAAAGGGGCTTGCGTGATAGCACAAGTGTATTGCTACACTAATACACATGGACGCCATGACCCTGCACATCGAACCCAGCGCTGCCGATCCGATCTATCGCCAGATCGTCGGCCAGATCACCCGCCTGATCAGCGCAGGCACCTGCCCGCCCGGCACCCGCCTGCCCTCGGTGCGCGAGGTCGCCGCAGCCCATGCCATCAACCCGATGACCGTCTCCAAGGCCTACGCCCTGCTTGAGGCGCAGGGCCTGCTGGAGCGCCAGCGTGGCAAGGGCATGCAAGTGGCCGACAACCACCTGGCCGTCACCCCGGCACAAATCCGTCTGCAGACTCTGCAACCGGCCTTGGAGCAACTGGCCCGCCAGGCCCGCCAACTGGACCTGAGCCTTGAGCAGTTGATCGAAGCACTCGCCCCACTCATGAACGACGTAGAGCCTCACGAAGGAACGCAATGAGCCACCTGGACCCCGTGGTCGAAGCCCTCGCCTTGACCAAACGCTACAAGGATCACACTGCGCTGAACGATGTATCGCTGCGCGTCGCGCCGGGAACGGTGTTGGGGTTGCTCGGCCGTAACGGCGCGGGCAAGAGCACGCTGATGGAATGCCTGCTGGGGCTGCGTAGCGCCGAAAGCGGGCAAGCCCGGCTGTTTGGCAAGCCTGCCCTGCAGATCAACGACCACGACAAAGCCGCGCTGGGCTACGTGCCGCAACAAACCGACAGCCTGCTATGGATGAAAGTCGGCGATGCATTGACGTTCTTCGCCAGCCTCTACCCGACCTGGGACAGCCACCTGGCCGACAGCCTGCTGCAGCGCTGGAACCTGGACAGCAAGCGGCTGATTCAGGACCTGTCGCCGGGGCAACGCCAGCAAGTGGCAATCATCCGCGCCCTGGCGCCGCGTCCGCGCCTGCTGGTGCTGGATGAACCGGCCGCCGCCCTCGATCCGCTGGTGCGCCGCGAAGTGTTGCGCGAGATTGTCGAACTGGCCGCAGAGCACGGCAGCACCGTGGTGTTCTCCACCCACATCCTCTCGGACCTTGAGCGCATCGCTTCCCATGTTGCGCTGATGCACGAAGGCCGCTTGCGCCTGTATGGCGAACTCGACCAGCTCAAGGACGAACTGCGCAGGGTCCGGTGGCCGCAGCACAGCACCCTGCCCGCCCTGCCATTGCCCGGCGAAGTGGCCCGCCGGCCACTGGCCGAAGGTGGCTGGAGCCTGGTCCTGAACCTGGCCCAGGCTGACGCGAGCACCCTGCCCGGCCAGGCCAGCACCCACAGCCTGAGCCTTGAAGACCTGTTCGTGGAGCTGGCGGCATGAACGCCGGTACATTCAAACCCTTGTTCCTTGGACCCTGGCTGCTGGCGTTGGGCGTGCTGTGCTATGGGTCGGTCCTGGGCATGGGGGTGATCATCGGGCAGATCGGGCCAGCCAGCCGTGAGTCCCTGGCCTGGCCCGTCACCTGGGCCCTGGCCGCCGCCCTGTGGTGGGTGTTCCATGGGCCACGGCTGTGCAACCTCGTCCACAGCATGGTTGCCTTGCAGTTACCGGGCGCTCGGATGACCCTGCTGCGCGGCATCGGCGTGCACATGGTGCTGAGCATCAGCCCTCCCCTGCTGTGCCTGCTGCTGTGGCCGCCTGCCGGTCAAGATACCGTGCAGCTGGCTGCGGCACTCTGGCTGGGCGCGTGTTTCGGTTTGTGGGCGATCAGCCTGCCGTCCGTGCTGTTCTTCATTCCCGCCACGCTGTTGAGCCTTTACTGGCAAGTGCTGGCTGATCCCGCCCTGTGCGCCATGCTCGGCGTATTCGCACTGACACTGACCTGGGGACTCTGGCACTGGCAGTCACGGCATCCGCGCACACGCGTCCTCACCCCGTTCGGTGTTGTGCTGGATGGCTATGCGCTGAGTCTGCCTGGCCCACTGAAGGAGCGCCTGACGCCAACGGCCGGCACACGTGAATCCCTGCGAGCACAGCCAGACCACCTGGGTCAGGCGCGCATGGCCGCCCTGCTCGGTCGAAATTGCCAGACCCTCCGGCAAATCTACGGCAAGCGCGGCCAGGCGTTTATCTACCTGAGCCTGGGAGGCCTGCTGGCATTCTGTTATTGGCTAAAACCGGGCTATGACAGCAGCTTTATCGCCCTGTGGGCTGCCGTCGTGCTGGTCTGGATTCCCCTGCAGCCGATTGGCACCCTGATCGATCTGCACGGCCGTAACCGGGCAATCCTCGCCGAGCTGCTGCTGGCACCCGGCTTGCCGCCACGCGAGCAGTTGCAGGCAACCCTGATGCGTCAGCTGCGTCGCTGCATGCTGGAGCGGCAGCTGTTCATGACCTTGCTGATCATGGCGCTGGGGGCACACAACGACAGGCCCGGACTGCACCAGCCGGCGGCCGCGATTGCCTTCTGCGCGTTCATGCTGATGGTGAACCAGGGCCTGGTCAGGCTGGCCTGGCGCGGCGCGCTGAGCCGAAAACAACTGGCGCTGGGTGCTGCAGCCGCGATGTTGCTGATCTACCTTTGCACACTGATGCTGCGCAACGCCTGAAGCCGCCTGCGGGCAATAAAAAAACCGGCGCCATGGCCGGTTTTTTAGGGCTGCGATGCGGTATCAGTGCACCGGCAGCTCGACGCCTTCAAACAGTTCTTCAAGCTCTTGCTTGTTGTGGCACTGGATGGCCTTGGCCATCACTTCGCGGGTCAGGTGCGGGGCGAACTTCTCGATGAAGTCGCACATGAAACCACGCAGGAAGGTGCCACGACGGAAACCGATCTTGGTCACGCTGGACTCGAACAGTTCGCTGGCATCGAGTACCACCAGGTCGCTGTCGAGCTTGGGGTCGACGGCCATCTTGGCGACGATGCCGACACCCAGACCCAGACGCACGTAAGTCTTGATGACGTCGGCGTCGGCGGCGGTGAACACCACTTTCGGGGTCAGGCCGCGATGGCTGAAGGCTTCATCAAGCTTGGAGCGGCCGGTGAAACCGAACACGTAGGTCACGATCGGGTATTCGGCCAGGGCCTCGAGACTGAGCTTGGGCAGCTTGGTCAGCGGGTGACCCTGAGGCACGACCACGCAACGGTTCCAGCGGTAGCACGGCATCATCACCAGGTCGCCGAACAGCTCCAGCGCTTCGGTGGCAATGGCAAAGTCCACGGTGCCGTCAGCGGCCATTTCGGCGATTTGCATGGGCGAGCCCTGATGCATGTGCAGGGCCACTTCCGGGTATTGCTTGATAAAGCTGCTGATCACCGGCGGCAGGGCATAACGCGCCTGGGTGTGAGTGGTAGCGATCGACAGGGTGCCTTTTTTCTCGTTGGAGAATTCCTGGGCAATCTGCTTGATGCTTTCGACCTTGCGCAGGATCTCGCCAGCCGTGGTGATGATACGCTCACCTGCCGGGGTCACGCGGGTCAGGTGCTTGCCGCTACGAGCGAAAACTTCAACGCCCAGTTCGTCTTCAAGCAGGCGGATCTGCTTACTGATACCCGGCTGAGACGTATACAGGCTCTGCGCTGTCGCGGAGACGTTGAGGTCGTGGTGCGCCACTTCCCAGATGTAGCGCAATTGTTGAAGCTTCATAGGTATCCCTCAAATCTGCTGGGGCGTCACCGGCAGCAGCGACGATTTATAACTATATTAGTGGTTTGGAGAATAAATCTAGAACTATTTTGGCAGTCTAGTACCAATCCGCTTACAACGCCCCCTTATGCCTTCCTACGCCCCAGGTGTTGCGCCAGAGGCACCATATACACCGGCACCGGCGAGAGCTGCAGCAAGCGCACGGCGGTACGGCCAATGGGAATATCGACACCCGCCCCCTGGCTGTGGCTGCCGAAGATCAACAAGTCGACACTCAGGCGCTGGGCCTGTTCCAGAATCACCTGGGCCGGGTCACCCTGGCGCACACGCACCGCCTTGATCAATGCAAGGTCGGCCTCCTCACCCAACTCGTCGCGGAAGTTCTCCAGCACCCGCTGCTCGATATTGGCCATGACGCTGTTGACACCCTGGCTGTGCAATTCATCGAGGGTGCGTTCGTCCAGGTAGCTTTGCAGCAGCGACTCGGCGAACTGCCCCATGGGTTCGACGGCGTGAATCACGTAGAGCTCTGCATTGAAGGTGCGCGCCAGTGCGAGGGCGTGCTGCATGACAAAAGGTGCGTATACACCGAGGTCGGTGGCATAGAGCATGGAACGGATCATTCGACCTCCTCGACTGCCGCTTGGGCAGAGCAAGCTTCAGCTTAGCAGCGCCCGTACAACGCGCCGTTCCGTCCGGCGCCAGGCGCGGATGCCTCAGCCGAGGGTCGGTTCGTTGCTGATTCCATGGGGCACATGACCGGTCGCCACCACGCTGCGCGCCCGTTCGCAATGACCGGCCTGATCGTCGAAAAACACATCGGCGGCAAAGGCTTCAAGGAACGCCGATTTGTCCAGGCCGCCAAGAAACAGCGACTCATCCAGGCGCACATCCCATTCGCGCAGGGTGCGAATAACCCGCTCATGGGCCGGTGCCGAACGGGCCGTCACCAGGGCCGTGCGGATGGGGCAGGCGCCTTCGGGAAATTCTTTCTGCAACAGATTGAGCGCAGCCAGGAAGGGTTTGAACGGACCGCCCCGCAGCGGCTCGCGGGCCGACTGCCGCTCGCTGGCCTGAAAAGCCTCCAGCCCGCCCAACTGATAGACCCGCTCGGACTCATCGGAAAACAGCACCGCATCGCCATCGAAGGCAATGCGCAGTTCATCACTGTTGGCCCGCTGAGCGCCGCCGGAGAGAATCGTGGCGGCAGCGAACCCGGCCTCCAGGGCACTGCGCACATCATCGGCATCCGTGGACAGGAACAGGTGGCAACCAAAGGCCGCCAGGTAAGGATACGGACTGCGTCCCCCCACGAACGCTGCACGGTAGATTCCCAGGCCGTGGTGCTCGATGGAGTTGAACACCCGCAGGCCCGTGTCGGCACTGTTGCGCGATACCAGCACCACCTCGACCCGCGGCTGACCGAGGTGGGCATTCAGGCCCAGCAGCTTTTGCACCAGCGGGAACGCATCCCCCGGCACCAGCACTTCGTCTTCATGGTCGATCTGGTACTGGCGGTAGGCTTCGACCCCATGCGCCAGGTAAATACGGTGGCTCTCGCTGAGATCGAACAAGGCCCGCGAGGAAATGGCAACGACGAGTTTGTCACCGAGGTTTTTGCTCATTAGCTACTCCTTTGCGGGGCCAGCCCGCGGCTACAGTGCCTGTGGGCTGGCCTCGCGATTGGCCTGATCAACAAAAGCCAGCGCCTGATACAACGCCTCCATACGCGGCATGCTGCACCCCGCCTCGCGCGCCCGGGCCAGCGGCTCTGCATAGATCACATCCAGCTCCAGCGGCCGCTGCTCAGTAAAGTCGTGGTACATGCTTGGCCAGTAATCGGGCAGCTTTTCGGTCCCCGCGAACAGTTGCTCAGCATAGCCCTCAGGCATCTCATGGCCGCGTGACCGCGCGCCCTCGACCACCTCGGCCATCAACGCCTGGATCAACGCACGACTGTGCGGGTTGCTCATCAACGCCGTGGTACTGGCCTTGAGCAGCACCGACAAGCCGTTGTAAGGAACGTTCCACACCAGTTTCTGCCAGCGCGCCTGAGCCAGGTTGCCCATGGCCTGCGAGTCGATACCGGCCGTGCGAAACAGGTCAGCCCCGGCCTCGGCGATATTCTGACGCACCACCGCGTCCACCGCCGGGCCGCTGTGATAGCCCAGGTTCACCGCTCCCAGGGCCTGGTGGCGAACGATCCCTGGCGCCTCCCGATTGACGCAGATAAAGCACAGGCCACCCAGCAGGTGCAGGGTGGCGGGCAACAACGGCCGCAACTGCTCTTCCACGCCCAGACCGTTCTGTAACAGCACGACCTTGCAATCGGCCGCCGCAGCCTTTGCAATCACCGGCGCAAGTTCGGCATTGCTGGTGGTCTTGGCGCCCACCAGCAACCAGTCACAAGGCGGCATGTCGGCGACATCGGCGTAGGCCTGCACCGGCATCTGCAGCGTGCCATGCACGGCACTTTCGACCCGCAATCCGCGGGTCTTGACCGCCTCGAACTCGCTACGCAGGAGGAAGTGCACATCAAACCCGGCCCTGGCCAGCATCAGCCCATAAAAGCCGCCAATGGCGCCGGTTCCGATGATGCCGATACGCGGACTGCTGCTGGTCATCCTGCTCTCCTCGATTGCTGTTTTTTTGTTCAGTTTTTTGACACACAAATCAAGCGCTTTCCCAGCCTTCACTATACTGAGGCGAACAAGGTCAAAAAATCGACACGGAGTCGATCATGCGTGGATACCTCACTCACCCGGACGATGTCCCGGTCGAACTGGCGTTACGCCAGTCGCCCAGCCTGTTTCGCCAGCGCCTGCACACTATCAGCCTGGGCGGAATCGCCTGCAACCACCCCCGCGCCTACCGCCGGGGAATGGCCATTGAAATGTTCATTCCGTCGCTCGGTGAATCGGCACGCTACCCCGGCTATGTGGCCTGGTGCCAGAAGCACCAGGACGGCTACCGGGTCGGCATTGCCTTTGTCGATGAACAGGCGCTGTTCGGGGCGAGAATGAGTGAGCAGGTCTGCCAGATCCAGCATCTTTACCAGCAGCAGACCCTGGACGACACCACCCCGCCCGACCTCGACACCCTCGCCCGCCAATGGGTCAGTTTGCACGCCGGCGAGTTCTCCGAGGCCAGCCTCGAAGCCACGCATACCCAACAGATTCTCATTTAACGACAAAAACCCTGCCCCTGCGGGCTTACACAGGCAGGAAAGCGGGCTCTGCCCATTGTCGAGCCACGGTGTAACGCGCTAAGGTTCGGCTCCCCGCTGCGTACAATCATGCTGCTCCGCCGCACGGGGATCGCTGGCGGCCGGCACCCGTGACCTGACGAGTAACACGATGGCTGATTTACCGATCGATGACCTAAACGTTGCCTCCAACGAGACCTTGATCACCCCCGATCAGCTCAAGAAGGAAATTCCCCTGAGCGCCACTGCGCTCAAGACCGTGACTGCGGGCCGCGAAGTGGTGCGCAATATTCTTGACGGCAAGGACCACCGCCTGTTCGTGGTGATCGGCCCCTGCTCGATCCACGACATCAAGGCCGCCCACGAGTACGCCGAACGCCTCAAGGCCCTGGCCGCGGAAGTGTCCGACACCCTGTACCTGGTCATGCGCGTGTACTTCGAGAAGCCACGCACGACCGTCGGCTGGAAAGGCCTGATCAACGACCCGTACCTGGACGACTCCTTCAAGATCCAGGATGGCTTGCACATCGGCCGCCAACTGCTGCTGGACCTGGCTGAAATGGGCCTGCCTACCGCCACCGAAGCCCTCGACCCGATCTCCCCGCAGTACCTGCAGGACCTGATCAGCTGGTCGGCTATCGGCGCGCGCACCACCGAATCCCAGACCCACCGCGAAATGGCCTCTGGCCTGTCCTCGGCAGTGGGCTTCAAGAACGGCACCGATGGCGGCCTGACCGTGGCGATCAACGCCCTGCAGTCGGTCTCCAGCCCCCACCGCTTCCTGGGCATCAACCAGGAAGGTGGCGTGTCGATCGTCACCACCAAGGGCAACGCCTACGGCCACGTGGTCCTGCGTGGCGGCAACGGCAAGCCGAACTATGACTCGGTCAGCGTCGCCCTGTGCGAGCAGGCACTGGCCAAGGCCAAGATCAAGCCGAACATCATGGTCGATTGCAGCCACGCCAACTCCAACAAGGACCCGGCGCTGCAACCTCTGGTGATGGAGAACGTTGCCAACCAGATTCTTGAAGGCAATCAGTCGATCATCGGCCTGATGGTCGAGAGCCACCTGAACTGGGGCTGCCAAGCGATTCCGAAGAACCTTGAGGACCTGCAGTACGGTGTTTCGATCACCGACGCCTGCATCGACTGGGACGCCACCGAGAAAACCTTGCGCAGCATGCACGCCAAGCTCAAGGACGTGTTGCCTAAACGCAACCGCGCCTGACCGCCACACACAAAAACGCCGGGCAATGCCCGGCGTTTTTGTGTGTGCGTTTGAATGGCAGCCCTGGGCTGCCCTTCGCGATTCTCAAGCCTTGGTGGAGTGCCGCTGCTGGCGCTCCATGTAACGTTCCACGTACGAGCATGACGGAATCACGGTGTAGCCCATGTCTTCTGCATACTGCAGCGCCTTTTCGGTCAGCGCCGCGGCAATGCCCCGGCCCCGCAACGCATTGGGAACAAAGGTGCGGTAGATATCCAGGGTTTGCTTACCCAGGTCCATGTAGGTCAGGTAAGCACGATGACCGTCCACACTGGTCTCGAACTGATGACCAGCCTGGTCATGGTGGATGGACAACGCCTCGCTCATCACTACTCCTTGCGGGTCTTATGATCTGACCCCTTACCTTACCGATGTTTGTCCGGCGAAGGAACCTCTACGCCACCCCGTGCCCGGTTGGACAGCAAGAACAGCATGGTCGTTCTCTGGCAAATGAGCACGTACAAATAGTAGGCGCCCAAGGCCCGGTTACTCAAGGCGGCTGGTCGCAAAAATCACGCACTTGCAGCAGGTGAACCAGGTGGCGGACAGCCGCCTGAACAGTTGCCGGATGTTGTAGTGCTATGACGTTTGATGACACTTTAAGTCACCTTTAGTTCAACAAAAAGCAAGTTTGCTACACTCTCTTACGCCCGTACAGGCAGCGTCCAGGCGGTTTTCTAGAAAACCCGGTGTCGGCACAAGCGCAAGCGCATTTTTTTTCCAGTTCTTGCGCTCTGTCAGTTTACTTACTACAAGTAATGGGTACTATGTACGCCGGTCAGTTTCTCATTGTTGAGAGATGGCTATTTAATAGAAAGTCCTTGAAGGGGAACACGATGAACAACGTTCTGAAATTCTCTGCTCTGGCTCTGGCCGCAGTTCTGGCTACCGGTTGCAGCAGCGTATCCAAAGAAACCGAAGCTCGTCTGACTGCTACTGAAGACGCAGCAGCTCGTGCACAAGCTCGTGCCGATGAAGCCTATCGCAAAGCTGACGACGCTCTGGCTGCAGCTCAAAAAGCTCAACAGACCGCTGACGAAGCTAACGAGCGCGCTCTGCGCATGCTGGACAAAGCCAGCCGTAAGTAATAATCCCTCGGGATTGTTATTTGGAGCCGACCCACTTGTGGGTCGGCTTTTTTATTGCCCGAAAGAAAGTAACCCTGCACAAACGACAAGGCCTGCACAATGGCAGGCCTTGGGTGCAACAACAGAGGGTTACTGCATGTCTAGCGGTACGCTCGAAACCATTGGCTGCTGAGCAGTGATCGGCACGGCGATTTCCACTGGCATGCCATCTTCGGCGGCAACCACATCACGCACCATGTCCCAGTTCATGCGCAGGTTGTTGGCAAGATCTTCACGCTTGAGCAAGGCGTTGATCACTGCGGTGTGTTTGTCGACCACCGACGGATCACCTTTGTCATCCAGCGGCGTGTGCGCCTCCAGATAAACCTTGCCAGCACTCACACCGAACTTGTACGGCTCATTGATGATGCGCACGGCAACACCGACCGGGGCCATCTTGGCCAGTTCCAGCACGTTGTTGTTGAACATGCGGAAGCAACCGTGGCTGGTACGCATACCGATGCCGAACTTCTTGTTAGAACCGTGGATCAGGTAGCCCGGTACGCCCAGGGTGAACTTGAACGGGCCCAAGGGGTTGTCCGGGCCGGCAGGCACTACGGTCGGCAGGATGTCACCGTCTGCGGCGTGCTCCTTGCGGATCGAGGCGGGCGGCGTCCAGGTCGGGTTTGGCGTCTTGGCGGTCACCTTGGTGTTGGCGATGGGCGAGCCCCAGCCTTCACGACCGATACCCAGCGGATAGGTATGCACCACGTTCTGCCCTTTCGGGTAGTAGTACATGCGGTACTCGGCCAGGTTGATGACGATACCTTCGCGCGGGCCCGGCGGCAGGATGAAGCGGGTCGGCAGGATGATTTCGGTGCCGGCACCTGGCAACCACGGGTCGACGCCCGGGTTGGCGGCGATCATTTCCAGATAGCCGAGGTCATTGGCAGTACCGATATCGGCGAAGGTATCTTCGTACTTGGCCTTGATCACCTGGACCTGGCCAATGACGTCTTCACCAGGCGGTGGCAGGGGAAACTCCAGCGCAGCAGCAGGACCTGCCGCCAGCAGGGCGGCCAGGGACAGGCAACGGGTGACGGCGGGAAAGCGCGGCAACATCCGGGAAATCCTTCGCTAATTCAGTGAGGTCAAGACGAGGATTGTACACCGCCCCCGGCACAATCGGGAGTGATCGAGGTATTTCAAGGCGTTTGAGGGATGAAAGGCTATCTCAGCCAACTACCAGCTGTGGCCAGACAGGCCGCGTGCCGCGGCGCTGGGCATCGAGAATCGCCCGGCAGAGGGTGCACAGGCGGCGGTCGCGATAGATACCGCGCTCGACCGTCGACCAGCGTGGTTGAGCCGGCAACAGCGTACCGCACAAGGTACGGTCGGCCGAGCCGCCAAGCTCAAGCTGGCGGGCCACAAGATGGACGCGGATCTCCTGGCAGGCGAACAGGTCAAGCTGTTCGTCAGGCTCGATCAATTGATAGGCATACAGGGACCAGGCGGGACGCGGCATCGGGGGCTCCAAATCGGGGGCGCAACATTAGCCGAAAGCCGGTCACTATAAAAGCGTCAAAGCAGCGGTTTTAGTTGTGGCCAGGCATTTTCCAGCAACCTTGCCTGCGCCCCCTGCCCCGGATGGATGCCATCGGCCTGCATCAGCTCGGGCACACCGCCCACTCCCTCAAGGAAAAAGGGCACCAGCGGCACCTGTTTCTCGCTCGCCAGGTTTTCATAGACCTGGGCGAACGCCGTGGTGTACCGCACGCCATAATTGGGCGGCAAGCGCATGCCCAGCAACAGCACCTTGGCGCCGGCATCGCGGGAGCGGTCGATCATCGAAGCAAGATTTTGTTGCAATTGCTTGGGCTGCTGCCCGCGCAGGCCATCGTTGCCCCCCAGTTCCAGCACCACCAGCTCCGGCTTGTGCTCTGCAAGCAGCGCCGGCAGCCGTGCCTGGCCTCCTGCACTGGTGTCACCACTGATCGAGGCATTGACCACTTTACTGTCGAAACCCTCGGCCTTCAGCCGCTGCTCCAGCAAGGCAACCCAGCCCTGGCGGGTATCCAGGCCGAAAGCGGCACTGATACTATCGCCGACAATCAAGACGGTACCCGCTGCTGCGCCCTGGGCCATGCACATCAACGCCAGGCCAGCACTCAATAACCACACTCGCATCGGATTCTCCATGGGCCCCAGCATTCTCACTGCGCGGAACCTTAGCAAAGTGGTTCCCAGCGCGGAAGGCGACCTGACCATCCTGCACGAACTCTCCCTGGAATTGAAACAAGGCGACAGCCTGGCGATTGTCGGTGCCTCGGGTTCGGGCAAATCGACGCTGCTGGGCCTGCTGGCGGGCCTGGACCTGCCCAGTGCAGGCTCGGTGACCCTGGCCGGGCACGACCTCGGCCCTCTGGATGAAGACCAGCGCGCCCGGGTTCGCGCCGAACACGTCGGTTTCGTGTTCCAGTCGTTCCAACTGCTCGACAGCCTCAACGCCCTCGAAAACGTCATGCTGCCCCTGGAGCTGGACGGCCGCCGCGATGCCCGTGAGCATGCCCGCAGCCTGCTGGAGCGGGTCGGCCTGGGCCAGCGCCTGAGCCATTCGCCTCGCCAGTTGTCCGGCGGCGAGCAGCAACGGGTAGCCATCGCCAGGGCCTTTGCCGCCGAGCCTGCGGTGCTGTTCGCCGACGAACCCACCGGCAACCTCGACAGCCACACCGGCGAGCGCATCAGCGACTTGTTGTTTGAACTGAACAAAGAACGCGGTACCACCCTGGTACTGGTCACCCATGACGAACGCCTGGCACAACGCTGTCGGCGCCTGATCCGCCTGGACGCCGGCCACCTGGTCGCGCCGCTGGAGCCCTGATGGCCCGCCTGCCGATTTTCCGTCTGCTGGCGCTGGCCGTGCGCCAGTTGCTGCGCGATGCCCGTGCAGGTGAACTGCGCGTGCTGTTCTTTGCCTTGTTGGTCGCCGTGGCAGCCAGCACGGCAATCGGTTACTTCGGCGCCCGCCTCAACGGCGCGATGCTGCTGCGCGCCACCGAGTTCCTCGGCGCCGACCTGGTACTGCGCGGCAGCTCGCCCGCCCAGCCCGAGCAGATTGCCGCGGGCAAGGCCAGCGGCCTGCAACATGCCCAGGTGGTCGAATTCTCCAGTGTGATTGCCACCGACAATGGCATTCAGCTCTCCAGCATCAAAGCCGCCGACAACGCCTATCCGCTACGAGGCGAGCTGCGCAGCGCCCCCGAACCCTACGCCAGCGAATCCAGCGGCGGTGGCCCGGCGCCCGGCGAGGCCTGGGTCGAACCCCGCTTGCTGGCAGCCCTGGAGCTGAAAATCGGCGACAGCATCGACGTCGGCATGAAAACCCTGCGCATGAGCCGGGTACTGACCTACGAACCGGACCGCGCCGGCAACTTCTACAGCCTGACGCCGCGGGTATTGATCAACCTGGCCGACCTCGACGCCACCGGCGTGGTGCAACCCGGCAGCCGGGTCAGCTACCGCGACTTGTGGCGCGGCGAGCCCGAGGCCCTGGCCGACTACCGGGACAGCATCACCAAGGCGCTGGCGCCCAACCAGCGCCTGCAGGATTCGCGCGATGGCAACCAGCAGATCGGCGGCGCCCTGGGCAAGGCCGAGCGTTACCTGAACATGGCCAGCCTGGTCGCCGTACTGCTCGCGGGCGTGGCCGTGGCCCTGTCGGCCAGCCGCTTTGCTACCCGCCGTTTCGATGCCAGTGCCCTGCTGCGCTGCCTGGGCCTGTCGCGGCGCCAGGCGCTGGGCTTGTTCTGCCTGCAACTGGCAATCCTCGGCGGCCTTGCGGCCCTGGGCGGCGCCCTGCTTGGCTGGCTGGCCCAACTGGGCCTGTTCAAGTTGTTGCAAGGCTTGATGCCGGCCCAGATTCCACCCGGTGGCCTAGCCCCCGCACTGGCCGGGATTGCCACCGGCCTGGTAGCCCTGGCCGGCTTTGCCTTGCCGCCATTGGCGGCACTGGGCCGCGTGCCACCGCTGCGGGTACTGCGCCGCGACCTGCTGCCAGTACCGCCAAGCAGCTGGCTGGTGTACGGCGCCGCCCTGCTCGCCCTGGGCCTGATCATGTGGCGCCTGAGCCTGGACCTGCTTCTGACCTTCGCCCTGCTCGGTGGCGGCCTGGTAGCGGCAGTGCTGCTCGGCGGCCTGCTGTTGCTCGGCTTGCGCAGCTTGCGCCGCCTGCTTGCCGGCTCGCCCCTGGCCTGGCGCCTGGGCCTGGGCCAACTGCTACGCCACCCACTAGCGGCAACCGGCCAATCCCTGGCCTTTGGCCTGATCCTGCTGGCCATGGCCTTGATTGCCCTGCTGCGCGCCGAGCTACTCGATACCTGGCAGAACCAGCTGCCCAAGGACGCACCGAACTATTTCGCCCTGAACATCCTGCCCGACGACAAAAACAGCTTCGCCCAACGCCTGAACGAATTCTCGGTCGAAGCCGCGCCGCTGTACCCGGTGATTCCCGGACGCCTGACGGACATCAACGGCCAGGCCGTGCAGCAGATCGTCAGCAAGGAATCCACCGGCGATCGCGCCGTGCAGCGCGACCTGAGCCTGACCTGGGCCGCCGACCTGCCAACAGGCAACGCCTTGAGCGAAGGTCAGTGGTGGCAGCCCAGCCCAGGGGCCGATAGCAACCTGCCAGGCGTCTCGGTCGAGACCGAGCTGGCCCATAGCCTCAAGCTCAAGCTGGGCGACCACTTGACCTTCAACATCGGCGGCCAGCAACGCCAGGTCGTGGTCACCAGCCTGCGCACGGTCAATTGGGACAGCTTCCAGCCCAACTTCTACATGATCTTCCAGCCTGGCACGCTTCAGGATTTGCCAACCACCTACCTCACCAGCTTCTACCTTGCCCCCGGTCACGACCAGCAGGTCGTGGCGTTGTCCCGGGCCTTCCCGGCAGTGACGATCCTGCAGGTCGATGCCCTGCTCGAACAACTGCGCAGCATCCTCGCCCAGGTCACCCTGGCGGTGGAATATGTGCTGTTGTTCGTACTGGCCGCCGGGCTGGCCGTGTTGTTCGCAGGTTTGCAGGCAACCCTGGATGAACGCATTCGCCAAGGCGCCCTGCTGCGTGCGCTGGGTGCTGGCCGGGCCTTGCTGATCAAGGCCCGGCGTATCGAATTCGGCCTGCTGGGGGCGGCCAGCGGGCTGCTCGCCGCCATCGGCTGCGAGCTGATCACCCTGCTCCTGTACCGCTATGCCTTCGACCTGACCTGGAGCCCTCACCCCTGGCTGTTGCTGCTGCCAGTGATCGGCGCCCTGCTGGTCGGCGGCGCCGGTGTCTACGGTACCCGCCGAGCGCTCAACGCCAGCCCGCTCACCGTGCTGCGCGAAGGCTGACCCTGGCCCCGACGTCAAGTGCGCCAGCCGGTTCACTTGACGTCAACCAAGCCCCCCCTACCGCACATCGACCTCCATAGCTGTTGGCTTGTGCCTTGCTAGGCTCACTCTGCTGCACCAAACCCTAGCGCCGTACTGGAGGTTCGCATGAGTATTACGAAATCCTTATTGGCATTGTCCATCGGAGCGATTCTGTCGACATCAACTGTGCTGATCCCTGACTCCCTGACCGGATTTTCGAGTGCCTACGCCAAGGATGGAGGTGGTGGTGGTGGTGGCCACGGTGGGGGTGGTGGACACGGCGGAGGGAGTGGCGGCGGTGGTGGACATGGCGGCAGTGGCGGCGGTGGACACGGCGGCAGTGGCGGTGGCGGCGGACACGGTAGCGGCAACGGTGGCGGCCATAGTGGTGGCAGCGGACACAGCGGCAGTGACCACGGTGACGGCCATGCCGGACACAGCAGCACCGGCGAGTCCTCTTCCGGGCGCTCCGGCACCCACGCCGAGCCGGGTGATGATCACGGCGTTCACGCAGCGGGCGAGCCCGGCGATGATCACGGCGTCCACGTGGGCGGCGAGCCTGGCGACGACAAGGGCGGACTGCGCTGACTCCAGGCCTCCCCACATTCGGGGCAATTACACCAGATCCGGGTGCGCCTGGCGTTGAGGTATCAGCGCCAGGCGCTTTGTCGCGCCCCGTCGATGAGATATCGTTGACCAGCCCACCCAA
The DNA here is from genome assembly GCF_035581345.1 of Pseudomonas sp. JQ170C. NCBI lineage: Bacteria > Pseudomonadati > Pseudomonadota > Gammaproteobacteria > Pseudomonadales > Pseudomonadaceae > Pseudomonas > Pseudomonas sp. JQ170C. The sequence goes on from NZ_CP141608.1 coordinate 4,088,533, forward strand.
CCGGCACACACCCTTAAGGATGAAGCTTGGCTACGAACATCATCACGCGAGAAGGCCACGAAGCACTCAAAAGCGAGCTGGATCACCTGTGGCGCACCTACCGCCCGGAAATCACCGCCAAGGTGGCCTGGGCGGCATCGCTTGGCGACCGCAGCGAGAATGCCGACTACCAGTACAACAAGAAGCTGCTTCGCGAGATCGACCGCCGCGTTCGCTACCTGCGCAAGCGCCTAGAAGACGTCAAGGTGGTCGACTACGCCCCTGAGCAGGAAGGCAAGGTGTTCTTCGGCGCCTGGGTAGAAATCGAAAACGACGACGCTGAACGCAAGACTTTCAGAATCGTCGGCTACGACGAAATCTATGGGCGCAACGACTACATCTCGATCGACGCCCCAATGGCCCGCGCGCTGCTGAAAAAAGAGGAAGGCGACGAAGTGGTGGTGCAGACGCCAAGTGGCGAGGCGACCTGGTACATCAACCGCATCACCTACGGCTCCCCGCCGACGTCCGAAGACGCGTAACCGTTGCTCAGTGTTTGCTGCCGGGTGCGTGACTTGCATCGGCTGTGCGCCCGTCCCACCCATGTGCCCCAGGCTCTGTACGAAAAGCCTTGATACTCGGTGAGGCTGCGTTGAAAACAGCCTCGGAATGCTCATTTACAACCCGTAAAGTCGAGCGCGACTCCGACCGTTCCTCGGCTGTTTTCGCCTTGCCTGACCTTCGTCTCAAAATTTTTCATGCAGAGCCTAGGCACCTGGAACAGCAAAAACACAACAATACGGTCTGAACCCCATGCATGCCCAACGAAAAGCGCTGCACAACGAGCTGCACGCTCGCCCGTCGTTATATTTCGACGAGCCGGCCCATGTTTTCCACCTGGCTTTTCTCGGCACTGCCGCACAATGCGATGACCTGCTGCAGCGCTGCTGCCCCGATACCTTCGAGCCCGACGCGGCCCAGGGCATCACCCTCCTCGACGGCCATCCGTTCAAATGGGAGCGCCACGCCGAATTCTTCACCCTGACCCTGGTCGTGCCGGCCGCTGACAGCGAGCTGACCTGGACGACCCTTCCCCAGGCCCTGGCACAGGCTATCGAACCCTGCCAGCAGCAGATCATCAACGCGGTGCAGGTGATCGTGCGCGACGAGACCGGGCTGGATCTTGCCCGTTACGGTTTCAAGGACCCCTGCGGCTCCTGTGTCGGCGGTGGCGATGCGGTGGTCTGGAGCGACTTTCGCCTTACCGAAGACGGTACCAATCGCTTCCTGTTCATCAACCGTCGCCTGAATGCCTATCGGCAAGGACGAATGATTCGCCGGCTGCTGGAAATCGAGACCTACCGGATGATGGCCTCACTGGCGCTGGACAATGCCAAGGCCTTGAGCCGTCAACTCGACAGCTATGACCGCACCCTGGTCAGCCTGTCGGAACGCAACGTCGCCAGCGACGGCGGCAATGCCAAGGCGCTGCTCGAAGACATTGCCCAACTGTCGCGCCAGGTGGTCGGCAGCACGGTAAAAAACCGCCACCGCTTCAGCGCCACCCAAGCCTATGCGCAACTGGTGTTCGAGCGTTTAGGTGAACTGCGCGAAAGCCACGTCGCCGATTGCCAGCGCCTGGGCGTGTTCATCGAGCGGCGCTTCAAACCCACGGTGCGTTACTGCACCGCCACCGAACAACGTCTGGAACACCTGGCCGAAAGCGTGGCCAACCTCGGCGAGCTGCTGCAAGCGCGCGTGCAGGTTGAGATGGAAGAACAGAACGCCGAGATCCTGCGCAGCCTGAACGCCCGCGCCGACACCCAGATCAAGATTCAACGGGCGGTGGAAGGCCTGTCGATCATTGCCATCACCTACTACCTGCTCAGCCTGCTGAAACTGGTCTACAGCGGCCTGCACACCCTGGGCGCACCGTTCAGCGAGCGTGAGGCGCTACTGGGCATGGCGCCGTTGGCGATCCTGATCCTGCTAGTGATTTTGCTGCGCATCCGCAAAGCCAAGGAGCATTGAGCCTGCCCCCTACACGCGCGTGATCAGCCCCTGCCGGGCAACCCGGGTCAGGTGGCCGATCACCTCGGCAGCATCTTCGGCGCTGGGCGACTGGATGACAGCAAGGTCGAAACGATCGCTGGCAAACTGACTGAGCGATGCACGGGTATCGGCGAACTGAATCAGAAAAGCGGTAGCGCGGCCTTTACGACGAGGCCAGCCATCGAGATAACGCAGAAGAGTGGGCTGGTGGGCACCGCCCAGAAGAATACGCGGCACGCGCGCGGCCTGACTGGCAGGCAGAGGGCTCAAACAGACACTGGTACGTGGACAACTCATGGAATGATTCTCCGCCTCGCAGATCCCGCTGGGCTGCGGTGGGAGGCGTCACCGAACCAGCGTTTTAGCGGTATTTGGAAAAACCGGGAGGTTTCCCCTGCGCCCCGCAAGTAGCTGTTTAAATCGGCGCAAGTCAGCATGCTAGAGAAGCTGCTGTATGGATGTCAACTCAGCTTCGCTTCAAGGGGCAAGCGGTAAGCTTGGAGCTGTAAGTAAGAGCGAAGCGTGTGAGGGTGAGCCGCTAGCGCTCCAGGGTCTTGCGTTCGCGGTCGAAGGCTAGGAAGTATTTGTTCACGCTGTTGACGTAGCTGACGGGCCCCATCCCGACCTGCTCCATGGCAATTCGCTCGGTCTGGAAAAACCATTGGTTGCCATTGAGTCCCCGTCGACGTGCCTCGGCCCGCATTGCCTGGACTCGCTCTGGTCCAAGGTTGTATGCCGCCAACGTGAACGCCATGCGCTCACGCTCATTCAATTGATTGCTGGAAAAGAATTTGCGCCGGATCAGCGCCATGTACCGCGCACTGGCCCGTACATTGCCATCGACGCTGCTGATATTGCTCACCCCGACCCGCTGCGCCGCGCTGGGCGTAATCTGCATCAAGCCATGAGCCCCACCGGCACCGCGGGCAGCCGGATTGAGCGAGGATTCCTTGAACGCCACCGCCGCCAGATTCAACCAGTCGATGTTCTGTTCACTGGCATGGCGCTGCAGCACTGGCCTGAGGGCTTCCAGGCGCTTGCGGTCAGTACGGGCCAAGGGATTGTGCACCCGGTACAAACGCCGATAAATCCGCTCGAACGCCGCATCCTGATTCTGTGGTGGCTTATAACCCTGCAAAAAGCGATCGACACTGGCGTGCAGCATCACCGCATCGCGCCGCACATACCAGCGCATGGCCTCGGGAGCCGCCACCTGCACCCTGCGGTCCACACGCAACTTGGGCATCACCCGTGCCCAGCGCTCGGCAATCGGCTGCTCGACCACCGTGAGGTGGAAGATCCCGGCCTGGACCATTTCCAGCACATCCTCCACCGCCAAGGTCGGGTCCACCCACTCGACCTTGATCGGCGCGAGTTTGCGCAAGGCCAGTTTCTGGTTGATTTCATGCAGGGTATCGCCGGCCGCACTGGCACTGGTCAGCGCCAGCGTGCGCCCCGAAAGCTGCTCGACCCGCTGGTAACTGCGCTCGCCCTTGCGCCCCACCAGCACCATGGACACCTTGTCCACTACCGGGTCGCTGGCCACCAGGCCGCGGGTGGAGGTCGGATCAAGCAGCTCTCCGGGGGCGACCAGGTCGGCTTCGCCGCGCTGCAACGCGGCCAGCAATTGCTCCTTGGCCCGGGGAATGATTTTCAGGCGGATTTCCTGGCCGTCCTGGGCGCGGGCATTGAGGTAGTGCTCGAAGGCCCGCAAGCGGTGATATTCGACGCCCACCGGCTCGCCCTTGACCTCACCGGAGCTGTTGCGGCTCTGATTGACCAGCACCTTGAGCACCCGGGTGCTACGGATCTGCGCCAGGTCGCGAACCTGGGCCTTGGGAACCGACTGCTGCGGCCCGGGCAGGCGCGCGCTGGCCGGCCCTGCCTGAAGCAGACCGAAGCCCAGCACGATCAACAAAAACAGCGCACGCGTCATCCGTATGAAGGCCTGCGGGGGTGTGGTTGACGCCATAGTTTGCAGTCGATCCATGACAATTGACCGCAAAAGACCACGACAACGCGTTGAAGTTCTTCGATTTATCGAAATTCCTCGAGCTTTGCTATGCTGGCCGGCTTCCGGCCTGAGGTAGCACCATGCAACTCATCGACATCGGCGTCAATCTGACCAACCCAAGTTTTGCCGACAAACACCAGGGCATTCTTGAGCGCGCCGAGGCGGCGGGTGTGGTGCAAATGATGGTCACCGGCACCAGCCTTGAGGGCAGCGAACAAGCACTGGAACTGTGCCTGGCCCTGGATGAAAGCGGCCAACGCCTGTTCAGCACCGCCGGGGTCCACCCCCACGATGCCAGCAGTTGGAGCAGCGACAGCAACCGCCAGTTGCGTGCCTTGCTGGAACAACCTCGGGTCCAGGCCGTAGGTGAATGCGGACTGGACTTCAACCGCGACTTTTCGCCCCGCCCGCAACAGGAAAAGGCCCTGGAAGAACAGTTGGCCCTGGCGGTAGAGCTGCACATGCCGGTGTTCCTGCACGAGCGCGACGCCAGCGAACGCCTGCTGGCGATCCTCAAGGATTACCGCGACCGCCTGCCCGCCGCCGTGGTGCACTGCTTTACCGGCGAGCGCGCCGCCCTGTTCGGCTACCTGGACCTGGACCTGCACATCGGCATCACCGGCTGGATCTGCGACGAGCGTCGCGGCACCCACCTGCACCCGCTGGTCAGCAGCATCCCTGAAGGCCGCCTGATGCTGGAGAGCGATGCACCTTACCTGCTGCCACGCAGCCTGCGGCCCAAGCCGAAAAGCGGCCGCAACGAGCCGGCCTTCCTCACCGAGGTGCTGCGCGAAGTGGCCTTGCACCGCGGCGAAAGCACCGAGCAACTGGCCGCTCACACCACCGCCTGCGCCCGCGCCTTCTTCAACCTCCCCGCGATTATTTGACGCATATCAAGACGCCCCTCTGATAGGCTCGGCACAATGATGGCACCTTGCCAACATTGTTTCCGCTCAATCAGAGAAGACCTTACATGGGTGCCTGGCTTAGCAATATCTCCCTGAAGTACAAGTTCTGGGCCGTCAACGCGGTGGCCTTTGTCACAACGCTGTTCCTGGTGCTCTACGCCGTGCACCTGGAGCAACAGGCCCGGGCACAGGACGCCCAGGACAAGGCCCAGGCCCAGGCGCAATTGCTCGCCGCCTGGCCTGCCGGGCAGGCCCTGCCGCACAACCGCCTGTGGCTGCAATACGCCCCCGGCACAGCGCCAGGTTTTGACGGTGAACAGCTCAAGCCCCTGGCCAACGCCCAGGGCTGGGTGCAACTGCATGGCCTGGCGCTGACCGGCACCAACCCGCTCAGCGGTGCCCAGGTGATCAGCCGCGACGGTCAGCAGATCGCCGTGCTCGCCCCCTCCCCCAGCCTGCTCCAGGTGTTTACCGACCGTTTCACCAACTACGCCGTCTGCGTGCTGATCCTGATGCTGGCGATGCTCTGCGCCTCGCAGTTGCTGATCCGCTTCCTGCTCAGCCAGCTCAACACCCTCAAGGACGTGATGTTGCACGTTGAAAAAACCGGCGATCTTTCGGCCCGGGTGCCGTTGTCGTGCGGCGATGAAGTCGGCCAGATGGCCAGCGCCTTCAACGCCATGCAGACCACGTATCACCGGGTGGTCAACACCGTGGCCCGCACCGCCGCGCAACTGGACTCCGGTGCCGCGCGCCTGGCCGCCAGCATGAATGACGTGCGCCACGGCATGCTCGGCCAGCAAAGCGAGACCGACCAGGCCGCCACCGCCATCAACGAGATGTCGGCCACCGTCTACCACATCGCCCAGCACGCCGGTGCCACCCGCGACTTGTCGCAGACCGCCGACACGCTGGCAGGCAGTGGCCAGGAAGTGGTCAGCCGGGTGCAGACCTCGATTGCCGGTCTTTCCAGCGGTGTGCAGCAAACGGCCGAGATGATTCGCCAACTGGCCGAAGACAGCCAGAAGATCAATGGTGTGGTCGGGGTGATTCACAGCATCGCCGAGCAGACCAACCTGCTGGCGCTCAACGCCGCCATCGAGGCGGCCCGTGCCGGCGACCTGGGCCGTGGCTTTGCGGTGGTGGCCGATGAGGTACGCAACCTTGCCAAGCGCGTACAGGCCTCCACCGACGAGATCACCACCATGGTCTCGGCGCTGCAGGCCGGTACCCGCGATGCCGTGGACTTCATGCAGGAGAGCTCGTTCAAGGCCGACGACTGCGTCCAGCAGGCCCAGGAAGCCGGTATCGCCCTGGCCGAGATCACCAGCGCCGTGGCGCAGATGCGCGAGAGCAACACCCAGATTGCCGTGGCCGCCGAGCAGCAGAGCCAGGTGGCCGAAGAAATGAATCGTGCGGTGGTGAGCATTCGCGACGTCACCGAAGAGACCGTGCAGCAGACCGTCGACTCGGCCACCACCAGTAGCGAATTGGCCACCCTGGCCGGTGAATTGAGCAAGGCCATCGGCCAACTCAAGCTATAAGGCCGATAGCTGCCGCTCATTGGCCCCCTGTCGGGGGCCGCACTATTCTTCAGACAGAACCCTGAGGAATTGCTCATGAACAAACGCTTGCCCAACTTGCCCGCCTGGCAATGGCGCGGCTACCACCACAATCACCGCAACCCGACCAACCTGGTGTTGCACCTGATTGCCGTGCCGCTGTTCATCCTCGGTGTACTGCTGGTGCTGTCGGGGCTGTTCTCACTGGACCTGGGACAACTGGCCGTCGGCATCATCGCCCTGATCGCAGGCCTTGGCCTGCAGCGCCAGGGCCATCGCCTTGAGGCCGAGCAACCCGAACCCTTCAGCGACCGCAAAGACGCCATCGGCCGCCTGCTGGTGGAACAGTTCGTCACCTTTCCGCGCTTTGTCTTGAGTGGCGCCTGGTGGCGCGCCTGGCGTAACCGCCATCGCCACTAAGCGAAGACAGTCACCGTCTGGCGACTGATCGCCAGCAACTCACCCGAAGCCGTCCACAGGGCGGCTGCCGCGTGGCCGTAACCGTCACGGGCATGCTCGGTCTGCGCACAGTATTTGAACCAATCGTGCGTGGTGAGGCTTGGCACCGGCTGAATGAACTCGATGGTCCAGGTCAGGGTACTTCCTGCCGCCGGCCTGTTCAGGTGCGAGAGCAAGGTCGGCGGCCAGGCATCGGTCAGCGCCAGCAGGTGCGCTTCGCTCAAGGTTTCGTCACCACCCTCATCACGCAGCCGGACCCAACCGCCCATATTGCGCGACGGGGTGTTGCTGAACGGAATCCCGCCAATGGCCCAGCGCAGCGACACATGGCGCATGAACTCTGGCGTCACGCCTTTGATATAGGGGAGCTCGGTGGCGGACTCCTCCAGGCTTTTCATTTCAATTGCCGGCAACGCTGGCACGTTGACAACCGAGTCACGCCCGCCGCCGAAACTGCCTTGCATCAAGGTCACCACCTGACCGTTCTGCACCGCCCGGCCCAGCAGTGAACTGACTGCCTTGCCTTCGCGCAGCAACTCCACTTCAAAGCTGATCGGCACCTCGGGTTCGGCCGGGCCGACAAAGGTGATGGCCAGGGAACGCACCGGACGACCGGGCGAGGTCTTGGTGAGCATGGTTTCATACAGCAGAGCAGCCATCAGGCCACCAAAACAGGCGCGCCCTTGCGCCCAACTGGCAGGAATGGTGACCGCCTGGGGGTGCAGGCGGACCGCCTTGAGCAATTGCGAGAGATTCATGCCGTACTCATCCGTGGGAAAAGTCCGATCTTAACCAGCGAAAACTCCTGCGACAGCCCGCATTTCGGCCATATCAGCGGCTTATCGTTGCGCCAGCGCCTTCTGCAGGCGTTCCAGGGTCACATCGGCACGTTGTTCGGCGATGAGCCATTGCGCTTTCCAATGCTCAACGCACGGTGCCAGGTCGGGCTGCTGTTCGGCTTGCAGCAGCCACTGATGCAAATCGTGCCAATCGCCCAGATCACCTTGCGCGCGTTTCAGCCCCCGTTGCAGGCGCTTCCCGGCGTGCTCCAACTGCGGGTAGGCATCGGCGCCGTAGCGCACGCGCTTAATCAACAGGCGCAGTCGATGACGGTCATGGGCGGGGTCGTCGAGGGCTTCGCGCAGCTGCATCCACTGCTTTTCCAGGCGCTTGTCGATGCGTTGGTGCAACTTGCGGATCAGGCCTTCGCGCTGGGCTGCACGCAGGAAGATCGGAAAGGCATCGACAATCGCCAGCAACCGCTCAAGCTGCGCACTCTCGGCAACGCTGGCGAAGGTTTCCCGCCGGCCGGCCAGGCGCTGGCGCGCGGCGTCGAACCGCTCGCGTTCAAGCAACTGCGCTGCCAGCACTTCACGGTCGCGTAACGGCGTCGTCAGCTCCCCCAGCGCCTTGGCCGCGCCTTCAAGCTGCTCGACCCCGGGCAACTCGCGTAGCGGCCGCAACAGGCTGCGCAATCGCCGGGTGGTGGTGCGCAGGTCATGCAACGCCTCGCTGTCGGTGTCCGCAGCAAGGCGGGCCTGGCAACCGAGCAGGCGAACCTGCAGGGCCAGTACCTGGGCAATCACATGGTCGAGCATGGCCGACATGGTGTTCTCCTGTGTCAACGACCGGCGCGGGATTCACGAATGTAGAAGCGGGCCTTCTCGGCCTTCTTGCTGCAACCTTCAAAGGCCTCGAACTGCTGCTGGGTCTTGGCCCCGGTCAACAGCGACAACGCCTTGGAGTAACTGACGGTACCGGCAAACCCTTCGGCCTTGGCCAGGTCGAGTTCCTTCCAGGCCGAATCCAGCTGATTGGCGCAACTGTCGCGGTAGGCGGTTTTACCCGCACAACCGGTCAATACCAGGGCAATCAGGGGCAGGCAGATCCAGGCTTTCATCAGTGATACCTCAAAAGAAATGTTCAAGTGGCGAGTTCGACGGCTACAAAGAAGAAAAGTGCCCGGCAAGCGTAGCGCAGCGCGTATGACGATTGAAGCACAGACACGAATGGGCGCATTGTTAGCCCAACGATAACGCACAGGCGGGGGGCATCATGGGCAAACGCGTTGCATTGGTGCTGGGCTCGGGTGGAGCACGCGGGTACGCGCACATCGGCGTAATCGAGGAACTTGAACGGCGCGGCTATGACATTGCCTGCGTGGCCGGCTGCTCCATGGGCGCGGTGATTGGCGGCATCTACGCCGCCGGCAAGCTTGAGGAGTACCGCAACTGGATCGAGAGCCTGGATTACCTGGACGTATTGCGCCTGGTCGATGTGAGCTTTCGCCTGGGCGCCATCCGTGGTGAAAAAGTCTTCGGCCAGATCCGCAAGATCGTTGGCGAAATCAACATCGAGGAGCTGCGCATCCCCTACACCGCGGTGGCGGCCGACCTCACCAACCAGCAGGAAATCTGGTTCCAGGAAGGCTGCCTGCACCAGGCCATGCGCGCCTCGGCGGCGATACCCAGCCTGTTCACCCCGGTGGTGCAAGACAATCGCATGCTGGTCGATGGCGGCATCCTCAACCCCTTGCCGATCATTCCGGTGGTGTCCAGCCACTGTGACCTGATCATTGCCGTGAACCTCAACTCCACCAACCAGAAACACTACCAACTGCCGGTGATCGAACGCCCGGCGGCCTTCAAGCTGCGCTTTGACAACCTGATCAACTCCCTCGGTTCGCACCTGCCGTTCCGGCGCAAACAGGCCGAGCAACTGATGCGCATCGAACAAGGCCTCGCGACCGAAGCTGCGCAGATCCCCAACCCCTGGCTCAGCGATGCGGCCGACCCCGAGGCCCAGCAGCCCGCTGCCGCCCCCGAGACCGAAGGCGCACCGAAATCGGCGAGCGGCTCGTTCATCATCGACAACGTCGGCCCCGCTTCATTGCTGGATCTGATCAACCAGAGTTTCGAGGTGATGCAAACGTCGCTGGCCCAGTACAAGATCGCCGGCTACCCGCCGGACGTACTGATCAACGTGCCCAAGCGGGTGTGCCGGTTCTTCGAGTTCTACAAGGCGCCGGAGCTGATCGCCCTTGGACGGGAGATAGCGCGCGATACCATGGACAACTACGAAGCGGAGCGGCGCTGACCGTAGCCGCTGCCGCCAGGCTGCGATCGGCCGCAAAGCGGTCGTAGACGCCACAAGGCGACTGCTGCGCAGTCGATCGCAGCCTGGCGGCAGCGGCTACGGTGTGGGTGTATGACTCACCCCACCTCTGGCCCCACCAACCGATACCCCACCCCCGGTTCGGTGATGATGAATCGCGGCGCCGTCGGATCATCCCCCAGTTTCTGCCGCACATGCGCCACCACAATGCGCAGGTAGTGGCTGTCATCGACGTGGGTCGGCCCCCAGATATCCTTGAGCAGTTGCTGCTGGGTAATCACCCGGCCCGGGTGCGTGGCCAGTTGCGCCAGCAGAGCGTACTCCTTGCGGGTCAGGGCAATTTCAACGCCCTCGAGGGTGACTTTGCGAAAGGCCAGGTCCACCGTCAACGGCCCAAAACTCGGCGCTGCCTGCGCCGTTGTGCCTTGCGGCACCTGACGCAGCAACGCCCGCACCCGCGCCAGGAATTCCTGGATGCCGAACGGCTTGGTCACGTAGTCGTTGGCACCGTTGTCCAGCGCCTCGACCTTCTGGATTTCACTGGCCCGCACCGACAGCACCAGCACGGGCACCGCACTCCACTCGCGCAGTTCGCGCAGCACCTGCTGGCCGTCCATGTCCGGCAGGCCAAGGTCGAGCACCACAAGGTCCGGCCGATTCAGCGCCGCCTGGGACAGACCCTCGGCACCGGTCGCCGCCTCCAGCACCTTGTAGCCCTGGGAACTCAGGCTGATGCGCAGGAACTTGCGGATCTGGGGTTCATCGTCAATGACCAGCAGGGTAGCGATCTGGCTCATGGGGCTTCGCTTTCAGGCTCGGGCTGGGTGGGAAGCGGCAAGCATAATGTGATGCAGGTGCCACGGCCATCGATACCCTCATCGACCCGAATATGCCCGCCGTGGGCACCGATCATGCCCTGGCAGATAGCCAGGCCGAGCCCGGTGCCCTGCCCGCCCCGGTCGCCACGGGCGGCGGTGTAGAACATGTCGAAAATCCTCTCCCGGTCCGCCACTGGAATGCCCGGCCCTTCATCGCTGACCGCAAACTGCAGTTGCTCATCAACGGCACTCACCTGCAATGTCAGGCGGCCATTGGCCGGTGAAAAGCGCGCGGCGTTCTCCAGTACATTTACCAGTGCCTGCTCGATCAAGGCCGCATGGACGAACAACAGCGGCAAGCCCTCCGGCACTTCGGTGCTCAACTGCAACGGCGCCAGTACCACCCGCAGGCGATTGAGCGCGCTGCCGACGATATCGGTCGGCGCCACCCAGTCACGGGCCAGTTTCAGCCCGCCGTGCCCCAGGCGGGTCATGTCCAGCAGGTTCTGGATGTAGCGGTCCAGGCGCTCGGCTTCGTCGCGGGTGCCTTCAAGCAGTTCCTTGCGGTCGGCCTGGGGGATCGCGTCGCCGAGGGCCAGCAGGCTGTCGATGCTGCCGCGCATGGCCGTCAGCGGTGTGCGCAGGTCATGGGACACCGACGCCAGCAAGGCGCTGCGCAGTTGCTCGGTTTCGCCATGCAAGCGCGCCGCCTCCAGTTGCTCGGCCAGGCGCGCCCGGGCCAGTGCCTGGGCCAGCGGCTGGCTCAAGGCCTTGAGCAAACGCCGACGTTGGGGCGTCAGGTTCTGGCCCTGTCGTGGCCGGACACCCAGCAGCGCCAGCGGCGATTCATCCACCGACAGCGGCCACCACCACCAGCGGCCGTTGGGCAACGTATCGCTGCCCAGCCCCGCCGCCTGATCGTGCTGCCAGGCCCAATCGGCGGCGGCGCGCTCATTGTCGCTGAACTGCGGGCTGTCGCCGCTGGCCACCTGCAAGCGGCCGTCGGCACTGCGCTCAAGCAGGCAGACCTTGAAGTCATGCCAACCATCGAGGTGCTGCCCGGCAGCATTGAACACCGCCTGGCGGTCGGTGGCGGCCGTGAGTTTGCGCGACAGCTCCAGCAGTTGGTTGGTCTGTTCCTGGGTTTCGCGCAGGGCCTGCAATTGCCGGCGCTGGCGGGCCGCCAGGTTGCCGGTGAGTGCTGCCATGAGCAAGAAGAACAGCGAGGTCAGCACGTCTTCTTCACGCTGGATGCTGAAGGAGAAATTCGGCGGGATGAACAAGAAGTCATAGGCCAGGAACGACATCACCGCACAGGCCAACGCCGGCCCCAGGCTGCTGCGCACCGCGACCAGCAGCACCGCGGCAAGAAACACCAGGGAGATGTTCGGCAGCGCCAGCACACTGGCCACCCCCCAGGCCAAGCCGGTTGCCAGCAGCGTGGCGACCAGGGCCAGCAGGTAATGGCGCCACACCCAGGCCTTTTTCGCGACGGCACTGGGCGGCTCGGGTTTGTCGTCACGGTCCAGTACGTTGATTTCCAGGCCATGGGCTTCGCGCAGCAGTCGCGTGGCCACACCGGCGCCGAACAAGCGTCGGCGCAGGCGATCGCGCGACTGCCCCACCAGCACCAGGTTGGCGCGCCGTTCCAGGGCATGCTGGATCAGTGTTTTGGCCACTTCCCCGGCGCGCAGCAGCACCACTTCGCCGCCCAGGCGCTCGGCCAGCTGCTGGGCCGCTTGCAGGCGTTGGCGAGCGGTTTCGTCACGCAGTTTGCCGTTGTCGACATGCACCAGGCTC